>VSNG01000009.1 GCA_009774175.1 Lachnospiraceae bacterium | reverse complement strand
GCCGTTTCGATGCCGATTGTCAGCCCGTCATAACCGGCTCCGCGCAAAGCCGCCAGTTCCTCGTCCGTTTTCAGCGTAACATCCGTCACCCTGGCAAAACTGCCGATGGTCTTCATCTCCGGGAAATATCTGTGTACCAGCCCCGCAATCTCCATCAGTCTGTCATATTTCAGCACAAAAGGGTTCGCCCCGGTCAGGAAAGTCCGAGTTACCTTCCCTCCCATAAATCGGCGGTACATCTTCTGTGCCTCTTGCAAGTCCTCCTCTATATCTTCCATTGGTGACATCCTGAACCGGAAAGGCAGGTCTGCGTAAAGCGTACAGAACTTGCATCTGTGATGCGTACAGCCCGCAGTAACTTCCAGCAACAGGGAAGATGCCTCATAGGGCGGCCTCCATATGGTTCCTGTATAGTGCATCATTCATTCCTCCTCGCGTCTTTCCTCTTTTGCACTAAATTACCTCTAAAATTCCATGAAATCAAGTACTGTCTTTTTTAGTCGGTAGTTCACTTTTTCGTACTATCTGTCAACAATAACCGTATCTTGATTTTTTCCCACTGCCGGGATATACTCATGGGGAAAGAGGTGGAATGAAATGGCTGAGAACAAATTCAACAACGAGGAAACCATCGCCCGCTGCGTCCCTATGGGCAGGCTTCAGTCCGTAATTGGCGGCAAATGGAAAATCCTGATCTTATGGTATGTGTCCTTTTACAAAGTCCAGCGGTTCGGGGAACTGATGCGCCGCCTTGACGGCATCACGCAGTCCACGCTCACAAAGCAGCTCCGGGAACTGGAAGGTGACGGTTTCCTCCACCGGGAAATTTATAGGGAAATCCCGCCCAAAGTGGAATACTCTCTTACTGAATTTGGGGAGAGCTTCATTCCCGTCCTGCAGACCATGATGACATGGAGCGAAACATACCTCTGCCCCGACTGGCAGAATCCGTATGAATAATAACACGGTTTTTACACGAAACGACTATAAACACAAACGCAAACCGCCGTGTAAGCATATCCCGACTGTCCCTATCAAAATGGCAGACCGCCGCATATGGCGTTTTTCCATAGTACGGCGGTCTTGCTTATTATCCTTTTATTCAGTTCAACATAATGCGGGCATAAACTTGGCAAACAGATATAACCCCTCCGAATCAGCAGTGACTTCATGCGGCACACCCGCCTGCATGATGGAGATTGTTCCGGCCTCATACGAAATAGTGCTGCCTGCATTTACACATCCCCCTCTCCCCTTTATCACCTCATGCGTTTCCAACTGCGTTTCATGGATATGGTTTCCGATGCTGCAACCGGGCGCAATCCGCACCAAATGGTAGCTGAATTTACCATCTGTGTCCTTTGCCGTGATAATGTGTTTCAGTTCGACACCCTTAAAAGTCGGATGCTTTGACCATTCAATCCCTGCAAAGCCAGCCTCCTTTTCCGGCAAAACTAATTTTCCGTTATTAAACAATTCAAATGTATCCATTCTGCACCTCCGATAAAATATGTGATCTGTCTTACGTTTCAATCATATTCCCCGGAAGCAGTCATGTCTTGTAAAAAATTGCCCTATGTACTCTGCCCTATCTGCTTTTTTGAATGGATATATTCTGACGGGGATATCCCGACAATCTTCTGGAAAGCCTTGTCAAAGTGGCTCTGGTCATAAAATCCCATTTCCGCGGCAATCCTACTGATTGTTTTTTCCTCATCCAGCAGTCTCTGTGATTTTCGTATGCGGTTCTGAATACAGAACTGATGCGGCGTCATTCCAACACTGTTTCTAAATTTTCTTATGAGATAATATTTGCTGACAAAAATATCCGCCGCCAATGTTTCTATGGACAGTTCCTGTTCCGGATAGCAGGTAATTTTATCAGTCAGAATTTTTATGCCTGCATCCATCTCTTTCCCGCCCTTATCCCAACCCCGGAAAACTGCCCGTGCAAAAGGTAAAAGCTTTTCTTTCTGTGCTTCTCCAAAAATACCCTGCCCCACTGCATCATTTAACAGTTCCCGGACAATGACTTCTGCTGTTTCAGAATCCGTCTCTGCGGCAAAGGCTGTTCCTATGCACATAGACAGCAGACGCGCGTCCCTTTCCTGGCACACCGAATGCACAGCATAAGGAGGGATGGTAAACGCATCCCCTTCATGACACACAAATTTCCTGCTTTCCAGATAAACCGTAACCTCTCCCTGCATGACCAGAGATATGACATAATTCCCTACATGGTTATGGCAGTCAAAACACTTATCAATATTTTCTGACAATACAAACTCTATTGGATATTTTTCACACTGATAATACCGCATACTTTCCCTAGCTCCTCTATCATTCCATCTCCCTGAACGTGCCGGCCATTCCCCCGACAAGACTCCACTGGCGCTGCATATAGGATTTCAGATTTTCCGTGCTTCGCCCGTATGCCTCCCAGACTGTTTTCAGGTTATCGAAGTGCCCCGGTCTATTCCGTATATGGCGGCTTTATTCTCATGCGGATTGGAAACTGGTTTATTATCAAAGCAATCACAATGCCAATCGTAGTATCTAAAATCCGTGCAACATCAAAAGACAACGGGCTTTCATCCTTTCCATGCGTCACAGTAATACATAGAAAAACAACACACATGAGGAACGTTCCTTTTTCCCGTTTTATCAAAACAGAAAAATTGATGATGGGAATAAGAAGCACCGATAAAACAGGTATTGCAACACTTCACATGGACTGCACCAGAAATACCTCTCAAACAGCAGAACGAGCATACCCCATATCCCGCCAAGACCGTTTTTACTGTACGCCCGCCAATTTTCGGGCATTTAATTTTCATATATCCCTTTCAGTGTAAACTTGTCTAAGATATGCCCGTCCATTTCACGGTAAAGTTCGTTCAGCAGAAAGCCCCTCGCCAAATCCAGCATCTTATCCAAGGCATACACATGAAGTTCATAAATGTGCGGTTTATCCGGCGGCGTCATCCCACCGTAATAACAGGAAAGCTCCGCAGACTGCTCTCCGCCCTGTATACTCGTCCAGCTATACCGTTTTCATTGAACTGCGCCCCATGCCCGCCATATTGGGGCTGGATTACTCCGTTTATAATACCGCTGCTTGTAACATTCATCTTTGAATCCTCCAATTCGATTTATGATGATATTTTAAGCGGCGGTTCCCGGACAGTAAATTACCCACTTTTTCGTGGGTACTAATCCGGCACTACTCCTTTTTCCTCCAGGATATGTTCCATGCCGTTTGCTTTCAGATAGTCAATCCCTATATGCTGTATGATCCTTAACGCCTCCAATATTTTCATTCCCATATCATCCGTTAAAGAATATTCCACCCGGAGCGGGTATCCCTCATAGGACTTTTTTTCCACAAATCCGTAATCCATCAGTTCCCTTAACTGCTCCAACAACATTTTCTGTGTAATGCCGTCTATGTCACGTTCCAGCTTCGCCAGGGATGTCGCCCCTAGACGCAGCCGCCATAAGATGATCGGTTTCCATTTCCCTTTAATCATGTCATGCACCAATTCCAAAGGGCAGGTGTATTCTGTCCGCATTTTCATAAGCTGATGCCCCTTTCCACTGTTTCTTATTACTTCGGCAGGATACCGTTCCCGCTAAAGTAAGAGCATCCACTGAATTATACCATAAAATTTTTCTGTTTTTCACCCCATTGCACGAAACGACTATTTTTCGGGAATGGAAAGCAGAAAAGAGCCGTCAAGCAGCCCTCTTCGTACATTTTCGCTGATTTCCCCGCTTTCCAAGTGGTTTTCTTCTATCAGACCTGCCTGCAGAAACGGCAGGCCGCCGCATATGGTGGTAAGTCATCTGCGGCGGTTAGCTTTTGTATACCCTTTATCTCAGCAGCGCCATACTTCCCGTCAATTTGTTTACCTTCTTTTTCGCCCCGCAGATAGCAACCCCATAATAATTCAGTTCCGTTTCTGAAACATCCTTCATCTTTTCAATAAACTCATCATAGGTCTTGCACCCCTGCGCAAGGTCTGAAAAATCCACCACCGTCAAGTCCGTAAACTCCGGCTCATACAGCTTTTCACTGATAGATTTGATCACCTCCACATTTCCTTTTAAAATCGGCACCGGGAATTCTATAATCCCCAAATGCCCGTTTCCCGTCCTGTCGTACACATCCGCACCTACGACCTCCGGCATCTGCTTCCCCAGCGTAATGCCCATAATAGCCGCCGTGTTCGCTATGATGCCAAGCGGCAGGTTCTCATCAATCGCCATGACATATTCCGTCCCGCGTTCCCGTTTTTCATGAACAGCCCGCCCTGCACTTTCTCTTTCATGCAAAGTCCCCTGGTATCCGTTGTTAAATTCCATTCACCGACCACGCCGCATTTTTCCAGCCCATACCCGGCAGATTAAAGCTTCCCTGTCGGAGAACAGGCTGATGATCTGCTCCTCCGTCCTTATCGCAGGCTCATTCACTGTTCCCACTTCCTTTCCCGCTATATTCAGAAAGGAAAAGCCCCGCAACCGCCAGGACCGTCCCCATAACGGAAACCCACGTCACCGGCTCCTTCAGCACCAGCACGGAGGTCACAATCGTTATGACGGGAACCATGTAAATATAGACGCTGGTCTTGACCGCGCCAAGCACCTTTACCGCAAGGTTCCATGTGACGAAGCAGAGTGCGGATGCCCCCAACCCAAGATACAGGATATTGAGCAGATGCGTCATATCCGCAAACCGTTCCAGCCCGACTTCAAAATCGAAAAGGAACAATGCTGGAACCATGAACAGGATGCCGTAAAAGAACGTTCTCCGCGTGGTGAGTATGACCGGGCAACCAAAGCTGCTGATCTTCCTTGTCAGTATGGAATAGCACGCCCACACAAAAGCCGCAAGGACTGCCAGCAAATCCCCCATCGGGTTGAGTTCCATCCGGGAGCCGTTAAAGCTGATCAGCAGGGCACCCGCCATCGCCACCACAAAGCCTATGAAAAAATTTGCTCTTAGCTTCCCTTCTGATTTTAGGAACAGGCGTGACAGGATCGCCGTGAAAAACGGCGCAACCGAGATGATGACTCCCACGTTGGACGCCATCGTATATGTAAGCGCGATATTCTCCAGCAGGTAATACAAGCATATCCCACACAGTCCCGCCAGCACAAAAGTCAGCTCCTGCTTACGCTCCACTCCCTTCATACGGTGCGGGCAAACCAAAAAGAGTGCCGCAAATCCCATGACAAAGCGGAAGAACAGTATTTCCACCGGCTTAAAATCCGTAAGCAGGACTTTGGTGGATATGAATGTCGTCCCCCATATGATGATGGTGAACAGCGCCGCCAGATGCCCGGCTGATTTCCTATTCCACATTCAGCGCCCCTCCTTCATCTCACCAAGCAGGGAAGAATGCTGCTTGCAGCAAGTCCGCATTGCGGACGGTTCTTCCGCGTGAATGGTATTTTCATTCACGCTGTCCCCGTCTTTTTCCGAGAATATTTCACGGTAAGTACCCGGCGCAAGCCCTATAAACTGGTTAAAATAATTAGTAAAATGGCTCTGGTCTGAGAACCCTGTCCTTATGGCCGCCTCCACTGGCGGAACACCTTCCGATAACAGCTTCTTTGCCTCATTGATGCGGACTGTCTCAAGGTATCGGTACGGCGTGACTCCTTTTTCCTTCGTAAAGGCCCGCAGCAGCGTTGATTTGCTAAGTCCCGCATGGCGGCATATCTGGTCTAAATAAATGCGCTCCGTAAAATGCGCTGTCATATATTCGCAGGCTTTTTCAATCTCCTGCCTGCACTCCGGGATGCAGCTTTCAAATGGCTTCCCATAATTCTGGATGAGGTATGAAAGCAGGAACAGCAATGTTTCCTCTTTCTTAAACTCCTCCGTTCCTTTCATGACCATCTCATGCAGTAGGCGCAGGTGGCAGGCTATCTCCTCATCACAGATGACATTTCTTGAAAATCCCGGAAGCTCCCGTTTCCCGGTAACTTCCTCCGCCAGATCGAACATGACCTCCTTTGAAATGTTAAAACCCCGGTAATCAAACGTCCCTTCATCACTCTGTACGCAGGCATGGCTGTCACCCGGATTAAAAAGCACAATGCTCCCTTCCTCTATGGCATATTCCCTGTCACGGCACGAAAGCACACGCTCCCCATCCTCCACAAAACCAATAACATAATGCTCATGGAAATGGCTTGGAAAAGGCTGCACAATCCCCTCAAATCGGTATGCCTCCATCCTCAATTCATCATCATATACCACTGTCCTTATTTCTTTCTTCATGTGGATTACCTCCTTGTCAAAAGCCATTTTACATCTTATTTTTTCCTGCGTCTTGTAAAATATCTTCATTTTTCAGATTTATCGGTTTTATTTCCCGTGGTGGTTATCTGGACAAAAACAAACGGTTTTGTGTGCATTGGGGGATTTGATGATGTTTGAATGTTCTATTTTAGAAATAAAGAAATTCATGAATTACAAAAAAAGAGCCATCGAGTAGCCCTTTTCTCCTGTTATCATTTTTTCATTTTGTTTTTACCATTGTTCTGTATACTATCATAGGGACCTTAAAAGCACATGGAAATAATGTAACTCTGAAAGCTATGTAGTGCCAAAAACTCCGTGTTTACGGACTTTGTAGGCTTTCCGTGTCTGTATCTGCCGGGGAAGAAGACACCCTGATATCCTACATCCTTTTACCTTTCCGCATTATGCTATCACGGAAACCCCATTTTTCTGCTGCCTGTGGTGCAGGCATATATTCCATAAATTCTCCCGTCCTTTCTGTAATATTACCGTCATATAATTATAATCGGAAAATTGAATGATTCCAATGCGGTTTTTATAAACACTGACTGTCCCTCAATAGAAAAATATAAAATGAGAGAAAATTGCGAGATTTTCCCTAATGTCGCCATATTGAGCCCAAATGTAAAGATATGTTGATAGACAAAATAGCGGAAATTTTTTATAATCACACAGAAAGGAGGACAATGAAAATGAAAATTGGAAATAAACTCAACCAATTAAGAAAACTTTCAGGAATGACACAGGAACAATTAGCAGAGAAAATTGATGTGTCCAGACAGACGATTTCCAAGTGGGAGTCAGACGGCACTTCTCCTGATTTGGAAAGTATCGTTAAACTAAGCAGGATTTTTCATGTGTCGTTAGATGATTTACTAGGGGAGGCGGAAACAAGTGTGACAAACAGAAATAACGAACAAATCACTTTAGAAGATTTGATGAAAATAAATCTACATAATAGGAAAATGACGCTATTACTCATAGGCGGACTGATTTTTGTCATGGTCAGCGTATTAAATTTCGCATATGTGATTGCATTACAAAGCACAACGCTAAGTACTCAGTACATGCTGTACCGATATATCGCAACAGGGCAATATGCAAACGCCCCTGTTGATTATATGCGGTTAATGATACCATCCATGATTACAGGTGCGATCGGACTGGTATTGTTCATAAGTTATGTGATTGAAAACAGAAAAAAGGGAGACTGAAAATATGTATAAAGTAAAAAAGATTGTTTCATGTTTCATTTTATGTGCGCTCATTTTTTCGTTATGCGCATGTGGAAAAGACCGTGGAATAGGAAGTACAGATAATGATGTTTATGAAGAAACTATTGGCGGCTTGGAGGATAATGAGCTCTTTGCAGTGATTCATACGAATGCCCCTTTACCGATTCTACTTGTTACGTCACAAGTGTTTGATGACGGCACAGGGAAACAGGCCTCAATTGCATGTGATGTGTATTATCCGATAGACAAAGAAGTTAAAAATATAGGAACGATAGAGAGTATGGGAACAGCATATCCTATTTCCTATGATGAAACAGGCATCTATGCGGCTTCCAGTCACGGTATGCAGCGTTTTGAGGTTGATAAATCTGGTGCCATTGATCTGGCAGACGGAATTTATGAGCAATTTGATGAAAATGGAAATGTTTCTTATACCATGGAAAAAGAGAATGAAACAAAGACTATTTCAGAAGAAGAATATTACGATGCTTTTGAAAAATACATCAATGCTGTAGTTGTAAGCTTTGCTTATGGTGCATCAGACGCGGCAAGATAATTCTTCCACTGCTCAATAGAACGGCACATCAGACAGAACATCAAAAAACAAAATTTATGGAGGTTGTTATTATGAATGTAATACTTACGTCCTGAGGACTGGAAATGAAAAGAATTGAAAAGCAGTTTACGGATATGCTGCAAAAATCCCCCTCGGAAACAAAAGCGATATTTATTCTCACAGCAGCGAACTCACCTGATGCGATTGACGTATTGCCAACATGCTTAAATGATTTAGGGCTGCTGAAATGCGGATTAGATGTTCATTGCAATGATGAAATTCGTGAAAAGGCCAGGTGCTATGTTAAGGACAGGAAGCAACGAATAAAATTAGGTAATACACAAACAGTTGCTGTCAAAACAGCCCTACATAATGGACTATCCCAAAGTTTGTGTAAACCTCCAGACTGATGTAAGATAAAACTACACAGTCTGGAGGTATTATTATGGCAAAAAGAAAAGAAAGCCCACAAAAGCCAGCACTGTTTTCGCCGCCAGCCGTCGGAAGTCTGCAAAGGGCAGAGAATGACCATCCTTAGAAATATCCGAATTTAGCCGATGTCGTGTAGGAAATCGCACGCGAGAGAACGGTTTACCGCGTCATGGAGAAAATCGGACGCAGACACCGCCCAAACACAGCCCAAACGGAATTATGAAAGCATCCTGATGCAAACAGACACTTGATAACGCAGTCCATTCATATCCGACGCTCAGGGAAACCGCTATCCACTCTGACCGGGGAGCACAGTACACCAGTGCGAGTTACCGAAGGGCGGCTGCAAAGCATGGCATTCTTCAGAGCATGAACCGCGCCGGTGGACGCTGCCATGACAATGCAGGGTGCGAAAGCATGCAGGCACGTATTAAGGAGGAGCTCATCTATGGAAGGTACGACACAGAAAGAATGACAGTTGAGGAACTGAAAACCCTCATCTGGAGATATTTCATCCGTTATTGGAGCAACAGGAGGATATGCTCTGCTAATGAAGGGCTTCCTGCAATTCGGGTTCCGGCCATATCTCATCGCCATTACACCGCCGCAAAGCACTTTTCCAATGCTTTTCCATTCTAAATGTTTTCAAGATGTTCATACCGTCAAGAAAAAACTCTGTCGCGGTGTTTCCGGCTTCCTCTGCGCCTTTCTTAAGTTCTGCCGTTAATGCCGTTGTGTTTCCGGCTTTTCTTGGACTTCCATTGAGAATAATGATTTTTTGCTCATAATTATCTCCTTAAATTACATTGGCTAAATCAGCCGCTTTTTTGCAGCCTTCGGTTTTGTCTATATCGCCAACATTTAATACGCCGGAAATTAAAACCTCGCCTACCATTTTCCATTTATTCAATGCCGCCATACGCTCAATAGGAATACGAACGCCATCCATTACAGACAAATCATCTTCTTCACAACAGGTAATCAGCGCGCATTCCTTTCCGGCAATATCCTTGCCGCCTACAACCATAGAAAAAATACGGTCAATGACACCTTTAATCTGCGCCGGGATAGAATACCAGTAGACAGGCATGGTAAATACGATAACATCCGCTTCAAGAATTGCCGGTGCGATCGTATTGAAATCATCATCAAAAGAACATGCTTTTCCAGTTGAGAAACAAGTTTCACACGCCCGGCAGCCACCCACTTTTTTAAATGCAGCGTCAAACCGTGTGATTGTGTGACCCTTTGCTTCGGCTGTCTTGATGAAAGCATCTGTCATAGCAAAGCTATTCCCGTTTTTCCGGGGACTTCCCGTTATTACAACTATTTTTTTGCTCATAAAATATGTCCTCCTAATTCTGTGAGATTGACTTTCTCTGCTTTTGATATTATAATCTTAGCAAGAATTGAAGCGAAATCAAGTACGCACATATAAGTGCGATACTTACAATAGAGTTATATACTCACCTAAAGGAGAGTGCAAAATGAGTGAACGCTGCATTTCAAATGAATGTCTTGAAACAACAGGTTTCAGCTATACATTGTCATTAATCAATGGCAAATATAAAATGACTATTTTGTATACTTTAATGGAGTTCGGAGTCGTTCGTTTTAACGAAATGAAAAAATATATCAGTGAAATTTCGTATAAGACTTTAAGCTCCACTTTAAAAGAATTAGAAGCAGACCAATTAGTACATAGAAAAGAATATCCACAAATTCCGCCAAAAGTAGAATATAGCTTAACAGAGCGTGGAAAATCTCTAATTCCTATTTTAGATGGAATGTGTGAATGGGGTGATAAAAACAGGTTATAAAATGGAGGGAGCGGGATTCCTGATTTTCTCTCCGTTCAAGTCACTATTGCACTTGACGCGTTACCTAACCCCTAAAGGGATGTTCGTACCACTTCTCCTTAACCCTTAAAAGAGTCTTCATATTCCTTTACACTGAGTCTGTCCTGCATGATATCGTATTTCTCTTGGTCTTGAATATATTTTCTGATTGCCGTCTCATTTAATCCAACTGTGCTCACATAATGCCCATGCCAAAAAAGCATTCTTTACTTTACGCCTTTGTAAAGTAAGGAACGCTCTCATTCAGATACGGAACTGACTTAAAAAGGAGGCAAAAATGGCCCTGAGAAAGCTCTTTGTAAGAAATCTAAAATAAATCTCTGGCTTTCCCCCGGCCATTACTGCCCCGGATCATTAAGCAATCTGTCAAAGGGCGCGTCCAGCCCTTTAATCCTGCCATTCTCCACCGGGATGTGGTTAAGGGTCACTGTTATGTCAACCACTCTGTCGTTAAGAGCCGCCCCTGCTCTCTTCTTATAAGTCCGAGTAGTTAATTCCTACATTCCCTCCCCCAATCTGGCGAAAAGCTGAAGACGCTGCTCTGACCTTGTTGGGCTGCGACTTCTTGTAAGTATGCCGCCGTTGGAATTTATTTCTTGTTCATAAAGTCCCAATACGCCTGCATCAGACAAACTGATTTCATTGTCATAATTTGAGAAAGCTTGTCATCTATTGATAATACGAATCAGCCCGCAAAAAAACATGCGTTTCATCCCTGGTCAGATAGCGCAATAGCATGGAACGACACGTTGGCCGCAGCCTGCCAGCCAGATGCTGCTAACCCATAAACCTCTTTTCCTTTATTTGGAAAATTCGCCCATTTTTATCCTCATATAGACGCTTCCATATAGGAAACGCCTCTTGTCGTTTCCTATTATTGCCACCCGCCAACGCCAAACCTTACTGATTGATTCCTTCTATAAACATCTGCACACTGTCTTTAATGTACTCATCTTTTTCGACATCTGTAAGCTCTTTTCCGAATGATGCGTTCAGAAATGTGTAACCGAATGTTGCCGAAAATACGGTCAATGCCAGCTTCTTAAAGTCTTTCTCCGGTATTTTCCCCTTCTCGCACATCTGATTCAGGTAATCGGTAAAGGTCTCCAAAAAAGCCTGCGGTACTTTCATAATGAGCTGTTTGGTTTCCTCATAGAGCTGCGGCGCTCTCAGACCGATTGACAGCAGATACCGTCAGCAAATATTTGTCAATACATTTTCTACAAATCGTCTCTGAGCGCATCAATGATATTTTCTTTTCTGATTTTACTGGTAGCATACAGCATCGTAATAAAAACGGCCAAAAACACGCCAAGCACACTGATACCCATACTTTTCCACGGAAAATGATAGGCAAATCCTTCAAGCTGCTCACTCATTACCATCCCCTTGTAGATCAGCCATGATAAAATACCGGCAGTCGGCACGCCAAGCAAGAGTGTACGCACCCCATAAAAGAAACATTCGAAGTTCATCATACGGTTAAAGCCCCGTTCCGACATCCCCACAGAACGCAGCATGGCCAGTTCCCTTCTCCTGATACGGATATTTGTTGAAATGGTATTAAATACATTTGCAACTGCAATCAGCGAAATCATCGCGCTAAATGCGTAAGTAAACACATCTACAACAAAAATCAGACTGCGAAACAAATCCACTGCCGAAGACAGATTAATCAGCGTATAATCACAGCTAATCCCTTCACTTATGATCTCAGACTGAATCTGCGCCATTGTCTGTGCAGGTGAATCCGCCCAAAAAGTCAGGCCTGATCTTGCAGTTTTCTCCAATCCTTCAAAGGCGCTGTTCATTGACCACGGAACTACCATAAGAAACAGATACTGCGGCACTGTGTCATAAGGGAGCATGTCGAGGGGATAATTGTCCACCATAGTTGTACAAAACGTTTTCATACCATCTTTCACGGAAGAATACAGAATAAATTCCATTTCCTGTCCCGTGAAAAAAACCTTATGTTCTACCGTATCCAGAATAAGAGCCAGAACCTTTGTATCCTGCCCATTGTATTCTTCCATGGAAAACCCAAGACTTTCTATAAAATCATAATAAACTGCATCTTCAATAAACTGGACGTAAATTGGCATGCTGCCATCAGCCTGGAATCGACCGTCCGCAAAATCATCTGGAAGGCCTTCCACCGTGCCTGAACAAATCAAATCAGACTGCCATGTGCTTTTACTGACTCCATCCACTTTCTTTAATCTGTCATGCAAAGCAAGAAGTTCACCCTGCGGCATTTCATCTGCATAAAAGGAAATGTCACCATCAACTTCAACCGTCAATTCCTCCGCAATCCCTTTCAAAGTGCTGCCAAAAGCGCTTCCTGTTACAAACAGCACAAGGCTTAAAGTTAAGGATAATATGACGCTGCGGTAGCGCCGTCTGTTCCTGCGGAAATTTTTAAGCGCCAGTATTCCCTCCAGACCATAAATGCGGCTGGAAAAACCGGAAATCTTAACATCCTTTTTCTCTGTTTTGATCTCGTCTGTCTGGCGGATGCATTCCATCACCGGAACAGCCACCGCTCTTTTTGCCGGAATATATGCTGAAATCAATATCGTGATAAGACTGACTGCTGTTGAGATGGCAAGCGCCCAAACAGACACCGATAGTTCCAGCTCAACATCGCTGGCAGAAATGGTCGCAAAGTTTTTTTCAACAACGGGCAGTGACAGGGCAACGCTTCCAATACCAACAGCAATCCCAGGCGGAATGCCAAACACGCCAATGCAAAAGCCCTCAAACAGAACAGAGCTTTTTAGCTGTCGGGCTGTTGCTCCCACTGACATAAGAATGCCAAATTGCTGAACACGCTCATTCAACGAAATATAAAAAGAATTATAAATCAGGAAAACAGAACCGATCATAATAATAGCAGCTAATATGCCTCCCACCGTAAACATGACGGCATTAAACAGGGTATTCTCTGATACGCCATAAAACCGCAATACCTCTTCATTTAGGACAAAAGGAATAAGTCCCTCAAATCGGCTTCCGTATTCCTTCACCTTTTGTGGACTGTCAAGTGTGAGAAACAGACTGTACCGCCCCGCCTGATCCAACGCATCCGATCTCGTGATCAGCGTATAGCCCGGCGAATCATGTTCTTCAAATCCCGCTCTTTCATAAGTTCCCACCACCATATAATTCTTTTCCCCCATAATATGCAGGATCTCACCATCCCTGTATGGATCGCGCTGCGTCAGGATGCTCCCGCCTGCTTCGCGATTTCCTGCCATAATATGAATCGTTTCGCCTACCGGGATTCTCACATCCGCCTTTATGGAAATATGGTTGGGAATTATGACTTCTGTATCATTCTGTGGGAATCTGCCGGAAATAAGCGTGACCGGCAGGCTGTTAAATGTTTCATCCGTGAAACCAACAACGAACAGGTAAGGTTTTTCAGCGCTTTTCGCGCCGTCTAACAAGGCATAGCCAATATTTTCAAATAGCGCGGCATCCGTAACCTCAGAGTCTCCCATCCTTTCCTGCGCAAAGTCCGAATCCACATTCACAAAATCAATATGCCAGCTGCCGCATTTGGCTATGGAGCCATTGATTAAATATTGTAAAAGAGATGTTCCAAACGTGGCAACCGCTGTAAATAAAGCGGCGGATAATACCACGCCGATTACTGTCACAAATGTACGGGTACGGTTTTTCTTTAACCCCTGCAGCGCAACCTTATGAAAAATATTCATGACTGCGTCACCTGCCTTTCATCCCTTACCACTTTTCCGTCTGCGATAGTGATAATACGGTCCGCCTGCAACGCAATGTTTTCATCATGGGTAACAATAATCAGTGATTGGTGATATTTACGATGACTTTCTTTCAGGAGATGAATAATTTCCTGACCGTTACGACTGTCCAGACTCCCCGTGGGTTCATCCGCAAGACACACCTGTGGGGCATTCATCAGGGCGCGGCCAATTGCAACGCGCTGCTGCTGTCCGCCGGAAAGCTGATTAGGCAAATGCGTCCTTCTCTCCTGCAATCCCAGAAGTTCCAGCAGATCATCCAGCCTTTCTTTGTTGACTTTTCTTTTATCCATGAGAATGGGCAGTGTAATATTCTCTACAACGTTAAGTGTAGGTATCAGATTGTGAAACTGATAAATCAATCCTACCTGCCGTCTGCGAAATACCGCAAGCCTTTCGTTGCTCTGAGCATATACGTCCTGCCCATCCAGATAAATCTTACCGCCTGTGGGCATATCCACCCCCGCTATCGCATGAAGCAGCGTTGATTTTCCTGAACCGGAACTGCCAATAATAGCAGTAAAATCGCCCTTCTCCATATTCAGGGACACATGATCCAATGCAACAACCCTGTTTTCATCTTTCCCATAAACTTTACACAAGTCCTCAATTTTCAAAAATTCCATTCTATGAGCCTCCTGTCATTTTCTACCGGCAAAATGAAAATACGCCGACGTATCATCTGCCGTTCACCCATATCATAGGATTTTGAACTTACTTTTTTGTGACTTTTTTGTGACTGATCCGTCACATTCGCCAAAAATATGTCACCTTACTGTAAAAGTCATCGCATCAGACCAGAACCACTCATTTCAGCACGAGTGTTTCGAAAAGCGAATGGTAAATACCGCTCCTCCCTGCGGATCATTTTTTGCCAGAATAGTCCCTCCCTGCCCCATGATAATGGTTCTGCAAAGAGCAAGTCCGATACCATATCCCGTTGCCTTCTCATCTTTTCCCCGATAAAAACGCTCAAATAGATGCGGTATATCCTCCTCTTTAAATCCAGCCCCGTCATCATGGAATGTAATTTCTGTAAATATGGGATTATCCGTGCAAATAATTTCGATTACACCATTATCGTCCACACTCTCCATACTGTTTTTAATAATATTTTGAAATGCCTCTGAAAGCCACCTGAAATCACCTGTAATTTCTATTTTTTTCGGTATGTCAGTCTTTATTTGAATATGATGCAGTTCCATCGAGATCAGGAACGGGCGAAGCGACGCGGATACCAAACTCACAATATTGATCCGATCTTCTTTAAAAACCACAATTCCCGCATCCAGACGGGACAATTTTAACAGGGAAGTCAGCAAAAAATCCATCTGCCCAAACAATTCCCCCGCTTCCCTTATCATCTCCTTCTGCTCTTTTTTCTCTGCATTTTTCTCTAATAACGACAGGATAATGTTTACTGATGTAAGCGGCGTGCGAAGCTGATGTGAAATATCTGCGAGGGAATCCGCCAGATGCTTTTTTTCTTTTTTTAATGCATCATTCTGTTCCCGGATGCGTAAAGTCATTTTAAGGATTTCGCTCTGTAAAATGGCAAGCTCGCCTTCCTCAGCTTCACTGATATACAGATGTTCCGAATTGTGTAGCACCAGATCAATCTGCTCTGACAACTTTGCTATCCTCTGATAACGCGCCCCGGTAAACATATAAAATATAATTCCCAGTAAACAGGCTGAAAGAAGCTCCAGCACGCCTGCCATAGTGCCGATCTGAAAGCCTGCTGCCGTTGTAACAGAAACAATTATAAGATATAATATGGCAATCCGCCGTATTTCCTTATTCCGAAACATAACTGCCTCCCAGTCGATAGCCTGTGCCACGAACTGTCAGTATAAGCTGCGGCCTGGAAGGATCGTCTTCAATTTTTTCCCGCAATCTTTTAATATAAACTGTCAGCGTATTATTATTTACAAATTCTCCGGCAGCATCCCATAGCTCGTCCAGCAGTCTGTCCCTTGTAATGATATTTTCAGGATTATTGATAAATATCAACAGCAGCCGATATTCCAACGCGGAAAGAAAGACCTCTTTCCCATTCTTTTTGACTACGCCACTGGCTGTATCCACCGAAAGCCCGTTCCTGTCAAAGCTGGCAGGCAGACAATCTGCTTTGCGAAGAACCGCTCTGATTCTTGCAATCAATTCCCGTGGTCTGAATGGTTTTGTAACATAATCATCCGCTCCCATATTCAGTCCCGTAACAACGCTGGCTTCATCACCCGACGCCGTTAAAAAAATAACCGGAATGTTCTGCGTCTGTTTGATTTCCGTACATACGGCAAAACCGTTCCCGTCAGGTAATGATATATCTACCAAAGCCATATCAAATCTGTTTTCCGCAAGCATATCAACTGCTTCTTTCTGCGTGGAGGCAAGGCTGACTGCAAATCCCTCTGACTGGAGAAGAAGCATCAGATTCTTGGAAATCGTCTTATCATCTTCGACTAAAAATATTTTTTTCATTTACCCTCTGGGCATGCGGATATTTTTAAGACTGCTATGCCCATACTCCTTCTATCATTAAGTTGTCCGAGCGTCGACTTTGTTCTATCTTCGCAATACTAACACCGTATGTATCCGACTTCTTCTGTCACTAATTTTACAGGCTCACCTTTAATAAGGCAACGTTTAATTACATAATATTGGCTTCATACCGTTCGATGAATCTTCTCGCGTTTCGCTCCTTTGACAAAACGCTTCTTCCCAGTTTTTGTCCTGAACATGGCCGCCTGATGATGCGCGGTTGTTCGTCACATATGTATTAGGGCTGCCACAGCAATTCCCGTTTTCGTCAAAAATCAATTCGTCGTTTACAACTCTTGCTCCCTGAGCATTCCAAAATGCGGTCATCATATGCTTGCTGGCAGGTATATGTGCCAGATTCTTTGCCCACAGCTCCGCTTCTTTGGGATCTTTGATACATTTCTCCAAATATGCCGTCGATATCGTCACCTTATACTCAGACGCTGATAAACAAGAAAACTTATCCTTCAGATATGCCTGATATGCGGATACGCTGGCGTATTTGTCCTCTGTTTTTTTCTCCACATTTTTGTTGTCTGCCCGCTCTGCCACATTGCTGTTCCCACTCTGGTAGTTGTTTAATCCCACCTGCATCATATTTTCTTCTCTCTCTTTTTACGAAAATAACATTTTAAAATCTATTAAATGGAACGCCTCGGAAACTTAACTTTCATTGCGGTAAATGTATCCCCCTCTTTATAACCGCTCCCTATCCAATTTATGTTATTCCACCGAGCAATGTTATTATCCACATTTATCACGTCACCGGATTCCCGGCAAAGGCCCTGCGTTCATTTTGGCACGGCATAATTGGGTATGATCTGCCTGCTCCCGACAAAAGTTAGAGCGCCGCCCGCTGTCTTGCCAGTTTGTTTGTTTTGTTAGAATGTAACAATGGCTAGCGAAGTCCGATTGCGCCTGTAAAAGCTGTGTTTATCATCCTGCCGATCCCATGCAGCTCCCCGTTTTCCTTGCTGCTGACCGTTTCCTCCATTTTCCCGATATAGCTTCCCAGCTCTTCATTCACAGAGTCTATCGTGCCTTTTGTAAGCAGGGAGATATTGGCCAAATGGCTTCTCATATCATGCCGAAGCCCCCGCATATCGGTATAGATATCCTGTATCTGTGCAATCTCTTTCCGCATCTGCCGCACCTGATTTTCCAGCAGAGTACGTTTCCCGTTCTCTTCATGGTACTGTACCATTTTCTGGAACAATATGACATTTGCAAGAGAAGAAGTGATCCGGCTTACCATAACTGAAATGCACAATGCAGCACCACAGGGTATCATCAGAAAAACCGTTTCTCCACCGTATTTATAGTTTCTGGAATATCTTTTTGAAAAAAAGCGACTGCATGAACAGCAGAATACAGATATGTAAGATGATTCCTGCAGCTTTACCCACTGGATATCCGGCATCCCCTATGATAAATACCAGAATATGGATCAGAAAATAGGGCATTTCATTGTCCATCAAATGGGGGATAAGGCAAGACTCACTCTTAGTGTGTCAGTAATCCCGAATGATACAGTATCAACAGTCCTCTGTATGTTACATCACAAAGTTTCCTGGTCCTGCTCCTCCAGTCTACCTCCAGTTGTCCGCCACCATAGCATCCCATTCCTTTAAGTGCCTTTTCGACATAGTTTGCACGGCATATCCCCTGCTCATCTATAGAATTATAAATAATATCAACCTCTTTTTTTAGCGGTGGAACAAGACTGTATAAACCACATCGGCACATATACTCTACCAAATCCAGAAATACATAATACTCTCCGCCAGTTTCTATACCCAGTTTCATGCCCTCCCTATATGCACCGCAGCAGCCAACCAAATGCCCAATATCTACACAATAGGCAGGTGAATAATTCAAGCCTGTATCTTTCAGTAACTTATTAAAAGAATCCGCCAGCATTGCTATATTCTCACTGTTCCGCCAACTGCTTGTATGAGCCAAAATATCCAGATGATACCAACAGGGCCATTTTTCATAGTCGTTAAAAACGTATACGATACCCTCGGGGTTGATCCGCTCGGGACGTCTCCTTCTTATTTTCACAATATCTGTCACCGATTTTATTTCAGTAACTCTTCTAAAAGATTCCAGTGCCGTGGTAATTTCTTTTGTAATATCAAAGGCGTCTTCATAACCAGCTCTTGCAACGCAAGCAGCTTTAATGATGTCAGAGCCGGCAGCTGCGTATCTGTTGCAGTCAATATCGCCTTCGCCGAACAATTTCGGGAATATAATCTTGAATGCATCTATTGCATTCTTCAAAACAGGAGTATCTTTATACACCAGTTTTTCGCCGAGATATTTTACACCAACCTCTTGATTTTCATATGGTCCTGCATTTTTGTTAGACCCATGAAAACCATTGCCCAACCAACCGTTTTCTTTTTGGCATGTAATGATACTTTGGATTATTTTCTCTTGCAAAATCCTATCTTGCAAACCTCTTTTCTCGTCGTCTGCGATATTTTTCAGAATATCGTTTTTAACATGATAAACAATCGAGGGATTCGCATGTTGCACTAAAAACTCTGATATCCTGTCAAGCATGCTGCTTTGATCACTGTTGGAAGCTCGTCTTGCAGAATCCTTCATTTTCATACATGAAAGTTCTTTCAAATTTTTCGTCATTCCTTTCCATAAATCGTCAGGGCAGATGCCGCAAAAACAATAAACATTGTAGCAGCTACCACCCTGATAAAAGATCTTTTTATTGATTTCGGCTTCCTAATTTTTCCATTCGAATCCTATCCCTCAAAACAGTAGGTACATATGTGTTTCGATAAACTTCCTTAAGCCTCCTCACTTCTCTCAGCGCTACTCCAAAATCCCCGCCATCTTCTCGATCATTTCATCCTCTTTCAGACGGAATTTGATCTCTACTCTTCTGGACGCCGGCATATCCACCTCTTCCGTAGCATTGCCGGACGCGTCCTTTTTGTAAATCGGATTACTCCACGACTTTCCGTTGACAGTGAGAATCTTTTGCAGCTGCTCAATCTCCGTCTCGCCAAGACCGTTTCTTCTGTTCAGACAAAAGTCCGCCACAGCATTTGCCCGCTCGTAGGAAAGCTCCATATTACTCCGATAGCCGCCGTCCGTATCCGTATGTCCCTCAATAATGATCTCTGCAATATAATCCCGGAACTGATCCTGCAACAGTACGTCCAGATACATGGGAATAATATTCTTTAACGTCTCCCTGCTGTCTGCGGTAAGGGAAGCGCTGTTGTAGCGGAAAAGCACATCGGAAGAAAAGGTAATGGAACCCGTCTGGGCGTCTACTTTCATCGTCGAATTACTGAAAGCAGACTGCAAGGCCCCGATGATATCCGTGCGGATACCGACGATGTCCTGCAGCTCCTGTTTGGTCGTCGTCAATTCCTGTCTGGCATTCTCAATCTCCAGATAGGCATTATTCAACTCCTCCTGCGTCAGAGCCGCCTGCTCGTATGCCTGCTGTAGCTCCGCCAGAGAAGATGCAAGATCCTCATTGGACTTCTCCAGTTCCGCCTTGGAAAGCTCCAAATCCTCAATCGTCGCGTCCAGCTCGCTCTGCGCCGTACTGAGTTCCAGTCTGGTTTTCTCCAGATCATTCGTTTTTTGTCTGTATATGGCAAGGGTTATGGCGATCATCAAAATGAAAATCAACAGAAGCGCGGCCATCATATCCGAATAAGACTGCCAATAGCTGTGCTCCCTGAAAGCCTCCCTGTCCCTCTGTCTACTTTTCATACAAATTCCTCATCTGCTCAAATGTGTAAATCTGGCTGCTGATCTCATCGCTCATATCGCTGCATGTATCAGCCAGCATTTTCTTCTGTTCCTCCAGCTGCCCCGCAAATGCCTCCTGCCTTTCCATCACCCTGACAAGCGCCTCCTGCACGTTACGGTTTACCTCCACCAGCGCGGTAACTGCCTCCACCATCTCTGCCGCATTAACTGCATTGGCTGTCTGCGATTCTCCCGCATTCTTTAAGGCGCTTCCGAGTTTCTTAAAATCTGTATCCAGAGCGGACTGCATCTGTGTGGTGAACTGATTCACGATACGCTCCACACCTGCCGTCTGCTCCATCGCATTGCCCTTCAGCAACTCAAGCATCTGCTTCAGAGAATTTGCCATGCCTGCCTGATAGACAAGCATCGTAGCGGCATTTTCATCATCTTTCAAACCAACCGGCTGCGCAGTCTGCCGAAACACTGTTAAAAATTCATTCAGCGTCTCATAGGCGTCCGCCATAATACCCCGGTAAGCCACATTAAAAACCAGGGAAAACAGGATGCCGTACACCGAAGTGTGAAAAGCCACTTTCATGCCGGAGAGCAGGGAGCCTACATTATCAGAAATGGTAAAAATATCGTCCCCGCTGAATGCGCCAAGCCCCATGGAAAGTCCAAGAAACGTTCCCAAAATTCCAAGACCCGTTAATGTCCCGGAAACGCCGGAATTAAAAAAGTTCATGCCCGCCCGATCCAGAAGATCCTCATTGATATATTCTCCCAGATCGCAGGAGGCGTCTGCGCCCCGCCTTGTCTTTTTTACCCGCAGACGATACCTGTTAAACGCATCCTGCAGCTCTTTTTCCTCAAAAGCTTTGCCATTATCCTTATAATTCGCCCAAAGGTTTTTTCCGCCCGCCTCCTTATATTCCTTTTGCAGACGAATGGCAACATCTTCCAGCTCATAGGTAATTCTGTTAAGCCTTCCAAAGCTGACGGAAGATATAATAAAAATAATACCGATAATAACCAGAAATACAACATTGATAACCAGATTCGTAAGAGAACTCCATTCTCCCGTAAATACGCCGTTCAGATATAGAACAAACGCCACGACAATGGCATACAAAAAATACAGTACATAATACAGCTTACTTTTCATCCGTACTACCGTCCTTTTCCTTTGTTGATACAATTATTATTTCAGTTATCTCAAAATCAATTCTTACTGTATCTGTCTTAAACCTACCACATTTTAGTTCATTGTTCAATCGACTTAAGGATATCTTAAAACTTTATGTAATACAGGCAAAATCCCATATCATGAAACAGCGCACGAATGCCGGGCGTTATACAGGTGCCCGGCATTCGATTCAAAGCGAGCTATAAGTGTTGTCCCGCGCAGTGACGTTCCTTTTACAACCTGATTAAATGCCCGCTTCCTATAAAACTATTTTAAATCCGTACTTATACATATCGGAATACATATTGCCGGAGGACTGTGGTGTAAGCCGGCCATCCAATGCGCCCATATCCACTGCAAAGCCGCTGTCCACAACAGAAAACGCCCCATGCTGAAACTGGAACTGTGACGTAAAATCGGGAATCCCCACATCGCCGCTCACCCCGATATTTCCTATGATATTTCTGAGGGCATCCCGCATCTGATCGACCTTAACATTATCCTTCGTATTGTTGATCAGGTTATCGGCCTTTTTCGGCAGTCCGCCGATCTTTCCATCAGGCAGCATATAAAGATTCTGCAAGGAGACATCCTGTCCGGTAACGCCTTTCAGGTAACGCTTCACCTCCTGCACGTCCGTAGCATATTGGTATGCGTTCTCAGGCAGATTCCCCACGCTGTCAGCAGTCCCTATGTAATACTGGTACATCTTGTCGCTATACTTTTTTTCCACCAGTTTCTGCACCTGTTCCCGGACAGTTTCCTCCTCTATCCCGTCCACGGTCACCGTTCCATTGCTTCCGATCCGTACCTGCATCCCCTCTATGTCCTCACGGGAAATGCCCATGCCTTCCAGATCTTTTACGAAATCATCCGAAAAATCGTTTTTCAGTTCCGCCTTCTGCTGTGCCTTTTCCGCATCTTTGAGGTTGGCAAAGATCTTTACATACTCCCGCTCCGCCTCGCTCAGTTCCTTCCCTTCTGCCATGTCCTGCAGCAGTTCGTCCACGGTGCGCCCGCCCTGATACTTCTTTCCCTCCGGCAGTCCCGCAAACTGTTTTTTGTGGAGTTCTTCCAGCTCTTTCCGGTAATTCTGCTCCGTCTCCCGCAGAACTTCATTATATCGGTCAAGATAGTCCCGCCAGTTTTCGTCTTTCCGGCTGTAGGCGCTGTAAAGATTTCCATACGCTTCCCTGACGGCATCCGTCTTTTCATGCTCCTTATTATCGGTGATATGAAAACTGATCCTGTAAAAATCATTCGGAGATACTTCTTCCCCGTTTCCGTTTTCTACCTTGAGGCAATATTTTTTGGTATCCATATCCCAATTCGGAACGGACAGCTTTTTCCGCCCTTCGCCGTCCCACTCCGCCTTCCCTACCTGATTGCCATACTCGTCATACAGGGTAAGGTCGTAATCACAGCCCTCCGGCATATCGATATAAACCTCGACGCCAAAGTAATTGCGCTGAAAGTTCGGAAATGGGATGGTGAAGTTATAGAAATCCACATCCTTTTTATCGCTGAGGCTTCCTTTCAGGCTGCTGGTCTCATCCTTGATCAGAAAGTTTAAGTCAAGAAACGCGCTGCCCTTATCCTTGTCATAAATCTCATAGGTGGTGTTCGGTCTGCGGTAAGTGTTGTTGCTGCTGAGAGTGCAGGTGTCCTCCCGCAGTTCCACGTTCTTAAGCCTGCTCTTACGTAGTACCCCGTTCGCATCGAAACAAGCATCCATTTCTTTTCTCGACATAAAGAATATTGGCTTATTCCTGAACGCCGCTCCCCATGTGGAACCCGCCTCATTTACACTACTGACTCCCATTTCCAACTCCTCCTCTGCTGTCTGTTATCTGTAAGTAATACGAATCAGAGTATTAAAAAGTTTCATTATCTCCATTTGATCATAAAGTTTTCAGACTTTTTCTGTACGCTCTCAGCTCCTCCTCGCTTACCGTATCTGACACATACTGCAATTCGCTCTGTATCCGCTGACTTTTTGCCACAAATCTGCTGTGCATCTCATATGCGCTGTCCAGCATTCCCAGCTCTCTTTCCTTTGTCAGCTCCTGTATGCTTCCATCCGCCGCCGTATAATACTCTTTCTGTCTGACGGGTGCCGCATACTTTTTTTCTATTCGGTCTTTCATTATTTGATAGGCTTCCGGCATCTTATTTATATAATCTTCCATGGATTTAAATTTTGTCTCATCGGATTCGGAACCGCCTCCTATCTTGGACATAACCTTTTCAAACTCACTCACGATATCTGAAACTCCATGGCTCATTGGACGAAGCTTCCCCACATCGCCCGTTTGCTCCATTCTCCGCTGTTTCGCCTGCTGCTCCTTCTTCTCTTTCAATTTTTCCAGCCGCTTGTCCGCCAGGTCTTTCCAGTTTTTTGCCCCGTCTTCGGAGGTCAGTGTGGTGGACGCCATGGCAGTTATATTTCCCTTGCTGTCGATGCTCCAGCTCTCTGAATAATCAACAAGCCTTGCCCCCATAGCCCTGGCATTCGCCTTTGCGTTCCTGAGTCCGCTTTCGTATCCTTCTTTAAAATAGGACAGATTGGATTCCAGTTCTTTCGCCTTTTCCGGGTTTCCAGCACACTCTTTAAGATAAGAGCCCGCAATCGTAACGTTCCCATTCCTCACACAGTCAAAGCTCTTCTGTAAATAGGAATAATAATCCTTTATGCCCTTATCCTGTGCCGGTTCCGCTTCCTTTAATTGCCTTACGCCGGTAAGTTCAACACTGTCCCGCAGGTTGGCGTCTATTTTATTCTGGCTCCGTTTCTGAACTTCCGCATTTTTCCTCTGTGACGCCCCAACCATATAGTTTCCTGATGGGGAAAATACCATTGTTCCAATCCTCTCTCCTAAATTTACCATTGCACTGTCCTCCTTTTTGTTTGTCCTCATGCAAATCTCGTCTCAATACTGCACTTTAAACTTCCTCTTTCTGCTGCAGCATAACAATAACCCTAAAGGTATCTTTCTCCGCTCTGATATCCATATATCCCAGATAGCGCTCCGCCACATCTTTTACATTTTTTAAGCCAACGCCATGCTCCATCAGGATGTCAGGCAGGCCGCTTTGCTTCGTTGTCGCCGGTATCTTCTCTTCGTCCTCCCATATAAGCATCCCGTCAAAGCTGTTCTCTACTTCTATCAGCAGAAAATGTTCCTTTCTCTTCAAGTTCAGGCTGATATACCGCCTTTCCCGATCCAGCTTTTCACAGGCTTCCAGCGCATTATCCAATAGATTATGCAGTACAACTCCCATATCGAAAGCCGAAATTGTATCCGTCTTTCTGTATTCAAATTTTACGCTGAATGTAATCCCGGCGTCTTTGGCCAGCCGGTATTTGTCGTTAATAATGACGTCCGTAACAGCGTTTCCCGTACTGAATTTATAAGTAAGCTCCTGTATGGTCTCATCCAGCTTACCAATGTACTTTTCCACTTCCCCGTACTTTTCTCCCGCAACAAGACCCTTAATATTTGCCATATGGCTTTTCATCTCATGTCTTACCCTGCGGATGCTCCCATAAAAGTTTTCCGCCTCCTCCAGCCGCCTTTTCATGGCTTTCAACTGCTGCTCTTCCACAAAATGCTTTTCTCTCTCCTCCTGCAATTCCTTGTACTTTTGAAAAATACAGATCGCCGAAATTTCGCCGGCACAGAGTAGAATTGCGATCATCGGTATTTTCCAGACCATCTCCTTTTTCTGGACAAAAAGGAAAAAGATTTCCCTGTCAATCTGTACGGCCGAAATATCTATGACCATCCACGTCAACATCCCGCCTACCACATTAAGGACGGACAAAAAAACGGCTTCCTGCCTGTTCATGGACAGGGGCAGTTTTACGATCTGTTTTATAATCCCCGTCATGAGTAAAATAGCCGCTGTATACAACGAAACGTTCAGTCCCATCCCGACTACCTGACATCTGTACAGCCGATACATATATTCCGCGTCCCATATGTCCAGACCTGCAATCATCCCATCCATCACAAACTGGTATATGCTGCTTGCAATCAGGAAGCTCATCCCATGAAAATTATAAAACAGGAGCAGCGTAAAAACGGCTTTTTCCAGACGCCCTCTGTATTTCACATGGCAGTATCCCAATACCATAACCGCCGATACCGCATATCTTAATCCGCCCGGAACACCAGGGCTTATATACAGAAATATATTGACAGCCGCAAAGATACCCATTAAAAGCAGCGTCTTCTTCTCTCTTTCCGATTTATAAAAAATGTCCCAGATAATCAGAAAAAGTATAATCTGTAAAAGAATATGGTATATCCCGCATAAATTGACAAATAATTCGTATCCCTCCTGACTCATCCGCCATCCTCCGAAATATATTCCAGATAAGCCTTTATGAAATCCTGATATTTATATTTGGAGATCAGAAGACGTTTACCGTTTTTCATCTGCACTTCCGTCCGGCTGTATCTTTCCACATATTTCATATTCACGAGATATCCCCTGTGAATCCGAAAAAAGCCTTCCCGCAATTCGTTCTCCATCTCACTGATCTTTCCGTAGCACCCGATTTCCTCATCTTGCAGGAATACCATAATTTTCCTGTTATTGCTCTCAATATAATAAATATCGTCCGCTGGAACCTTCCTTGTCACATTTCCGTTCCGAATCAGGATTTCTCTCGGCTCGGTGTTCTTTTTGGCTTCCAAATAACGGCACTCCCTGAGCGCCTTTTTCAGCGCGTCTTCAAATTCTCTCTCGTCTATGGGTTTCACTAAATACTGAAAAGCATTGACAGAAAAAGCCTTCGGCATATACTCCGGGTAACCTGTTACAAAGATCAGAAGCGGCAAGCCGCCCCAAAGCGGTTCGTTCTTTTCCACCTTCCAATCCCTGATCTGTTCCGCCGTTTCCATACCGTCGGCTCCATCCATGGAAATATCAAGAAATAAAATGTCTATTTGTTCTCTGTCTTTTTGCCGCCAAAAATGCAGCAATTCCCTGCCGGAAGAAAACTCCATGATCTGACAGTCTTTCGACTGCTTTTCTATCAGCTTCTTTATCAGACAGCGTATATTTTCTTCATCGTCGCAAACCGCTATATTCAATCCTCTTCTCCTCGTGCCGCTGCTTTTTTGTAATCAGGATCCTTTTCCTTATTTATTTTATCGGCAAAATTCAGGAGAAGAAAAGAATAGTTGTTGTATCTGGACGTCCGTCGGTAGTAACTGGACAATTCCAGAAACTCACTCATAACTTATGAACGTCTGCCGCTGATCCCCAGCATAATCCGGCTTTCCCGCAGCGTATTGGCGGAATCATAATCATACTCCACAGTCTGAATATTGACGTTCGGATACCGCTCATGGAGCTTCTTTAAAATGCCACGCTCGCACACATGGCTGACAAGACATCCAAAAGGATGCACAATCAAAATATTTTCATAGCCTCTTTCAATCAGATCCGCTGCCTCGGCCGCGACCAGCCAGCCGTCTCCCGTGCGGCATCCCCTGTTGATAATCGGCGCCGCCAGCTCTTTCATTTCTGCGAAATTCGCATCCGGCGCAAAACGGCTTTCCTGCACGATACTCTGATTAATATCATTCTGTATGCGGATCAGATAACGCAGCACCATATCGCAGGCCTTCCGTTCCATGCGCCCTGCGCCGCAAAGCTCCTGGTCTTCCTGCTCACTGTCCACCAGATAAATACAGTAATTTACAAACCCGCCCATGCGGTACGCGCAATCCTGCTTCTGTAAAAACTGTTCCAAATGCCTGTTGCCAATCGGAGAAAACTTAATATAAATCTCCCCCACAATCCCGACCCGTCGGATATTTCTGTCTTCCATCGGAATTTTCGCAAAGTCACGGACAATCTGCCGGTAGCGCTCCTTTCGTTTCTTTGCGGAAATATTTTTGCCGGCAGCGATATCCTTGCACAATTTATCATTCCAGCGCTGCCAGCAGGCCTTTGCGTCGCCCCGCCTGCACTCGTAGGGTCTTACCTGCTGATAAAGCGTCATAAGCAGATCGCCAAAGCAAACGGCCGCAACCGCGCAAAACAGCAGCTTTGGCGTAATCGTAAAACCCGGATGTTTATATTGCCCGAAAGCGTTTAAGGAAATAACCGGGATCTGACTGTATCCGGCTTTTTTCAGGCTTTCTATCATAGAATTGTAAATATTGCCTGCCCGGCATGCTCCTCCGGCCTGCGGTTCCATAAACGCAATCTGATCCGGCTGAAACCGGCCCGAACGAACCGCCGCCAATACCTGCCCCAGAATCAGCACAGTCGGAAAACAGTAGTCACTGCTGATATAAGGCAGAGAATAGCCGGGCAGATTCTGTTCCTCGGGCAGAATTTCCAGATGATAACCACAGGCGGCAAAAGCCGCCTGCAAAAGCGCATTGTGATAATGCAGCATATCCGGCAGTAAAATCGTATGCGTACGCTTCATTTTCCTTGTAAATTCTGCTCTGCCCGTTTCCCTCACAACATAACTCCCTTTATCTTACACTGTTCGTTTCACTCCCGGATTATAACGTAGGCATAAATTTGGCAAACAGATATAACCCTTCCGCTCCCGCAGTGAACTTATGGGCGGCACCCGCCTGCATGATGGATATGGTTTCCGGGTTCATACAAAACAGCGCTGCCTACAAATTCAATCGGTTATTTATCACAGTGATAATATTGCCTTCCCTTTACCCCCTGTCTGTTCCGGCGTTTTTAACAGTAAAATGCAGACACTTAACGGGACAGCTTTCCACGCACTGTCCGCATCTGATGCACTCCGGGGATCGGGATATTTCCTGAAGGGAAAGCGCCACCGGGCAGGCTTTCTCACAGGCCATACAGGAAATACACTTCTCCTCTTCCCACTGAATCCGAACAAGACTGAAACGGTTAAACCACCCATAGACTGCACCAAGGGGGCACAAATACTGACAAAAAGGACGGTACACTTTGACCGACAAAATAATGATAAACAACAGGATGCCCAGTTTCCAGAAAAACAGCCCTCCTATCTGGCTAAGCAGCGCCTCGTTTGCGGCAAGCAGCGGAACCGCCCCAAACAGCGTACCCGACGGGCACAGATATTTACAAAATGCGGGAACCTTTGCAAATCCCCCAAAGAGAAACAGAGATCCGGCGCCCGCCAGAAGAAATAACACAACATATTTTCCATACTTCAAAACATGGTGAAATGGAAGGGTTTTCCTTTTGCGAAAAACAGGAATTTTGTATAAAAGATCCTGCACCAGTCCAAAGGGACACAGCCATCCGCAGACAAAACGCCCTAACAGACTTCCAAACAGAAAGAAAAATCCCAGAGCCGCAAACGGAATCTGAAATCCCTTCTGGTTTAAAAGCGCCTGCAGCGCCCCTATGGGGCAGGATGCAACCGCACCCGGACAGGAGTAACAGTTTAATCCTGGTACGCAGGCATATTTCAGATTCCCCCGATATATCTTCCCACTGGCAAAGCCGTATGCGTATCCGTTTGTGAGAATGGTAAATGCAATTTGTACGCCAAGTCTCAGTCTCTTCATACACTCACCCAATCCCGATACACTCCATGCAGATCATTGTGGCCTTTCTCCATATAACCGCCAGCTGTCCCTGCGCCACGCCCAAACCGAGAAATGTGGTCCCGAGCAGTACGCCCCACAGCCAGGCCGCCCGTTTATTGTTTTTCCAAAAGCGCATTGATTTTTTCCTCCCATGCCGACTTCTTCATCGCACCCAGAACCGTGTCCAGCACCACTCCGTTTTCATCTACAAAAAAAGTAGTGGGAACAGCCGTCACCTCCGTTAGAAGCGCGTAATAAACAGATTCGTTCAAAAGCAGATGGGGATAGTCCGCCCCTGTCGCCTCAATCAGCGAAGCAACCTCTTCGATTGCCTTTTCATCCGCACCCTCCGGCACATCGCTGACAATGCCGATGATCTGAAATTCCTCCGGCTCATATTCTCCCGCCAGCTCGCCAAGACCGGGCATCTCACTCAGACAGGGATTACAGTAAGTGGCCCAGACGTTAACCATGGTCAGCTTCGATTCTGAGAAAACGGATTCGGAAACTGAATTGCCGGCCAGATCCTGCCCTGTAAAAACGATTCCTGCGCCTTCCGTTACGGTTTCCGTCCCAGAGCCCGCTGCGTCTTCCGTTTCCTGCGCAGAACCGTTTTCCACTGGTTTTTCAGTGCCTACAGAATCAGTCCCGCTTCCGCCCGCGCATCCGCCAAGCAGTACGGTGAGTATCACCCCCGCAAACATGAATTTTAAGTTAAATTTTTTCATTTTGTTTCTCCTTGATATCATTTTTATACAGCCGGACGGCCCTTTTCCGTAAGCCGCCGCTTCCATAGAGACATTATACCATTAATATGGAATAAATTCTTGAAAATTTTAAGAGGTATAGGTAAAATAATAGAGTCGGAAAAGGAAAATTTTTAAAGAGGATCAGGAAAAATGAAAAAAATCCAAACCAAAATCATGCTTATGGTCATGGCTGCCACATTAGGCGTTTCCATCATTAGCAGTCTGCAAAGTGTAAAAACCACCCGCAGTTCCACCATATCGGCGATTGAAAAGACGTTGTCGGAAACAACGGAGCTCGCGGCTACTGCGGCACAGAACATGATTTCCACATATACCCTTACAGTTGCGGAAATAGCGTCAAATCCGACTCTTTTTGACCAGAAGTCCACGCCCGAACAGAAGCAGGCCTTTATTCAGTCAAAGGTAGAGTCCTATTATATGCGGTTTGGCGGCATGACCGACACAGAAGGTTATGATGCCGTCCACGACGTGGATATTTCCGGGGAGTCCTTTTTTCAGGAGGCCATAAAGGGCTCTTCCTATATGTCTTCTCCCTATATGGATGGAGATGATATTTTCCTGTTTGTTTCCGCCCCAATCAAAGAAGGTGATACCATTCACGGCGTACTCTATTTCCAATGTGACGCCCAGATTTTGCAGTCTATTGTGGAAGAAATTCAGATTGGCGAGGAAGGGGAATCCTATATACTGGATAAAAACGGCGTCACCATCGCCTGCGGAGACGAGCAGGCTGTACTGGAACAGGAAAATATTACCGAAGAGGCAAAAGAAAACCCGGACAATCAGGATTTGCAGACATTAGCCTCCATAGAAGCAAAAATGCTGGCCGGTGAAACCGGTATTGCATTTTATACCTATACGGAAGATAACTCACGCAATATTCAGGGATATACGCCGATCCCCGGAACAGACGGCTGGAGCGTTGCGGTAACCATGGATGAAGACGAATTCATGCACGATGCCAACGTCAGAAATACCCGACAGCTTGCCGTCACTGCTGTACTCTGCGTGGTTGTCATGCTGATTTCAGCCCTACTGAGCCTTTCCATTGCAAAGCCCATCGTCCACTGTACCAACCGACTGCGCGCGCTTGCACAGGGCGACCTGAAAAGCCCTGTTCCAGAGGTAAATAGCAAGGATGAAGTACATATACTGGCCCAATCCATTAACAGTCTGATTGGCAATTTTCGGGCTATTGTTGACGAGGTTGGCACAGTACTCGGCGCAATCGCCAACGGCGATCTGACAAAAGACGCCGTCAACGCAGATTATCCCGGGGATTTCAGCGACTTGCAAAATTACCTCGGCATTATCAATGAAAAGCTTAACCGCACGTTGAGCGATATTGTGGAAGCGGCGGCCCTCGTTTCCGCCAATGCGGGACAAATGGCCTCCAGCAGCTCCATGCTCTCCCAGGGAGCCGTGGAACAATCCAGTGCGGTGGAACAGCTTTCCGCAACCATGACGGATATGGATTGCGATGCGGAAAAAACAGATCAATTAGTCATGGAAGTAAAAGAACTGGTGGATTTCAACGGAACCGAGATGCAAAAAAGCGGCAGCTATATCGAAAGCCTGAATCAGGCGATGAATCTCATTATGTCGTCTACCAATGAAATCAGTCTTATTATTGATACCATTGAGGACATCGCCCTGCAGACGAGCATTCTTGCACTTAACGCCTCTGTGGAAGCCGCTCACGCCGGAACAGCCGGTGAAGGCTTTGCAGTAGTTGCCGGAGAAATTCGCGAGCTTGCCGCCAAATCCGATGAAGCGGCAAAGGCAACCTTGGCGCTGATCAGGCGATCAACCGAGGCGGCTAACGGCGGAAATGAAGAAGTAGAAAAAGTGACCAGCTCGGTGACAAACGTGGTGGCTAAATCTACTCAGATAACAGAGCAGATGAATACTGTTTCGCAAGCGATAGAACGTCAGACCGAAGCCATCGGTCAGGTGTCAGAATCTCTCGGCCAGATTTCCAGTGTGGTACAATCTAACACCTCGACTGCACAGGAAAGCGAAATTTCCAGTCAGGCGCTGTCGGAGCAGGCGGCCCGCCTGCAGCAGCTTGTCAGCAGCTTTTCACTGCGGCGGTAAAATGCAAATTTCTCTTTAAAAAATCGGTGATACGCGTGATTTAACACAAATCCATATCCCTGATCAGATAGGTGATGCCGTTAAACAGGCCTTTCTCTTTTGCCTTTACAATCTCTCGTCTGTCAGGCTTTAAGTATTTCTTCGTAAATCACCTTATCCTCATCCTTAAATACGTTAAAAATCACGCGGTCAAACTTTTCTCCATATTCTGACAGAAAACCCGTGACGGTTCCTATTGCAATTCTCGCAGCCTCTCTGTTTGGAAAATGAAACTCCCCCGTGCTGATACAGCAGAAAGCCACTGTGCGGGCGCCGTTTTCCACGCAGCATGTAAGCACGCTGCGATAACAGTTCTCCAGATCTCTGCAAAGAGCGTCCGTCAACCGCCCTCCGACAATGGGCCCCACCGTGTGAATCACATATTTTGCAGGCAGGCTGTATCCCCTTGTCAGTACCGCCTGCCCGGTTGGTTCCTCGTAGCCCTGCCCTGCCTGCCTTCTCCTGCGCTCCATATAGTCCCTGCATTCCGCACGCAGCCTGATCCCCGCCGCGCTGTGAATGACATTATCTATACATCTGTGGCATGGGATAAAACATCCCAGCATCTGAGAATTGGCGGCATTTACAATGGCGTCCACGGCAAGTCTTGTGATATCACCCTGCCATACGGACAATTTGTCCGCGCAGGAATGGCCGCACCCGTACTGCTCTCTCGCATCAGGAATCTCAGAAAGCGTAATAATCCCTTTTTCCCTTGCCTCGTCCGCCAGAAATTCGTCCTGTACCTTAAGCACTTCCTCCGGCATATAACGGGGCATACGGATATTCATAAGGGATCGGAGCGTCATTCTCTTTTCCTCATATTCCTCACCCGTCTCCAGATTCCTGTACTGCCCGGAATCCTCCTTAAATTCCCTGAGCAGATAATCCAGCCGCGCTTCCTGTTCACTTTTTTGCACCATTGCGGGACACCCCTTTCATATGTTTGTTTCCTCATTTAAAATGTAGTATAATGCTGAAAAAGAAATTGAATGCGGAGGAACTGCAATGCCAAATAAAGAACTGCCCCATCATCACGGGGAAAGAAATATTTCAAGTTTACAGACACAACTTGATAATATAAATGATTTTCAGGCGGTTGCGGAAATTTTCAAGCAATTGGGCGACACTACCAGAATCCGCATCTTCTGACTGTTATGCCACTGTGAAGAATGTGTCATTAACATAGCCGACATACTGGATATGTCCAGCCCTGCGGTATCTCATCATCTGCGCCCTCTGCGAAGCAGCGGTCTGATCGTAAGCCGCAGGGAAGGCAAGGAAGTCTACTATCAGGCGGCGGACACCTTCAGGAGCCGTCTTCTACATCAAATGATCGAGCAGGTCATGGAGATTGCCTGTCCGAAATAGCCTTCCCTTACTGCCTGTTTGATATAATCCGTATCTCCTGTCTGCTCTTTTTAAAGGTCACATCCCGATACTCTGAGTGCAGCGTCTCACGCACGCCGTTTATAATAATCACGCATCCTGCATTGGATGTACCGCTGACCACAATTTTCCCATCTGCCGAACGGCGGTTGATATCAATCAGCTGCTCCCGCTTTGCAGTAATATCTTTTAACTTGAGCTGATAATTAATCTTCTTTCGCATCTGCTCCGCTTTCAGTCTGTTCAGCTCAGGGGTGACAGGCTGCGATTGTATCTGATAACCGATACGTTCAAGCTCTTTCTCGGCGTCTCTCATGTTATCCTGATACTCTTCCGTCAGGCGGTCAATCTCTCCCATTTTATACTTGAACTCACAATCCAAACCGATCACCAGCTGGGTTGTGACTGCGGCCCGGTTTCCGATGGAAGCCGCCGAAATCTGTTCCACCGCCGACACCGTACCGCCAATAATAGATCCCCGGTTACCGGCAATTACCACCGTCTGTCCCGATTCCACGTCGCAGTTTAACAGAGCGCCCGCATTCACTTCGTTTCCGGCGCTCACCTGGGTCTGTTCCAGAAAACGTGCCATCACATTACCGCCTGCACGAATAACGCCGTTCCCGGAGCCCTGCATACCGTTTTTTAGAATAACGTCCTTTCCCGCAAAAAGACTGGCCGTTTCCACGTGTCCGTTTACGGTAATATTACCCGTTGTTTTCACGGTAACACCGGCAAAAACATTTCCCTGTATAAACACGTCTCCATGAAAATCCAGATCGCCCGTGGCAGCGTCCAGATTGCCTTCTATCACGTAGACCGGCGTCACGGTCAGGCATCTTCCCTCTATTGTGACATTGCCCTCCGTGCTTGCATAATACCTACAGCCGGTTTCTTCCAGTTCGCAGCGCTTGCACTGTAGGGGCGGCAATCCCTGCCCCTCATAAGCCTCAATGGTATGACCCAGAACATCTGTGCCGATCACAGCCGGTAATGCCGGGTGATAGGTGACAAGAAGCTGATCCTTTGACACCAGCTCTATCTTGCCCAATACATTATAGTCTACCGATCCGTCCGGCAGAATAATAGGCCTTGTCTCAGGCTGCGGATTAAAATGATATTCAAAAAAGCCGTCACGGCCATCTTTTGCGGCAGTGCCGGCTGCAATCAGGGTCTCTTCATAATTCTGCTTCCCCTGCGCAAGTTCTTCCAGAGCCTTTTTTCTGATACCGTAAACGACCCCGTTTTCCTTAAGCAGACCATCCAGCTCCGCTGTGGTAAAACGGCGGTATAACGTAACCAAAGCCTCCATTCTTGTCTCATTGATGCGCAGAAGATAATCCGGGCCGTTTATAATGATCGGTTCCCCACGGACGGTTCTTTCGCCGAAACAGTCAGGCGCCGTTTCCTCCTGTTCGGTACGGCGCCCCTCCTTCCCTTTGGAAATATACCGCTCTTCCGGTGTCAGGAACATGGTTTTCTCCAGCTCATTTTTCTTTGGAGAGCCCCCTTTAGCCGCAATCTCCTGAAACTCCTCCTTATAACCCGGCTGTCCTTTCTTCTTTTTCTTCCCCGCCTGACTAAAAAACCCCATATTCCGCTCCTCGAACCGCCTGTCTTCCTACATGCTTATTCCGACGCAAGCGTAAACTGATCCACCATTTCCTTTAAGCAGGTAGCCTCGGCGGAAAGCTCTTCACTTGCAGCGGCGCTTTCCTCGGCAGTCGCGCTGTTGTTCTGTACGACAATGGATATCTGATTAATGCCTTCCGATACCTGCTCAACCGCTTCTGACTGCTCGTTGGATACCGTTGCAATCTCATCAATAGCTTTCACAACAGCCTGAATGCTGTTTACGACCTCAAGCAAAACATCCGCCGTATTTCGGGCAATTTCCATACCCATATGTACTGCGTCCGTAGAATTCTCGATAAGTACCGAAGTGTCCTTCGCTGCCGCCGCGGATTTACCGGCCAGATTACGAACCTCTTCCGCCACAACGGCAAACCCTTTGCCTGCGCTTCCTGCTCTTGCCGCTTCTACCGCAGCGTTCAGGGCAAGAATGTTCGTCTGGAACGCGATATCGTCTATTGTCTTCAAAATCTTTTCAATCTCGTCGGAGCTTTCCTGAATCTTTTGCATGGCCTCCACAAGATTCTGCATCTTCTGGTTGCAAAGAAGAACCGACTCGCCGGTCTGATGGGTCTGTCCGCGCGCTTCCAGCGCTCCCTTTGCCGTATTTTTAACCTGCTCGGAAATGACGCTGATACGTGCCGCCAGCTCCTCTACCGAACTGGCCTGTTCCGTCGTTCCCTGTCCAAGCATCTGCGCGCTGGCGGAAAGCTGGTTACTGGCGTCAGAAACCTCGCTCGCGGAATGATTTACCTGCCGCATGGCGCCGCTGAGCTGACCTTTCATATTCCGCATGGAAAACAGAATATTCCGAAAACTGCCTACATATACTCCTTCGTGCTCCGTATGGACATTCAGGTTCTGATTTGCCATTTCATTTAGCAGAAAATCAATATCGCTGATAACGGTACGCAGCCCTGCAACCAGATCCGCCGTAGATCTGGCAAGCATACCAGTCTCGTCCTTCGTGGTAATTTTGGGCATTGGCGTGTCAAGATCTCCTTCCACAAGCAGCTTCATGCGGTTCGCGCAGGCCTTCATCGGCGCGCTGATCCTGATCGCCAGTATCAGAGCAATGACCGTGGAAAGTACAATAGCGATCACAATCACTGCAATATTAATAACCATGGCGTCACGCGTAGAAGCCAGATAGTTCAACTGGGGCGCTGTTACCGCAATACTCCAGCCGTCCGTACCCTCTACAGGCGCATAGGCGGCAAACATTTCATCCGTTCCGCTCGTATAACTCCCGAATCCTGTCTTGCCCTGACGCATCTCGGCGTGAATCGCCGCCAGCGCCGCCAATGACGGATCGCTCTGGGCTTCCGTTTCTATGTTCTGAACAGTAATCGTTTCCAGCGTAATATCTGCTATCGTATCGCCGGATTTATTAATCATATACGCCCTGCTGTTTTCGCCGATCTGAATTGCGGTAACGATATCATTTAAAAAGGTCTCTTTTGGTACAAAGTATACAACGCCAACAACGGAGGAGCCGTACGCTTCCTCACGGTACAAAGGCGCCGCCACCATAATGGACAGTTCTCCCGTAACCTTACTGATCAAAGGCTCTGATACATAAACATTACCCTGCATGGCCTCCTTTACATATTCGCGGTCGGAATAATCCTTTCCGTCCAGAATACTGATCCCGTCCATGCCGATAATATTGCCTCTCTGAAACTCATGCATGGCTACACGGTCGTCAATAACGGCTCTCTTTTCCTCCACCGGCACATCCGGGTCCGCAAGCTCCGGAATACACCCGATTTCCATAACAGCGTTCTTGTATGCCATCAGCTCCTGCTGGGCACGCCCCGCCGCCAGCACGGCAGTCTCCGTCATCATCTGCTCCACTGTAGACATGGTGCTGCTATAATTCAGTGCGATGCTGAAAGCGCCTGATACAACCAGACTGATCAGGACAGTTAAAATGAGACATAAGGTAATTTTGGTTCGAATGCTTTTCATTCCGCTGTTCCCCCTGCATAAAATAAGTAAATATAATATGATATCACCGCAACATATCCTTTCATTTTGATGATACCATACTTATTATAAAATCTTCATTTCGCACTTGTCAACTATCTTCCCGCCTTATCCGCGCTCTGTTTTTCCGAATCCATTTCATCCAGTTCTGCCAGATGTTCACTGAAATTGACATAAAAAGACCCTCTCTTCCGATTGCCGCATGTTCCATGATTCCACCTGTAAAAGTCAACGCGCCTTTTCCTCCTGTCAATTCCTACTCTTTTTTACTGACCGTTAGTCAGTCTGGCAGTAACGTAAAAAAAGAAGCCGTCAATATCAAAACCGTTTCTTTTTTCAAAATGATCATACCAGCCCCGCCGTCTCCAGATATTGATAGAAAATTCCCGTAGCAAGACTCCTGCCCCTTCCTCTGTCCGCCACAATCTGAATCGACCGCTTCGGCGATACGGCGTTTAAAGGGATCCGCACCAGCTTTCCCTCTTCGATAAGCGGTCTGGCCATCTGTTCCGGCATAAAGCCAAGACCAAAGTTATTTTCCAGAAGCGGCAGCATCAGATCAGAGGTGGCCACTTCAATGTCCAGCTCCATATCCACCTTGTATCCCACAAAAAAATTCCTATACAGCTCATAAGTCACGGTTTCCCTGCCAAGCCCCACTAACGGATAGCCTTTCAGTTCCTCTATTTCCATGGGCCTGTGGCACAGCTTCTCGTATGTACGCCCGCCCACCAGAATCTCCTCATACTCCAGCGCTTTTAAACAGGACCCCGTTTTCGGCGCTTCAAAGGGTGAAGTAACCACTGCGAAATCCAGCTCTCCGCTCATCAGATGCCGGATCGTCTCAAGGGTGTTGCGGTTATGAATCTTGATCCTGATCGCCGGATACTTCTGCTTAAAACCGCGCAGGGCCTGCAATAAAAAAAGGTGCAGAGCCGTCTCTGTGGCCCCAATCTCTATGGTGCCGCTGTTTGGCGCGTCTTTCCCGCAAATTTCCTCCTGAGCATCCAGTATATTCCTGTATGCGACAGCCACATGGGAATAAAGCCGCTCCCCTTCCTCTGTCAGACTGATGCCCCGGGCGCCGCGGATAAACAGCTTACAGTTTAACTGGGATTCCAGAAGCTTCATAATCCGCGTCACATTGGGCTGGTTGCTCCCCAGCGCGGCCGCCGCCTTTGTGATATTTTGATACTTTGCCACAAAATAGAAAATTTTGTAATATTCAAAGTTTATATCCATACATTTTTTATATTCCTTCCATGTAATATATATATTTTTCATATTATACAAAGCGTATTATAATACATCTTTGGAAATGAGTAAACCACAGAAGGGATTTGATTTTATGAATAAGGATTTAACGCAGGGCAGGGCGGAATCGGTTCTCTGGCAGTTTTGCCTTCCGCTGTTTGGCAGCATCATCTTTCAGCAGTTATACAACATAGCGGATTCTCTGGTTGCGGGCAGATTTATCGGTGAAAACGCGCTTGCCGCCGTAGGTAACAGCTACGAAATCACCCTGATCTTTATTGCCTTTGCCTTCGGCTGTAATATCGGCTGTTCCGTCATTGTCTCGCAGCTGTTCGGCGCTAAAGACTACGTCAGACTGAAAACCGCAGTAACCACGGCCTGTATTGCAAGCGCCGTCCTCTGCGGCCTGCTCATGCTGTTCGGTATTCTGGGATGCCGTCCGCTCCTTACTATGATCCATACGCCCGAAGAGGTTTTTGCAGACTCCAGACTGTATCTGGACATTTATGTATGGGGACTGCCCTTTGTCTTTTTCTATAATATTGCTACCGGTATTTTTTCAGCGCTGGGAGATTCCAAAACCCCCTTTTATTTTCTGGCGGTCTCCTCCACTGCAAACATCGCCATGGATATTCTGTTTGTAAAAGTCTTTCACATGGGTGTGGCGGGCGTTGCCTGGGCGACCTTTCTGTGTCAGGGCGTGAGTTGTGTCCTTGCCGTCCTCACGGTAGGGAGGCGTCTTAAAAAGATTGAAACCACTAAAAAATCCCCTTTGTTTGATTCGAATATTCTGAAAAAAATTGCCCTCATCGCCATCCCAAGCATTCTACAGCAAAGCTTTATCTCCATCGGCAACATCCTGATCCAGAGCGTAATAAACGGCTTCGGCCCTTCTGTCATGGCTGGCTATTCCGCCGCCGTAAAGCTGAACAATATGGTGATTACCTCCTTCACCACAATCGGAAACGGCATCTCCAACTTTTCCGCCCAAAATCTGGGCGCGCATAAATTCAGCCGGATCGGAGAGGGATTCCGTGCCGGCCTGAAAATGGTGTGGTGTCTGTGTATTCCATTCTGTGTCATCTATATTTTTGCAGGTAAATATCTGCTCCTTCTGTTCATGGAACAGGATGCGGCTTCTGCGCTCCTGACTGGAAGGCAGTTTTTATGGATTCTGTCTCCCTTCTATTTCGTCGTATCGGCAAAATTAGTGGCGGACGGGATTCTGCGCGGCGTCAGCGCCATGCGGCAGTTCATGATCGCCACCTTTACCGACCTGATTTTACGCGTGGTTCTGGCTTTCCTTCTTTCCGATCTGACCAAATCCGCGGTGGGCATCTGGTGCGCATGGCCTGTCGGCTGGACTATCGCCATGGTGTTGTCAGTCTGCTTTTATCGGAAAGCAGTGAAAACCCTCTCTCTTCCAGTATAACTGAATTTTCTTTTTCACAGGTTCATCCTGTTAAATATCGTTCTCCTGCAATTACAGAGGAAACCAATTGATTGGAAAATCTGCAGGAATATTTGGTGCTTACGATATAGGTATTGTGTAGGTTTGCGTAAACCGGGAAAGCGCGAATTGGCAGACAATATTGATATGGGTATAATTATGAGGAATCATGATAGATTCTGATATTGTAACAAACAACACGAAACATCATGGCTGTCAGATTTCGCAGAAGGGATTATTCTATAAAAAAAGCTGTACGCATTTCTGCGTCCAGCTTTTTATTTTTTTGCACTTTCACTTCACTTGTTCATCTCGTCCACAACCGCCGCAGGCTTCACCGTTGTCTCTACCCACGCGGGAATGAAACCGCTTTTAACCGCGTTTCTCACGGATCGGATATTTGACCAGGCGGAACAGTAAAAAGGCACCTTTTCTCTTTCTAAAATCTCTTTCGCAAGCTTCCCGGTAAGCGCCGCCCCGACTCCCCGCCTTCTGTACTCCGGCAGCACGTCGATGCCGATCTGCCACATGGTATCGCAATCGGCGGACGCACCCGCCATCCCCACCAGCTTCCCGCCTTCGTATGCGCCGACCCCCAGAACATCCAGCTCCTTTCTGTCCTCGCACAAAGCGTTGCTCCACTCCGGCCTGTATAGCTCCTCAAAATCCGCCGGCCCCAGAACCCGGGTCTCACAGCCGCAGGGCAATACCTGAAAATGATCCGCATCCGGCAGATAATACTCGGCCATAAAACAAACCTTCTGTCCTCTCGGCAGCAGTCTCTCGCTCAGCCAGTTCAGATTAGGCGTCTCAAAGCAGTGATAAAAGGTAAACTTATTTACATATTCTTTGATCAGTTCTCTGTATTCATCCGTCACGGAAGCCACAATATTATTGCCATAGGAAACCAGATTACAGGTAATAGGCTCCTTATAGTATTTTCTTGCCTGCGACCCTAGACGGGATTTTACAATAACGGGATAATCGCATAAAAAATCCGCCTCATTGCAGTTAATATCCAAAGCGGACTGTCTCATTGCAATATGAAGAATTTCCTTGTTTGTCATCCGCCTTTTCCGTTCTCCTAAACCGTAATCTCAATCTGGTTTTCCTCTACAGCCACGATACAGCTTTCATAGTACCCGTCGCCTGTGGTTCTAGGGCCGCTCACAACCTGATAGCCGTCCTTTCGCAGGCGGGCTGTCAGTTCATCCACCGCCTCCCGGCTTCCAACGTTGAACGCAAGGTGAATAAACCCTGTCCTGTTAAGCGTTTTTTCCGGGTCTTCCATTCCGGGTTTGTTCATAATTTCCAGCCGCATACCGTCCTCAAAGGCCAGAAAATAGGAACGAAAATCCGTCGTTTTGTTATAATATCCGTCGTTTGACACCGCGCCCAGATACTTCATAAAAAACTGTCTTACGCCCTCCAAATCTTTCACGTACATGGCAACATGATCTATCTTCATTTTAGCTTCTCCTTTAGCGATACTTTTAAACTTCTCAAATATGCTTTCTGCTGCGGTGTGATGCGGTTACTCTCAAGCGACTTCTGAATCGCCTTATTGTGCGTCCACGGCGCAAGTCTTGCTTCCTCCATATACGGCAGTACGGTCTCATACTGTTTCGCAAGCGCCGTGGCAAAGTACCACGCTATCATCATATTAATATAATACGCATCCGAGCGGATCTTGGAAACCATTTCCGGATATGCCGGATCAAAATCCTCGTCCAGAAAATGTTCCATCAGCATACCGACGGCAAACCGCACCGTATAAGTCCGGTCAGAGGTAATCCACTCCCCGATATAAGGCAGCAGTTCCCGCCTGTGCTTCTTAAATACCTTCGGAGACAGCTGGTCGCAGGTCGCCCAGTTATCCATAAAAGGCAGAAACGCAGAAAGCTCTGCCACGCACTGGGCAAAGTCTTTTCTCTCCGAAATGATAAAAGCGTGAAGCTGGTTCTCATCAAAATAAGTGTGGGGAAGGGTTTCCAGAAATACACCGATATCTTCCCTCCTTGCCATCTGCTTTGCCAGTTTACGAAGCGCCGGCGTCCGCACGCCGATCATGGAACCGTTCTCCAGATTGGGGATCAGCTTTGCCTGAAAGTCACGGTATGCCGTGTCCTGCAGCGCAAACAGTTCCTTTTGTATCTCGTCAATCATTCTTTTCCTCCCTGTCTTCCTGTCCGGGTACTTCCCACCCTTCCGGCTCTCCTGTCAGCAATAACAGCACCGCCATCAAAAAGGGAAAAACCACTTCCCTTTTCAAAGCTTTTTGATCTCCACCTTCACCTCATAGCGTTTCTTTTCCCCCGGCTGTAAAAATTTGAGCATACCGATCTTTCGCATGACGTCTCTTCCGTCGGGATAACAGTTGCCGCACTCAAGACCCAGCACGTAATCCCGCACGCCCATCATCTTCCACTCCACAAAGCCGTCCAGATTTTCAGCGTCAAAGGTAATCGCAAGCTCCATACCGATCTTCCGCTGGCAGATCGACGCGCGCCCTTCCTTCCCGCTAAATTTATGATAATAGCACCGTTCTTCATAACCTGCCTGCGGTTTTTCCATCTGCAGACAGTTGTCGATATCCTCCGCCGCATGATCGTTTCTGGGCAGCACTTCTTTCGCTGGAATCTTTACAATGCTCTCCTCATCCAGAAGCGGATATCCCATATTCATATGATAGAGAACCTCCAGCGGTTCCACACGGTCTCCCGTATTCTCCATCTCATCCCGGATCACAAAGCTGTTTTCCCGTTTCGATATCTCAATCTCCCGGCGAAGAACCAGCTTCCTGCCAAAGATCGTTTCGTCTTTGATCACACCGTACACCCGAATGCACTCCGCCTCCTCCTGCCAGTACACCTGCTCCGCCGGCAGATTGCCGATGGAACCGTGCAAGGGAAGCTCCTCCCCGTCGTCGGTACAGGGCGTGCCTACCGCCTGCAGACCGCAGGTCGTAAGAAATCCCGCCGTAAAGCTCTTAAGCCAGTTATCGCCCGTCCCCTCATAATAGGCCGGCGCCACATAGCCGCAGGCGGAAAAATACCCCATATTCACACCGTTTACACGGAGTCTGGAAATATCCAGGCAGCGGTCCGGGCACAGGGTCATCATAAGCCCCTTTCCATTCTCCGCCTGCAAAAGACGCATTCCGTCTCCCTTTCCGCCCACAAGACGGTGTTCCTCTACCCCGCCAATCTGCGATTCATGACCAATATAAGAATTCATTTGCTACCTCCATTACGAAGCGTCATTCCTGACCTTCTTATCCCTGTTTCATACTAACCCTCTGACTGCATCATACACCCTGCGGTAGCGGCTGTAAACCTCCATGTATCTTTCATGTCTCCCAGCGTCCGGCAGATATACCTGCGCCTTTTCTACCATATGGGCAGCGGCGTCTTCAAGACTGCTAAAACAGCCCACAGCTGTTCCTGTCAGCATGGCGCTTCCCACCGTTCCCGCGTTGGAAGTCCGTAATGTGGTAAAGGGGATATTCAGAATATCCGCCTTCATCTGTGTCCATACACGGGAACGCGCGCCTCCTCCGGTGGCATGCAGCATCTGAAACCGAATGCCGGAACCTTTCAGCCATTCCAGATTAAGCATCATCTCGCAGGCAACCCCCTCCATACAGGCCCGGTAAATATCGCTGACCGTGTGAGCCGCCGTCAGACCGATCACCGCCCCCTTTGAACCGGTATCCATATACGGAGTCGCCGCCCCTGCAAAGTGGGGAAGCACCAGAAGTCCCGTAGGCTCCGCCGCGCCTGCCTCTCCATGCTCGCGCACATATTCCCTTTCCAGATATTCATGCACGGAAATTCCTTCCGCCGCCGCCAGCTCCTTCTCCTTCTTTGCCAGGGTATCCACACACCACTGAATCAGCGCGCCGCCCGTATAGGAAAAGGCATAGCACACGTACTTACCCGGAATCACATAAGGCACCACGGAAAAATATCCCTCATACATAACATCGGAGGGCGGAAGTCCGTCGTACACAGGCGTAATGCATTCCACCGTCCCCGCGCCTTCCACCGCCGTCCCGGCGTCAAACATACCCGCACCCACGGCGGCCGCCACCTGATCATGACTGATGCTGACGATCTGCGTCTCCTCCGAAAGCCCCGTCTTACGAGCCATGGCCGGAAGAAGCGTACCCGCCGGGGTTCCGATTGGCACCGCCTCAGACATCAGTCCCATGTCGATCCCTGCCATCGCAAAGATCTCCCTGCTCCAGGAAAGAGACGCGATGTCAAATGCCATGGTTCTGGCCGCCAGAGAATAATCAATCCTGGCTTTCCCGGTCAGATGAAACACCACATAATCTTCCATCAAAAAAGCATGCCGCGCCTGCCCGTAAATCTCCGGCCGGTTTTTCCTGATCCACATCATTTTAGGAATACTGTACATCTCATGGGGGCGAAGGCCCGTAATGGCGGCTATCCTTCGTCCCTCCATTCTCTCAGTCAGCTCCCGGCATTCTTCCCTGCCTCTTGGATCGGTATAGAGCATGGCCCGGTGAAGCGGCTTTCCCTCCCCGTCGGTAAATACAAAAGTTTCCCCGAAGCTGGTGACGCCGATTCCGCTGATATCCGGGTATTTTGCTCCCATTGTCTTTAAGACCGAAAGCACGCTCTCCATGATATTCTCTACATCCACTTCATGCCGGCTGCCGCCTCTGGTAACGGGATAATCCCGGTAAGCCCGGTCAATATCACGTCCTTCTTCTGAAAACACCGTCAGCTTGCAGCCTGTGGTTCCAATATCCAGTCCCGCTATTTTCATAATTTGCCGCACCTCTTTTCTTTCCTGCGCCGCCCAAAAGCAACGTCCGATTTCGGCTAACTGTCTATCTCCACCCACTCGTATCCCAGATAAGTGACAAAAGCTTCCTTCAAAATTTCCTTCATGTGTCCTGCCCCCACCGACGTGTGATGCTTAAAACCGCCTCTGGCCAGCCTGATCAGCTTATTCTGCATATCCGGGATCTCGCAGACCGCCGCACAGCCAAAAAACGCCTCTTCAATCTCATCCTCGGTAAACTGCGCCTCAGAAGCATACACAATCAGCTTTCCATCCTTCGTCTGACAGTTGGAAAGGGTAATGTCCCCTGCCTTCATACGTCCTTCGCAAGTGCCGCATCCGCTTCCTGCATCGGTCTTATCGAACATTTTGTGACTGGTCACTTTGCCCCTGTCCGTCATCAGTGAATTGGGCACCGGGCCGCAATGGAACAGAATCACCTTGTTTTCATCGTCGCCGTAATTATTATTCCAGTCAAGAACCGTAGTGGGCGTCTCGCTGGCTAAGGCCATCGCCCGCATGGTGACGGCGGAACACATATCAATCTCACAGGACGCCGTAATGCCGCGGTCATTCAGTTCCGAGAGCAGTACGCAGGGACAGACCCGTAAAATCTCCTCCATCTCATTCCAGCAGCGAAGCGCCAGCGCATCAAGATGATAGGTCTCTATGTATTCGTCAATTACCACCGAAATTTTGGCAAGGGTATTCTTTTTCTCCTCAGACACACCGGAGAAATCGGTATAGGCTTCCAGCGCCGCCTTTTTCGTCGTGACTTTCTCATCCTGATCGTCCAGCTTTCCAACCTTAAAAACAAGCTCGGAAAGATCAAAGGATTCCACATTGATCCCATACTTCTGCATGGCTATCTCATCGAACCTAACCGTTTTAAAAGCCGTCGTTCTAGCGCCGATGCAGCCGATATTACAACGCTTCATACCGTTCACGACCCGGCAGACAGCCGCAAAGTCCCTGAGATTTTCCGCAAACTTTTCACTGAGGGGATGCACTACATGGGGTTTGAGCACCGTAAAAGGCACCTGATACTGCGTAAATACGTCCGTCACGGAAAATTTCCCACAGAAAGCGTCGCGCCTGTGGGCAAAATCCATCTTTCCGATCTCATCGGGATAAGCCTGCATCAATATGGGCGCCCCCGCATCCTGCAAAGCCGTAATGGCTCCGTTTTCATCCGCAAAAATCGGCATGGAAAAGATCACACCGTCGTATTGTCCCTCATGCTCCTTAAGCCACTTGGCATAAAGCAGTCCCTCATCCCTTGTCTCCACGCCGCCATAACGGGTAAGCGCCGCATCCATGGCAATATAATCATAACCCGCCTGCGTCACAGCCTGAATCATATCTTCCCTGGCTCCATAAATCAGTTCTCCCGGCATAAATCCACGGTTACAAAAACACAGTGCAAACGTCATCTTTCTCATTTTGTTCGTCCTCCTTGCCCTTATGGCGCAGCTGCCTCCACAGCCGCTGTTTCCTTTTTGATTATGCTCTTATTCTAATCTTTTGCCATTGAAAAATATATAGACTTCCGTCCCTTTTTCTTTGAATTTGTTCGCTAAACTGTTATAATTTATTTATACCGAAAACCGATAAGGCGCCGCCGGACAGGTCGGCATGGAGGTTATTATGATTTCTACCTTTAATCTTTCCAAACTGAATTCCCTGCTGCAGGATTTTCATAACATCACCAAACTGCGGATCACGGTATTCGACGACGCTTTCCATGAGCTGACCGCTTATCCGGAACATATCGCGCCCTGCTGCCGCATCATCCGCACTGACCCGGCGGCCGCAGCGGCATGCGCACGCTGCGATGCCCATGCCTGCGAGATGGCCGCAAGCAGCCGCAACGCCCTTACCTATCGTTGTCACGCCGGATTGACAGAAAGCATTGCGCCTCTTACGCTTGGCAACATCGTGATCGGCTATCTGCTCTTCGGCCACGTATTTTCCTACAAAAGCCACGAGGAAGGCTGGAATACCATACAGAAAAACTGCGCCGCCTACCGCATCGACACAGCTGCTCTTAAGGCCGCCTGCTTCGCCTGCCCTCTGATTCCCGAAGACTACATTCTCTCCGTCTCCCACATCATGCAGGCTGTGGCCTCCTATCTGTGTCTGGAGCGGATGGCTATTGTACAGCGCAAAGAACTGCCTGTCCAAATCGACGAATATATCAGTTCGCATTTTACGGAAGAGATCAGCGTCACCGACCTGTGCCGCCATTTTCAGATCGGCAAAACCCATCTTTACGAAATTTCCGATCAGAATTATGGCTGCGGCATCGCCGAACATATCCGCAGTCTGCGTATGGAAAAGGCAAAATCCCTCCTCGTCGAACATACGGAAATGAAAATCAGCGACATTGCCGCCGCCTGCGGATTCTCTGATTATAATTATTTTATTACCCTGTTTAAAAGGCTTACCGGTATGCCTCCCGGCAAATACCGCGCTGTCTGCCGAACGGATATCCGATCATGCCCCGGCGCTTCTTTGTCCTGACAGATATTGTCTTTCCCCGCCCGGGATGATATGATTAGTCTAAATCCTGCCGCAAACTACGGGCATAAACGGAGGAATACGCCATGAGTTATATCAGACACAAAGCGGACGAATCTCTGGAAAACGCCTGTCGGGTGGAGCATAATCTGAGTGAGGAGAGCTTTCAGGCCATTAAGCGGGCGGTCCATCCCTCCTGAGTTACCGCTTCCCAATCTTATCCAAATCTTAGCCGCATTTCCTGTATACTGTCTGTAAGGACAGCTTTTAACAGACAGCCCCTGCCTGACAGACTGCTTTTCCATATTACCAAGGAGTTATATCATGAAAAAAATATCAGCCCCCCTAAAAGACGCTGCCATTACCGTTTCCCTTTTATTTCTTTGTTTTATCCTGTGCCTGCTGATTCAAAACGCTTTTGGCGCATACACGCTGATCCCCGCCGTCTTTATCCTGGGCTCTTTCCTTACCTCGCTTATCACGGATGGTTATATCTGCGGTTTTGTATCGGCTATAGCGAGTGTGTTCATTTTTGATTTTGCCTTCGAGCTTCCCTATTTTCAACTAAACTTTACGATAACAGACAATCTGGTTACCGCTGTTATTATGATTATTATTTCCTTTGTCACATGCACGCTCACCACTAAACTGAAAAAGCAGGAGGCTGTTCGGGCAGAGAGCGAGAAGGAAAAAATGCGCGCCGATCTGCTGCGAGCCATTTCCCACGATCTGCGCACGCCCCTTACCACGATTTATGGCGCAAGCTCCGCCCTATTGGAAAACGACCGCGAATTATCCCCTCAGCAAAAGAAAAAAATGCTGGAAAGTATCAGGGAGGATGCGGACTGGCTTACAAGAATGGTCGAAAATCTTCTTTCCATTACCCGGCTTGACGGAAAAAATGTGAAACTGCTAAAAACCTCAACGGTACTGGATGAATTTGTGGACGCCGCGCTGATCAAATTCCATAAACGCTACCCCGAGCAGGAAGTTACCGTCAATCTGCCGGACGAATTTATCACCATAGAAATGGATGCCCTGCTGGTCGAACAGGTTGTGATAAATATTCTGGAAAACGCGGTTTACCACGCGAAAGGAATGACCATACTCTGCTTAAAAGCATTTACGGTTCCCGGTAAAGTTGTATTTGAGATAACAGACGACGGCTGCGGTCTGGAAAAAGACCGTTTGAAACATATTTTTAAGGGATACTATAATAATACGGAAGACCTGCCCTCCGACTCTCGAAGAAGCAATGCCGGAATCGGCCTGCGCGTCTGTTCCGCCATCATCCGGGCACACGGCGGAACAATCGAAGCCGCAAACCTAAAAAGCAAAGGGGCCGTTTTCCGCTTTGCACTGAATACGGAGGAGGAAGCCCATGAGTAACAGGTATAAAATCCTCGTAGTGGAAGATGAAAATAACATAGGCAGTCTGATCCGCGCTTTGCTTGAGGCAAACAACTATCAAGTAATTTCTGCATCCGACTGTACAAACGGTAAAATGCTGTATCATTCCCACAGACCGGATCTGATCTTGCTGGATCTTGGTCTCCCTGACGCAGACGGTATCAGCCTGTTACAGGAAGTGCGGCGAGACTCCTTTACTCCTGTTATTGTTTTATCCGCAAGAACGGACGAAACGGATAAAGTGGATGCGCTGGATCACGGCGCAAACGACTATGTTACCAAACCTTTCAGCTCGGCGGAGTTAATGGCCAGAGTACGCTGCGCACTTCGCACGTCCATGCAGCATTCCCGGCCAGGAGAAGACAGCGTCTTTATCTCGGACGGTTTTGTCATAGACTATGGGGCGCGGCGTATTTTTATCGACAACACGGAAATAAAGCTGACGCAAACCGAGTATAACATTATCGCCTGTCTGTCCAGACACCCCGGAAAAGTACTGACTTACAGCGCGATCATCAAGGAAATCTGGGGTTACAAAGATTGCGGCAGTGTAAAGAAACTTCAAGTCAACATGGCAAATATCAGAAAAAAACTCGGCGCAAAACCGGGAAAAAAGAATTACATCGAAAACGAACTGGGAATCGGATATCGCATGTGCGAGCGGAACGAACCGCTTCATTATCCGTCTGCTCCGGCAGATCATCCCTGATCCATTATAAAAAGGAGGCATTCGTCTGTTATGGGTATTTTTGACGCTTTGACACTTGCCGGCGGTCTAAGCCTGTTTCTGTTTGGTATGAGCGTAATGAGCGAAGCGCTGGAACGGCGCGCGGAAGGGAGCTTAAAGCTGCTCCTTGCCAGACTGACCCAAAGTAAAACGGCAGGCTTTCTGACGGGCCTGATCGTTACCGCCGTAATACAAAGTTCCTCTGCTGCCACAGTAATGGTCGTTGGCTTTGTCAATTCCGGCGTGATGACTTTAAAGCAGGCAATAAATGTAATTATGGGCGCAAACGTGGGAACAACGGTCACTGCATGGCTTTTAAGCCTCAGCGGCATTTCCAGCGACAGCTTTTTTATCCGCATGTTAAAACCCACATCTTTCACGCCCATTCTGGCAACGGTGGGAACCGTCCTTTTCATGTTCGGAAAAACCAGTAAAAAGAAGGATACCGGCACCATCCTTTTAGGCTTCTCCACTTTAATGTTCGGCATGGACACCATGTCCGGCTCCGTGGCGGGCCTTGCCGATGTACCGGCCTTTCAGCAGCTCTTTATTTTATTTAAAAATCCCGTTTTAGGCATCATCGTGGGCGCCGTCCTCACGGCAGTGATCCAGTCCAGTTCCGCCTCTGTGGGCATTCTGCAGGCTCTTGCCTCCACGGGACAGGTCTCCTACGGCGCAGCCATGCCCATTATTATGGGACAGAATATCGGCACCTGTGCGACGGCTCTCCTCTCCTCCTTCGGCACCACAAAAAATGCAAGACGGGCGGCGGTTGTCCATCTGTCCTTTAATATTATGGGAACTCTGATCCTGCTCCTTGTTTTCCTTCCCGTATCCCTGTTTTTAAAGCCGCCGCTTCTGAATGAGCCGGCGTCCCTGTTCGGCATCGCGCTCACCCATTCCGCCTTTAATATTTTATCCACTTTTGTGCTCCTGCCCGCCTCCTCCCTGCTGGAAAAGCTGGCTGTCAGACTTGTTCCCGACGCCGGGAAAGACGAAGAAATCTCTGAGCTGGACGAGCGTCTTCTCGCCGCGCCCCATATCGCGCTGGACAGGTGCTATACGCTTGTTCAGGAAATGGCGGAAATTTCTACCTCCTCCATGAAAAACGTAATGGAGCTGCTGACCCAGTACGATAAACAGCGCGCAAAAGAAGTACGGGAGGCAGAGGAAAAATGCGATCACTATGAAGATATTTTGGGCACCTATCTGGTGAAGCTGAGCAGCTACCAGATGAGCGACGCCGATAGCGGAATCGTCTCCATGATGTTAAAAGTAATCGGCGATCTGGAGCGCATTTCCGACCACAGCATCAATATTCTGGAATCCGCAGAAGAATTAAGAGAAAAAAAGATACAGTTTACCGACGAAGCAAAAAGAGAGCTGGAAGTCCTGTGCGGCGCCGTATCTGAAATTATGACGCTTTCCTGCACGGCATTTATGCAGAATGACCTGGATTTATCAAGAAACATAGAGCCGCTGGAACAGGTCATTGACGATTTGAAGGAAGCCATGCGAAACGCCCATGTCCTGCGTCTCAAAAAGGGAGTCTGCTCCATAGAAACCGGCTTTATTTGGCTGGATCTGCTCACCAGTCTGGAAAGGGCGGCAGACCACTGCTCCAACATCGCCATATGCATTGTGGACGCTGCCGAAAACAGTATGAATCTGCACCACTCCCTTTCCGTCATGAAAGAGGAAAGTTCTTATTACAAAACGCAGTACGCGTTTTACTCCGAAAAGTATGCGCTGCCAAAAATCACCTGACAAAGTTCGTCCTTTGCGCCGCTTCCTTCTCAGGCAGGCCGTACTTTTCCCTGCCAAGGGCAATGCTCTTCATCAGAAACGTCATATTCCTTGCCAGCGTCCGCATGGTCTGCAGGCCTTCCGCATCCTGCGCGGCCTCTCCCTGCACCCTGCCGTGTACGCTGTTCCAATACTGGCTGGAAGCTACCGGCATACTGGAAATCAGAAAATATTTATTCAGCTCGTCAAAGGTTGCCGACAGGCCGCCCCGTCTTGCCACCACAACGCTGGCTCCCACCTTCATGCTCTTGTCAAAGGGCGCGCTGTAAAACAGTCTGTCCAGAAAGGAAATCAGGGTGCCGTTTGCGGAAGCGTAATAGACCGGCGACGCAATCACCAGTCCGTCGCAGGCCTGAAACTTCGGCTGCGTCTCGTTTACCAGATCGTCAAATACACAGCGTCCCTTTTCGGCGCAGGAATTGCAGGCAATGCACCCGCGTATGTCCCGGTTTCCAATCTGTATGGTCTCCGCTTCAATCCCCTCCGCCGCAAAAATTTTCTCCATTTCCCGCAGGGCAACTGCCGTATTGCCATCCACCCGCGGACTTCCGTTCACCATAAGCACTTTCATCGTAAAGCTCCTCCTTTTTTTATTAAGCCTTGTACATCCCTTTAAAATCCACTATAATCATTATGACAAAAAAAGGAAGCCGCGTCCAGAATCATTATGGCAAAATAGAACTGCACCCGAAATCATTACGCAGGAAAGGACGCTGCCATCAGCATACACTAACGGAGAAATTATGATTACACAGGAAATTCGCACCATAGACGAGCTGTTACAGTTTGTAAACGGCCTGTATCAGAAGCACGGCGTACGTCTCTGGTATCGCGGAGAGGAAAATGCATCCCTGACGCTGATTCCCTCCATCCAGCGCAGTAAAAAGCGGCTGGAGGCCGAGCGGTATATTACCAATGACTTCTATACCCGCGCAAGGCAGATCATAGACAATCCGCCCGCCAAGCACAACTACGCAGGCTGGGTATCCCTAATGCAGCACTACGGCCTCCCCACAAGGATGCTGGACTGGAGCCAGTCTCCGCTGATTGCAGTATTTTTCGCCACGGAAACCTATCGGGAACTGCCTGACAAAGACGGCTGCGTCTGGGTGCTGGCGCCGGGTCTTCTGAATGAAAAGGAAGGGTTCGGCGACTGTATTTATCCCATCGACGCCGACACCACGCAGGAAATGCTTCTGCCCGCCTTCAAGCACGCGCACCACAACCACGAGCTGACAAACCGCATTCTGGCCTGCAGCTCCACGGAAAACAATCTGCGGATGTACTCCCAGCACTCAAACTTTACCGTTCACAACTCGTTAAAGCATCTGGAAGATATCTGCGACGAAAACATGCTCTATAAAATAATCATCCCCTGTGACCGGAAAAAATACTTTATTGACAGTCTCCGGGTACTTGGTATCACGGAAAGCTTCGTCTATCCCGATTTAGACCACATATCGGCGGATCTGCGGAACGAATACGGCATCTGATCCTCGTAGCTTTCGCCGCATTCCCCGGACAATCGATCGGCCCGCTGCCTGCGGGAATAAGGCCCCACCACGAGATCCCTTATTCGGACTCGGGAAAGGATTGTAAAAACCATGAAAGTGACTCTCTCTCATCTCACCAAAAAATTCCCCGGCAGAGGCAGGGGCTCGAAAAAGAAAGAAGACGTTATTGCCGTAAACGACTTTGACTTTACCCTTCCCGACGGAAAGTTGGTAGGTCTGTTAGGGCCGTCCGGCTGCGGCAAAAGCACCACCCTGCATTTAATCTGCGGCCTGCAAAAGCCAACGGCGGGTCAGATTCTTTTCGATGAGGAAGATGTGACGGCGCTCACGCCGCAAAAGCGGGGCGTCGGCATGGTATTCCAAAACTACGCCCTCTACCCCCACTTAAATGTCGAACAAAATATCCGATTTCCTCTGGAAAACTTAAAAGGCCCTGACAGGCTGACAAAAGAGCAGATGCACGCCCGGGTGGAGGAAGCCGCCGGTCTTGTACAGATCACCGAGCTTCTGGACCGGAAACCGGCCGAGCTTTCTGGCGGACAGCAGCAGCGCGTCGCCATAGCCAGGGCCCTTGTCAAGCTTCCCCGTGTCCTTCTTCTGGACGAGCCCCTCTCCAATCTGGACGCCAGACTCAGGCTCCAGACCCGCGAGGAAATTCGCCGTATTCAGAAAAAAACAGCCATTACCACCATCTTCGTAACCCACGATCAGGACGAAGCCATGAGCATTTCCGATCTCATCGTGGTGATGAAGGAGGGCGTGGTGCAGCAAATCGGGAAACCGCAGGAAGTATACGACAATCCCGCCAATCTGTTCGTGGCAAAGTTTCTCGGCACGCCGCCCATCAACCTTTTTGACGGACGGATTCAGGGCGGCGCGCTCCTGATCGGAGAAGAAACGGTTCTGACTATGAAAAATGTTCCCGATCAGCCGGTGCATGTAGGCATCCGCCCGGAGGGCTTTGTCCTCTCGGAAAGGGGCCCTCTCACCTGTAACTTAAGCAGACCGGAGGTTATGGGCCGGGATGTGAGCATCGTCTCCACTCATCCCGCATCGCAAACGCCTCTCATTCGCTCCATTGTGGACGCCGAAAGCTGCGAACGCCTGTCCGGCGACACCGTGCGGTTTTCCCTGCATCCGAAAAAGGTTTTTCTCTTTGCGAAAGACACCGAAGAACGCATTCCGTTTGAGACTGCGGCGAAAAACGGAAACTGATGCGAGAGCGTCGCGCAACTGATACGGGAGCGTCGCGCACTGCCGCTCCGGAAGGGAATTTTTATGGAAAAGCAAACAAATAAGGGCTGGCTTTATCTGCTTCCCGCCCTCCTGTTTTTAGGTACCTTTATGGTGTATCCGCTGATCGACGTGTTTATCTACTCCTTTGAGGAGGGCTACACCTCCGCCTCCCAGACCTTTTACGGCGTGGGCGGCTACAACTATTCCTATGTCCTGCACGACGGATACTTCCTGCAGGCATTGACCAATACGTTTATTCTGGTAATTATCACCGTGCCGGTATCCACCGGTCTTGCGCTTCTGATCTCCGTAGCGCTCAGTTCTGTCAGGCCGCTGCAGGAACTGTTTCAGACCATATACTTTCTGCCCTACGTCACCAATACGCTGGCGGTGGGACTGGTATTTATGATTCTTTTTAAAAAGACGCCCTACTCCGAAGGTCTGGTTAATCTGCTGATCAACTGCTTCGGGGGCAGCTCCGTAGACTTTATTGAAGGTCCCTACTGGGCCAAAATGTTTGTCCTGTGCTTTTATACGGTGTGGGTCGTAATGCCCTTTAAAATCCTGATTCTGACAAGCGCGCTGGCAGGCGTCAACCCGGTTTATTATAACGCGGCCCGCGTGGACGGCACGGGAAAAGTCCGCATGTTCTTTAAAATTACCCTTCCCATGATTTCACCCATGCTTTTCTATCTGGTGATCACGGGATTTATCGGCGCCTTTAAGGCCTACAGCGATGCGGTGGCCCTGTTTGGCACGAATTTAAACGCCGCCGGTATGAATACCATTGTGGGCTATGTCTACGACATGCTCTACCGGGACAGCGGCGGCTATCCCTCCTACGCGTCGGCGGCCGCCATTATTCTGTTCGCCATTGTTTTAACCATCACCTGTATTAACCTGTTAGTCAGCAAAAAACATGTGCATTACCACTGATCTGAGCAAATGCCCGCGCACCCCTGCAACACCCTGCGTCATGACGATGCTTGAGTAAAAGTGCCTGAATAGAAAAAATGAGGTTTCCTTATGAAGCAAAATCGTATCCTTACCATACTGACCTGTCTGTTTCTTACTTTCTGGGCGTTGATCGTGCTGTTTCCCTTCTATTGGATGGCTCTGACCTCCGTGAAGGATTACGGCGCATACAACGCGGAATATATTCCGAAATTTTTTACCCTTTCCCCCACGCTGCAAAACTATGCGGACGCCTTTACCGCCGTTCCGCTGGGGAAATATCTTCTGAATACGCTAATCTTTGCGCTGGTGACTACGGGGCTTATGCTCGTTGTCATCACCCTTTCGGCCTTCGCCTTTGCCAGACTGCGCTTCGCGGGCAGGGATCTAGCCTTTACCCTGTTTCTGGCGTTAATGATGATTCCCAACGAACTTGTGGTAATCACCAACTTTACCACCGTCACCAATCTGGAGCTGCGAAACACCTTCACGGGACTGATTCTGCCCTCCGTAACCTCGGTGTTTTATATTTACCTGCTGCGGGAAAACTTTGCCCAGGTGCCCGACGAGCTCTACTATGCCGCCAAGGTGGACGGCACGTCGGACTTGAGATATCTGCGTAAGGTCATGATTCCCATATGCAGGCCCACTCTTGTCACAATCACCATTTTAAAAATCATCGAATGCTGGAATTCCTATGTATGGCCCCGTCTGATCACTGACGACGCCGATTATTATCTGGTCTCCAACGGCATTCAGGAAATACGGGAAAACGGCTTCGGCCGGGCCAACATTCCCGCCATGATGGCCGCCGTGGTGGTCATTTCACTGCCCCTGATTATTCTGTTTCTTCTGTTCCGCAAACAGATCATGTCGGGCGTTGCCAGAGGAGGAACAAAGGGATGAATATCAGGTTAAAAGCAAACTGGAAAAAGGGCCTGTCCGCTTTCTTGATCGGAACCGGCCTCCTTACCCTCACAGGCTGTCACGGCTCCAAAGCCCTGCCGGATTTTATCGTGCCTGTAGAATTTGACACTGGGCGGAATTACGAAATCACCTTCTGGGCAAAAAACGACACCAACAAAAACCAGACCGCCGTTTATAAAAAGGCAATCCAGGATTTTGAGTCGCTTTATCCGAACATTAAAGTAAATATGAAGCTCTACACCGACTACGGCAGAATCTATAACGATGTGATTACCAATATTGCAACAGGCACCACGCCCAACGTCTGCATCACCTACCCGGATCACATTGCCACCTACATGACCGGGAAAAACACCGTGGTTCCGCTAGATGATCTCTTTGCGGATGAAGCCTATGGCCTTGGCGGAAGCGCGCTCCTCTATGACGGCCCTTCGCAGGAAGAAATCGTTCCCCAGTTTCTTTCAGAGTGCGTTCTCGAGGGGCAGCATTATGCCATTCCCTATATGCGCTCCACAGAATGCTGCTATATCAACAAAGACTATGTGGAAAAGCTGGGCTATACCCTGCCGGACGTCCTGACCTGGGATTTTGTATGGGAAGTGTCCGAGGCGGCCGCGCAAAAAAACGAGGACGGCACCTTCGCCCTGAACGGACAGAATGTGATGATTCCCTTTATCTACAAGTCCACAGACAACATGATGATCCAGATGTTAAAGCAGAAAAACGCCGGTTATTCCACACCCTCAGGCGATATCGAGCTTTTTAACGAAACTACGGAGACGATCTTAAAAGAGGTTGCGGCGCATGTGGAATCGGGCGCTTTTTCCACCTTCAAAATTTCCAGCTATCCCGCTAACTTCCTCAATGCGGGGCAATGTGTTTTTGCCATTGATTCTACGGCGGGCGCTACCTGGATGGGGGCCGACGCGCCTCTGTCCGATATCAGTGAAGACGCTTTTGTGGATTTTGAAACGGCGGTGCGCATGGTGCCGCAGTTTGATCCCGCACATCCGCAAATGATTTCCCAGGGTCCCTCCGTCTGCGTGTTCAATAAGGCCGATCCGCAGGAAGTGCTGGCCTCCTGGCTTTTCGCCCAATATCTTTTGACCGACCCGGTGCAGATAGGCTATGCCCGTACGGAGGGCTATCTGCCCGTCACCTTAAAGGCGCAGGCGTCTCCCGACTATCAGGACTATCTGGCCCGTGGCGGGGAAGACAACGATACGCATTATGCCATAAAAACAGAAGCTTCCAAGCTGCTTCTTGCCCACACCGAAGATACCTTTGTGACGCCTGTATTCAACGGCTCCGCCTCTCTTCGAAATGCCGCGGGACAGCTCGTTGAAAATGTGGCAACCTCCGTGAGACGCCGCGAGACGGTAGACGAAGCCTACATGGAACGGCTTTACGCGGATGTCATTTCTCTTTACCGGCTGGATCAGAAAGACATCGCTACAAGCGGCAAGTTGGAGCTGGGACACCTGCCTGCCGCCGCCGTCCTTCTCCTTTCTGCGTTAGCCCTGTCATGGTGTCTGATCCTGCTTTATGTTTTGCAGGATTTTGTCAAAAAGAGAAAAAAGCATTGATTTATCCGTTCGGTGTGGTATAATCGTCGCGTAGACGTAAACACACATACGATGTAACAATGAGGAGGATTTTTATGAAAAAGAAACTCGTATTAACCATGGCACTGGCTCTTACGCTGTCTCTCGCTGCCTGCGGTAAGGGCGGAAACGCCGGCGCTGATGAGAAGTCAGAGGGCGTTATGACCTATGCAGAGTACATGGATGCCGCTCTTGACAGCGAAGTTGTGATCGAGACCTATGTACAGGCAAAGCAGTCCTGGTGGGAGGACAAAGCGACTCTCTACACCCAGGATCAGGACGGCGCGTACTTTATTTACAACGCAGTCTGCTCTGAGACCGACTATGCGAAACTGACTCCCGGCACCAAGATCAAAGTAACCGGCTACAAGACCGAGTGGGCCGGTGAGGTGGAAGTTGCGGAGGGCGCAACCATCGAGATTGAAGACGGCAGCTTTACTGCCTCCGCCACGGATGTAACCGATCTGCTTGGCAAGGAAGAAGAACTGATCAAGCATCAGAACCAGTTTGTGTCCTTCAAAGGCATGACCGTAGAGACCTATGAAAAGGACGGCCAGTCCTACGACTGTGCTTTTGTTTACAATGACGACAACTCCGGTTCCGCTGACTCCAACAGTGATTTGTACTTCAACGTATCCAAGGACGGACAGACCTATACCTTCTGCGTGGAGTCCTATCTGTGTGACAGCAGTACCGACGTTTACAAGGCTGTAGAGAACCTGAAAGTGGGCGATACGGTTGATATGGAAGGATACCTGTACTGGTACGAAGGGGTAAATCCGCATATTACCTCCGTGACTGTGAAATAAAGTTGATTTCTTCGAAATCAGCCTGACGAATATCGCTTCGCGGCTATAAATATAACACAAACATACGAAAGACAGTGAGACGTGCATAACCGCTTTCCCACTGTCTTTTTCAGTGTCCTTTTCATTATGATCTCAGGGCTATTTTCATTACCGCTTTCACATTCCAATCACCTGGTACAGTCTTTCAAGCTGTTCTCTAGTAAGCTCTCTTGGCCCACCAAGCTGCGTCGTTCGGTACAGAAGCTCCGCATAGAACTCTACAGATTCCATTTTCATATAAGCCGAAAGCAAATCCCCCGCCCAGGTGAGGGCGCCGTGGTGTTCCAGAAGAATCGCCTGATAGTCTTTTAAGAACGGTTCGACAGCGTCCGGAATCTCCGCCGTGGAAGGCGTGCCGTAGGCCGCCAGCGGCACTTTCCCAAAATTCACGATCACCTCCGGCATAATGGGTATTTCCAATGCCCTGCCCATCACCGCAAAGCTGGTGGCAAAAATCGGATGGGCATGCACCACCGCAAAGATATCGGGGCGTTTCTGATATACCCGAAGGTGCATCTTCACTTCGGAAGACGGCCCAAAGCCGGCTGCCGCCTCCAGCACGTTGCCTGAAATATCGGTTTTGCAAAGCTGCTCCGGCTTCATAAAGCCTTTGGAAACCCCTGTTGGCGTACATACAATCGTACCGTCCGAAAGTCTCACGGAAATATTTCCGTCATTGGCCGCCACCATGCGCCGCCCGTACATCCGTCTGCCGATCTCGCAGATTTCTTCCCGAATCGCCTGTTCCTCCTGCATATGTTCCTCCCTCATATCATACTTTTTCCGCCGCCGTGGCCTCCCGCAGCCAGTTTTGCTCTTCCTGCGCCAAATGAGGAGCCAGCGTCCGATAAACTTCCCGGTGATAATCGTTCAGCCATTTCCGCTCCTCCTCCGTAAGCAGGGCCGTTTCGATGGCATCCCGGTCAAAGGGCGCCATGGTAAGCGGTTCCAGATACAGAAACTGACCCCACGCCGTCTGTTCTCCCTTTCTGACAAGCTCCAGATTTTCATGCCGGACGCCGAACTGCCCGTCCAGATAGAATCCCGGTTCATTGGAAAGAATCATTCCCTCCTCCAGAGGCACGCAGGAAGCGTCCTTTGTAATCCGCCAGCGGAAGCTCTGGGGTCCCTCATGAACGCTTAACAGACAGCCAACGCCATGACCCGTACCGTGGTTGTAATCCAATCCCTCCTGCCAAAGGGGCTCTCTGGCCAGCACATCCAGATTCTGTCCGCAGACGCCTTCCGGGAATCTCGCGGCTCCCAGCCGCAGATGCCCTTTTAACACCAGTGTATAAGCCCTTTTCTCCTCCTCCGTGACCCTGCCAAGGGCAATGGTTCTGGTAACGTCCGTGGTGCCTTCTTTGTAATGGCCGCCCGTGTCCGCCAGACAAAGCCCCTCGGCTCGCATAACCGCATCCGTCTCCGGCGTGGCCTCATAGTGCACAACAGCCCCGTGGGGGCCATACGCCACAATCGGATCAAAGCTTGGCCCCAGATATCCTTCCATTTCCGCCCGAAACTCCTCCAACTTTTGGGCCGCGCTCATTTCCGTAATCGTTTCTTTTCCCACATGGGTTTTCAGCCAGTGCATAAACCTTGTTACCGCCACTCCGTCCTTCACATGAGCCGACTGGATTCCCGCCCTCTCCTGCGGCGTTTTAACCGCCTTTAATCTTTCAATCGGACTTTCTTCGCTTAACCGCTCCACGCCCTCGGGAATAGCCTGTAACAGCCTGTAACTGACTCTCCTGTGGTCCGCAAGTAGTCTGGTTTTCGCAGGCAGTAAGGCAAGCCGCTCCTCTATATCCTCATAGGGATACAGGATTACTCCGGCCTGTTCCAGCTTTAACCGAATGTCCTCTGAAACAGCGCTTCCCTGCGCGCACAGCGCCGCGCTGTTTTGGGAGAGCAGCAAATAGGAAAGAAAAACCGGGGTATTCTTCACGTCGTCTCCCCGCAGATTGAGAAGCCATGCAATTTCGTCAAGAGCCGTCGTCAAAAAGGCGTCCGCCCCCTTTTTCTCCAGTTGTTCCCGCACTTTCGCAAGCTTTTCCTCTCTGGTAAGTCCTGCGTATTCGACGGAGAGCTCCCAAACCGGCCGTGCCGGAAGGGACGGCCTTTCCGGCCACACCAGCCCCGCCAGATCTTCCCCACCGTAAAAGGTAATCTGCTTGTGCCTCGTTTTATCCTGTAACCGTTTCACAAAGGCGCCTGTCACGCAGCGTCCGTCGAAACCGATCACCTCTCCCTCGCCAAGCTTTTCTGCCAGATAATCCGGCAATGTCGGCACATCCGGCTGCCCGCTTTTCATCAGGGTAATGCCGCTGCCCTTAAGCTGCTCCCTGGCCTGTAGAAAATATCGGCCGTCCGTCCACAGGGCCGCCCCGTCCCCTTCCACCAGAAGCGTGCCCGCAGATCCCGTAAAGCCGGAAAGATATTCCCTTGCCTTGAAATACTCTCCCACATACTCGGAGCTGTGAAAGTCCTCCGTAGGAACGATATAAGCCGCAATATTACGGCGGCGCATCTCTCCCCTAAGCGCCTCCAGTCTCTGTGTAACAGTTTTCTCTTTCTCCATATCACTCTTCACTCTTTCCCGCACGCACCTTCGGATTTGCCCAAAACGCCCACAAAAGTTCCAGATCCATAAAAGCCCAGATCACCGGCTCGCAGAAGATTACCGCCATATATTGAAAATTCGGTATCAGAAAAGCCACAAACAGATATTTCCCGATCAGTTCTATTACGCTGGAAATAACGGGCAGGATCTTGTTGCCGATGCTCTGCAGGGCAAACCGGGTGGGATTTAGCAGCGCCAGAATCATCAGACATGGCGCAACCACCTGCAAATACAGCGCGCCGTTTTCTATCACCACAGCCTCCGAAGACCCGGACAGCAGCCGCACCATCACCGGCGCAAGGGGAATCGTAACAAGCGAGATCAGCGCCGTCAGTACGGCCCCGCACAGATAGGAATACCTGACCGCCCTGCGGATACGCCCCATCTGCCCCGCGCCGTAGTTTTGCGCCACAAAGGTACTGACAGTCTGGCTGACCGCCATATAAGGCATCATCAAAAACATAAAGAGCTTTCTGGCCGCCACATGCCCGGCAATCACCAGATAGCCCAGACTGTTAATGCCAGACTGTAAAACCGCCGATCCGGCATGGACAATACTGCTCATAACCGCCATGGAAAAGCCCTGTGCCAGCATCTCCTGATACAGCTCCCTGTCCCATATAAAATGCGTCCTTTTGGGAATCAGTATGTCCGCCTTTTTTCCAATATAAACCAGACAGGCAAGCACAGATACACCCTGAGCAATCACCGTGGCCACCGCCGCGCCCTGCACGCCCATGGAAAGCTTCGTGATAAAGAAAAAATCCAGCACGATATTTAGCAGGGAAGATAGTATCAAAAAAACAAGCGGCATCACGCTGTTTCCGATAGCGCGCAAAAGGCCTGCGCACAGATTATAGGCAAACATGACGCCAATAAACACGGTAATGGTGGAAATGTAGGCATAAGCCTGTTCCATAATTTGTACAGGCGTATGTAGCAGCTCCAGAAAAGGACGAAGGATAAGGGCGCCTCCCAGCGTGATCACCACCGTAATGCAAACGCCGATCACAACAGAGACCGCCACTGATTTTTTTAAGTGGTCTCCGTCGCCGCTGCCGAAGCTTCTTGCCGTCACAATGGCAAGCCCGTTACCGATCCCCAGCGCAAACCCTACCAGAAGATCATATACCGCTCCCGCCGCGCCCATGGCCGCCAGCGCCTGGTCTCCCAGCGTATGGCCGATAATCACGGTATCCATGGTATTATAAAGCTGCTGAAACACCCCGGAAAAGAAAAGCGGAACCGCAAAGACAAGCATAGCCTTTAAAATCGGCCCGCGAAGCAGATCCACCTCAAATTTTTTCTCTGTCATGGTTTTCATCCGCCGTATTTCCTTCTATTTCTATTGTTCCGGCACGACCGCATAAAAAGTAATTGTCTCATCGCTCTCGTTGCGCAGGCTGTGGCTGTGGCCCTTCGGGCAGTAATGACAGCTTCCCGCAGGCAGCGCTTCCATGCCGTCGTCATAAAGCACCATGCCCGTCCCCTTTACCATAAAAATAATCTCGCTGTTCGTCTCATGCGTATGTACGCCGATGGCTGCCCCCGGCTCCAGCGATCCCCGCATGATTTTACAGGACGCATCCGTATACATACGGGTCCGAAACTGCTTCTCTCCGCCTTTAAAGTTGGGAATTACCTGTTCCTCGATCTCATTAAAATTCAAAATCATACCGTCTCTCCTCACGCATTTTCGCATCTTCTAATTACTATATACTATACTATTCCCTGGTTTGAAACGCAAGCCCATCCTGCGACAAAAAACGATTCTTCCGCCTTCCCATTCCTGATGCCGGTAATCGTAAAGAGCAGGACAAAGCTTCATTTCCGATCCCCCTTGTCTGGAACTTTGGGCTTAATAGAAAAGACAAATCAATCAAAATCAAACGACTGCCAATTTAGCGTTTGACAAAAAAAGCGGTCAGTGCTAAAATAACGCTATCTTGCAAAGAGAGGTGAAAAGATGAAGAGATAATCTGCTTTTGATTGCATGAAGGTTTTCAGCGTATGGAAAATGATTTCCATACTGTTTTCATGTCGCCAAAAGTGGATTATGTTCTCATAGCCTCTCTTTTTGTGTGCAAAATTCTGCCGTCCCGTATCTGCGGCGATACCGCCCCTTTGAGGTTAGAGCATGTAACGGAGCTGTTTGGCGAACCACAGAAGGGAGGCATGTATATGTCACGCATAAATGTAACCGATCTGACCTTCTCCTACGATGGTAGCTTTGACGCCGTCTTTGAGAACGTGTCTTTTTCCATTGATACCGACTGGAAACTTGGATTCATCGGGCGAAACGGCAAAGGGAAAACCACTTTCCTGAATCTGCTGCTGGGAAAATATTCCTATCAGGGCTCTATTGCCGCCGACACCGCCTTTGACTATTTTCCCTATCCTGTCACGGAAACGCAAAAGCAGCTCCCTGCCGCCGCCTTTATCGGCGAACTGAAAGGAAACTGCGAGGAATGGCGGGTAATCTGCGAGCTTTCCCAGCTGGGCGAAAGCGCCGAACTGCTTTACCGCCCTTTTGAAACCCTAAGCTTCGGAGAACAGACCAGACTTTTACTGGCTCTTCTGTTTTCCGGAGAGAATGATTTTCTGCTTGTTGACGAACCCACAAACCATCTGGACTTTGAGGCCAGAGAAACCGTTAAATCCTATCTTTCTTCCAAAAAGGGATTTATTCTGGTTTCTCACGACAGAGATCTGTTAGACGCCTGCGTCAATCATGTGCTGGTGCTGAACAGGCAGACCATCGAAGTGCAAAGCGGCAATTTTTCAAGCTGGTGGGAAAATAAACGAAAAAAGGATCAGTTTGATCTGGCAGAGAACGAAAAACATCTGAAAGAAATACAGAAGCTGAAAAAGGCGGCAAAACGCACCGCTGACTGGGCCGACAAAAATGAAAGCACAAAAATTGGCTTTAACCCCGTAAAAGAGCATGACCGCAGTATTGCCACAAGAGCCTACATCGGCGCAAAGACTAAAAAAATGCAAAGCCGCGTCACGCAGATGGCAAAGAGAATCGACCGGGAAATCGCAGAGAAGGAAGGCCTTTTGCAGGATCTGGAAAAGCCCGCAGACCTAAAGCTTACACCCCTCTCCCACCACAGGGATATCCTTGTCACGATCAGGGATTATACCGTCCAGTATACAGGCTCGGCCCATCCTGTGTTTACCGGCTTGACATGCAGCGTTCATCGAGGAGACCGAATTGCCCTGCACGGAAAAAACGGATGCGGGAAATCCACATTGATTAAAGCGATACTCCAAAAAGCAGGCGCATGCAAAGATACGCTTCTCCTTCTGGAAACCGGCGTCTGCCAGACCGCTTCCGGGTTGATCGTTTCCTGTATCAGTCAGGATACCTCCTGGTTAAAAGGCTCCCTTTCCGCCTTCTGTACCGAACGAAATCTGGATTACACGCTGCTTTGCTCCATTCTAAGACAATTGGATTTCGAACGGGCACAGTTTTGCAAAAACATGGAAGATTATTCGGAGGGCCAGAAGAAAAAAACGCTGATTGCGGCAAGTCTGCTCACGCCCGCCCATCTCTATATCTGGGATGAACCGCTCAACTATATCGACGTATTTTCCCGAATGCAGATTGAAAAGCTGATTATGGAATACCGTCCCACGCTTCTCTTTGTAGAGCATGACGTACGGTTTCGGGAGAAGATCGCTACGGCGGTTGTGAACCTGTAGTGCGCAATCTACAATCTTATATCGAAGGGTATATATCCCTCGGGAAACTCCTCAGCGGCCGTTGCTTCCTTCCCTGCGGCTTCTGCCGCTGCAGCCGCCTTTGCGGCCTCATCCACAGACAAATCCGCATTCCCTGACAGCTCTGCATCCTCAGGCAGCGCCTCTTCCAGTTTCTCGACAGTCTCCTCCGTCAGTTCCTCTACAACTTCCTCGAGCTCTTCCATAGCCTCCTCGAGTTCGCCGCCGTCCTCGACGCCCAGCGCTTCCTCGGCCATCTCTTCCAGTCTCTCCTCCGGGGTCTTGGGCTCCATCTTTTCGACCGCTTCCGCAATCTTCTCTCCCCGTTCCGTGGACTCGTCCAGAATATGGAACATCTGCTCCTGATTATAGGCGGCCTTCACCGCCGCAATCTGATCCTCATAAGAATGAAAAGATTTCAGCTTTTCGGCAATCTCCTCTACGCTTCCACAGGCAACGTTTTTCAGATTTTCCTTCTGCTTTTCAAAAAATTCCACCTGCCGCTGTGTCTCTTCCTGCCTCTCCAGTCTGTCCTGCGTGCTCTTTAACATTCCGCCCGAATTCATTCTTCGTAAAATGCTGCTGGTCTGATCCCATGATATATTCATAAATGATAACCGCCTTTCCGTCTGTGAAATCTGTTCTCTCTGTCCCGGATTATCCTGTTTTGTGTTATTATTTATTTCGGTAGGCAGCTGTTTTTTCTAAAGCTTTTTTGTCACCAACAGCCTCTTTTATGTCATGAATGGAAATTGACACCGTCCGGAGTAAAGCGCGTCTTCTCCGTGGGAGCGGCAATGGCCGTGATATCCGTTCTCTTTTTGTGGATTATCGCCGTCATATGCAAACGCGGACAGCAAAACCTCTTTTGACCTATGGAATCCGCTTACCGTTTTTATTCTGTTAATACTGGCGGCCGCCTCCTTTATCTGTTATTATTTTAAGAAAAGGGATCGTTAAAAGGAGGTATGTATGATGGTATACAAATGCAGTGTCTGCGGATATGAGTATGACGAGGAAAAAGAGGGGAAGCCCTTTCTGGAGCTGACAGAATGTCCCGTCTGCAAACAGCCGCCGGAAAAATTCAAACCGTTGGAAACCGAAAAGGCCACCGCCTGCGCCATGCAGGAAGGTTCTTGCTCTTCTGAGAGCACCGGCGGATCAGATTTGAACTATCCGAAAGAAACCCGAAAGACGGACAGCGATTACCGCTATATGAATGAAATTCATGAAATGGCTGTCTCCGGCAAATCAGCCATCGCCGCAATGGGAACCCGGATGTCCATGCCGAACTGGGACGATGTGCTCATTCTGGGCGCCCAGTTAAATCCCATGCCTCTGGACGAGCACGCCGACGTATCCTTAAAGACCGTAATCGGCAGGCACGCCAAAAAGCCCATGACGCTTTCCATGCCGGTATATATTTCCCATATGTCCTTCGGCGCGCTTTCCAAAGAAACGAAAATCGCCATGGCCAAAGGCAGCGCCGCCGTGGGAACGGCCATGTGCAGCGGGGAAGGCGGCGTTCTTCCGGAGGAAAAAGCTGCCGCCTGTAAGTATATATTTGAGTATGTACCCAATCTGTACAGCGTTACGGAAGAAAATCTGAAAACCTCCGACGCCATTGAGATTAAAATCGGGCAGGGAACGAAGCCCGGCATGGGCGGCCATCTGCCGGGCAGTAAGGTTACGCCTGAAATAGCCAGAATCCGCAACAAACCGCTTGGCGAGGATGTGATCAGCCCATCAAAATTTCCCCTGATCAACAGTGCAGAGGATTTAAAAGGCGTGGTAGCCGATCTGCGTATGTTAAGCGACGGCAGGCCCATCGGCATTAAAATCGCCGCAGGACGTATTGAAAAAGATCTGGAATTTTGCGTCCATGCAGAACCTGATTTTATTACCATAGATGGCCGGGGCGGCGCAACAGGCGCGTCTCCTTCCATCATCCGGGATTCCACAAGCGTACCCACCATCTATGCCCTCTACCGTGCAAGAAAATATCTGGATTCTGTCGGCGCGGACATTGACCTTGTCATCACAGGCGGCCTTCGGGTGTCCTCCGATTTTGCAAAGGCAATCGCCATGGGTGCGGACGCCGTTGCCGTTGCCTCGGCTGCCATGGTAGCGGCCGCCTGCCAGCAGTACCGAATCTGCGGCAGCGGTATGTGCCCCGTAGGCGTGGCTACACAGGATGAAAAGCTTCGGGAAAGATTAAAGATCGACACCGCCGCAAAGCGGGTGGAAAACTATCTGAGATGCTCCGCAGAGGAGTTAAAGACTTTTGCCCGTATCACCGGGAATACGGATATCCACGGCTTATCCGTCAATGATCTTTGCACGATAAGCCGGGAGATATCCGAATATACCAATATCGTTCACGCTTAAATTAAATCGTCACAAGTTCATACTGGTCTGTCCCAAGCCCCAGCTTTACCGCATGGGCGATACAGGACTTCCATTCCGTGTCGGGATGCGTCATGTAAAAGTGGTCGTGTCCCGATTCGTTTCCGTGCCTGTGCAGATTCTCGCCAAGCACACTCTCCTCCACAGGCGTCATCTTATTGCAAAGATCGGCGCATGCCTGATCCAGCGCCACCGGATCGAAGGAAGCCAGCATACCCACATTAGGAATGATGGGAATATCGTTCTCCGCGTGACAGTCACAGTTGGGCGACACGTCGCAGATCAGGGACACATGGAAGCAGGGTTTGTCTTTGCAGACAGCCCACGCATATTCCGCCATTTTATAGTTAAGCATGGCGATGGAATCCTCAAAGCTGGCAGAAATCGCATCCCTCGGGCACACCGCAAGACAACGTCCGCAGCCCACGCATTTCTCATGGTCAATCTGCGCCTTACCGTTCTCAATAACCGGCGCGCCGTGGGCACAGATTCTGTCGCAGGCGCCGCAGCCCACGCAGAGAGACTGATCCACCTCCGGCTTTCCGTCGCAGTGCTGTTCCATCTTACCGGCCCTGGAGCCGCAGCCCATGCCGATATTTTTCAGGGCGCCGCCAAAGCCCGCCATCTCATGTCCCTTAAAATGGGTCAGGGAAATAAACACATCCGCATCCATAATCGCATGGCCGATCTTTGCCTCCTTCACATACTCGCCGTCAATGGGCACCAGCGTTTCATCCGTCCCTTTCAGGCCGTCCCCGATAATCACATGGCACCCTGTCTGATAGGGTGAAAATCCATTCACATAAGCCGTCTCCAAATGATCCAGAGCATTCTTGCGGCTTCCCACGTAAAGGGTATTGCAATCCGTCAGATAAGGCCTGCCACCCAGCTCCTTCACATAATCCGCCACCACTCTTGCATAATTGGGCCGAAGAAAGGCCAGATTCCCGTACTCACCGAAGTGAATTTTGATAGCCGTATACTTATCCTGAAAGTCAATGTTCTCAAACCCCGCCGTCTTCATCAGACGATGCAGCTTCTGTAATAAGTTTTCATGCTCTGTCGCCTTAAATGAGGTAAAATATACCTTTGCCTGTTCCATATTCATGTCCTTCCTTTCTCTGCAAGCTAGTCAAATTGCTTAAACCGTTCAATCATGATCGCATACTGTTCCTTAATTTTCAGATAGAGTCCGATGGTGTTCTCCTTTTCCTTCTCGAACTCCGCAATGATACTGTCATAATTCTTTTCCAGAGTTGTCACTACATTGCGGTTGATCTTTCCCTTGTCCGCATCGGAATTCATGATATCCAGTATCTTTTCCTTGCTGAAAGCCTCCTTATAGCTTCGCTTTCCGTAAAGGGCGCTCAGAATATCCGCCACCGCAATGATCTGCTGGGGCAGACTCAGATCCGCTGCCGAAAGCCCTTTGTGATAGCCCGTCCCGTCCAGCTTCTCATGATGCCGCACCGCAATTTGCAAAACAGCGTCGTCCACAACCCCTTCCAGAATCATTTCCGTGATCCGCACATGGGCCTTCATGACCTTCATCTCGTCGTCGCTGAGCCGCCCCGTTGATTCCAGAATATGCAGGGGAATCGCTATCTTGCCAAGATCGTGGAGCAGCGCGCCGTAATGCAGATCCCGCAGATCCTTCCCGGAAACCCTAGCAAGCCTGCCCAGCTTCTCCGCAAAGTTTACCGTAGCCAGTGTATGGATCACCGTATGCTCGCTTCTGAAATCAATGGTATAAACCAGCATCTCCAGAAAGCCCCTCTTATACTGCTCGGAAAACGCCCGTTTTGCCAGCAGCACATCCAGCTCCTCACGGTATTTGCCGTTCACCAGATTTTCCGTAATACCGTAGCATTTTTCCGCCTTCTGAAAAAGATCAAGAGCCGCGCCGGAAAATTTGATATCCCGATACTTTGCAAAATAGTCCGGCTCCAGCTTTTCATCCTTCAAGTGCAGAACGGTATCCATCTTATCCGCCAGATTTAAAAGCTCGATGACATGCAGATAGCGGCTCTGTATCATACCATAAAGACTGTAATCCAGATGATGATACAGCACGATCTCCGCCCTGTCGCCGATGGGTGAAAGATATTTTAAAAAAAGAAAACCGTAGATCGAGTGGGGCCACAGATTTTTCGTTTCAAAGTCCGACACGTTCTTGACATTATCCTCTTTGTACAAACCGATATCATGCAGGATGCCGAGCATGGTATAGTCCACCAGCTCCTGCTCCGTATAATTCTGCTCCATGTAGGTATTTTCGTACTCCATCATTTTATATAAGATATAGCCCGTGATTTCCCCATGGTGCATAATTTTATTATTGATAATACCAAGTGTTTTTCTGATAATTTCGTTAACGTCCTTACTGCTGATAACGCTCATTTTTCCCTACCCCTTCGTATGTATATGGGTATTCTAACATTAATTTACGATTTTGTCCTCACTTTCTTCATAAAAATCTTTCTTAATTTGTCCTCTGCGCATGCCTGAAAAGCGCCACCACTGCTATAACAACAATGGTTACGATTTCGGAAAGAATTTCCATTTTCTGCGTATTGCCAAACATACGTTCCTGTAGTATGCTTATTTCAGAAAGGAGGCCGCCATGAACCGCACTTATCTCTGCATTGACCTGAAATCATTTTACGCCTCGGTTGAGTGTGTCGCCAGAGGACTTGACCCCATGACCACGAATCTGGTCGTAGCCGATCCCACACGGACAGAAAAAACCATCTGTCTGGCCATCACCCCCGCCATGAAAGGGCTTGGCATCAAAAACCGCTGCCGCATCTTTGAAATTCCGAAATCGGTGGATTATATCGTAGCGCCGCCCCGTATGCAGAAATATGTGGACATTTCCGCGGATATCTACGCTATTTACCTGAAATATATCTCCAAAGAAGATATCCATGTCTATTCCATCGACGAGGCTTTCATGGACGTGACCGACTATCTTTCGCTTTACCGGCTGTCCGCCAGAGAGCTTGGCTTTCGGATCATGCAGGATATCTATGAGCAGACCGGCATACGTTCCTCCTGCGGTGTCGGCTCCAACCTCTATCTGGCAAAAGTCGCGCTGGACATCACCGCCAAACACGCCGATGATTTTATCGGCGAGCTCACAGAGGACAGCTATCGAAAAACTCTATGGAACCACAAACCCCTCACGGATTTCTGGCGTGTGGGCGCAGGCACCGCCAGACGTCTTGACGCCTTCGGCATCCGTACCATGGGCGATATCGCAGACGCCGATGAAAATCTGCTGTACCATCTTTTCGGCGTGGACGCGGAGCTTCTGATTGATCACGCCTGGGGCAGGGAGCCTGTCACCCTCCATGATATCAAAACCTACAGGCCACGCACCAGTTGCCTCACCAGCGGTCAGGTTCTTGGCTGCGACTATCCCTATGACAAGGGACTGCTGATTGTCAAGGAGATGGCGGATCTGCTCTGCCTCGATCTGGTGGCGCAGGAGCTGGTTACACGCTCCATCACGCTCCATATCGGCTATTCCGGCCGGTTAAACGCGCCTTCCGCCCACGGAACTGCCAATCTGGATACGGACACCAACTCGGACCGCATCATTCTCCCCGCAGTGGCCGCTCTCTATGAAAAAATCGTAAATCCGGAATGGTCCATCCACCGTGTCAGCATCACCTGTAATCATGTGACGCCGGAGCTGTGTCATCAATATAACTTTTTTGTAGACGCGCAGGAGCTTGAAAAGAACCGTGAAGTACAGAAAGCCGTAATCAGTATCAAAAACAAATTCGGAAAGGACGCCATTTTAAAAGGAATGAATCTGGAAGAAGGCGCAACCACAAGAGAACGAAACCATCAGATCGGAGGTCACAGAAGTGGCGAGTAAACCAAAAAATAAAATGCCCATTGAAGAACGGGCCAAGCAGTTTATGCCATTCGCGGCGCTGCGCGGCCTGCCCGACGCACTGGCTGCAAAAGAAAAAGTTCTTGTCCCCAGAATCGAGCTTTCCCCGGAGATGGCCGAAGAGCTTGACCGGCGAATGCACCTGATCACCAAGGGGAAAATGACCACGGTGGTTTATTTTAACAACGGCGAATACATCAAAATCATCGGTCTGGCCGCCCGCATCGACGAAACCAGCCGCATACTGCAAATCGTAAATACGAAGATTCGCTTTGAGGATATCCTGCAGGTGGAATAACCGGCTTTCGCTCCGTCAGTCTGTCCGTCTGGCCACCACCACAAGCCTGCCGTCCTCCTCGTGATAAGCGCAGGTAGACAGCATCAGGAAGGTGTCGCCGTAAGATGCGAAAACACCCGTATCGTAAAGAGAATTTTCCGTTACATTCCCGTAGAAATCCCGAAACGCCTCCTCCGTATCCGCCGTATAAAAATCATAATATCGAAATCCCTCTTCTCCCTCCTTATAGACACGGGAGAGAAACACTGCCATTATCTCATATTCGCGCTCCTCATAAAGGGAATCAAACCGCAGCCGCGGATGTTCCCTGTAATACGCCTCGCTCCTGTATTCATCCAGATCGCCGAACATGGTGCCGTCCTTCATGTTGTGCCCGTAAATGATAAAGCAGTCGCCGGGCGTGTCCACATCCGCTATATCCTTTACAAAGAGGCACCCGTGTTTGTCCTCCTCCCCATAAAAATCATGGTGAAGATAATACTCGTTTCCCGCCTTCTGCATGACCGGATAATCAATTGCCGTTCCCGGAATCGTAAGCCATCCCACCAGATCCCCATTCTCCTCATGAAGCTTTTCATATTTACGCAGGATCACCGGCATTTCCCGCTCCATGTCCGCCTGCATGTCCCCTGCCGCTTCTTCCTGCTTTTGTGGCGCTTTAACGGCGGCGTCTTCCACAACGGCGCGTAACGCCTCCTGCTGTCTCTGGTAATCCGACGTAAGCTTGTATTCCCATCCGATTCTGAACATACACGCTGCAAAAATGATGAGAAGCTCTATTCTCGTTCCCCGGTATTTCCCGCGTCTTTTCATTCTATCCTATCCCCGTCAGCTGCTTTTTCTTTATAAACTCATTATATGCTTCATAGAAATACCCCTCTCCTGCCACGGTTCCGCCTGCCTTTCCCTCTGAAAGGACTTCAAACAAGACGTCCTGAAACGACTGATAAATATAGCTAAATTTATGTTTATTAAAAATCCTGTTCACCATATCCAGCGCCCCCTGCACCGCTTCAGTGCTGCTTAAATCATATTCCCGTAAGGCGCCCCTGATATGAGATTCCTCTACAGATATCTCAAGATTCATATCTTCCACTTCCCTTTCGCAGTACAAAACATGTATCAGTCCGCAATCCTCTTCCGGCTCCAGCAGCCTGGGATTTTGTACTATCTTTGATTCCAGCTGCGTATATCGGTACCGCTTCCATTCTTCACAAATTGCCGCCGCCTCCTCAGGCATGGACAAATTCAAAATCCAGTATCCCGAAATTCTCACATCCACCCACTTTATCGCTTCCGCACTGCCGTTTACCCGAACAAACGAAGGAACCGCCTCTGAAAAAGAAAACAGCCGAAGTAAAAACGCAAGATTGGCCCCGTTGACAAACCAGTCAAGCTCTGCAACCGCATTGCGATAGTAAAATAAATGCGTAATCATAATACTGTTGAAAAGCGCGTTCAAAAACTCCATGGTAAGCGTCTCTTTTGGCAGCCGCGCGGCCGTATCCGTAAACGCCTCCAACAGGCTTCGGAACAACCGCATATCCATAAACCTGGCATTTAACTTGATAGCATCCAGCCGATCTCTGACGGCCTTGAGATACCCTCCGATACGCTTCTGCTTTTCCTTATCCTCCAGTATTTTCTCCTCCAGCATTTTCTCCTCCAGCATTTTCTCCAGAACAGACGCCTGTACCGCAGGGGTAATTACCTTTTTATATTCCACGCAGTTTAACTTGCTCCGCAATACATCATGGACAAATTTTTCTCCCAGCATATCCGAATTGCAGACAATAATTACTTTCATGCCGCAGGACTCTGTCAGCTCGTTGATCAGACCGATTAAGGCAATATATTTATCAAAATCCTCCCGCGTGGCATTATTACTGTAAAAATCCTCAACCTTTGAAAAAGCCCATTCCACCGACTGAAATTCCCTTTTGATCTGATCAAACTCTTTCATTTCTGATGATCCGCTCAGCAGGCCGGGCGATTGATGGTAAATCTTTTTCTCATAACCCCCGATTAATGGCCGGGACGTAATTCGCTCAAAATCATCAAATATAAAAACAGAGCCCTTTTTTGCGGAAGCATAGGTATAGGATTTCTTTAAAAACTTATTGGCTGCATCGCCGATTACCGGCAAATACTGCAGCATTTTAATAAGCAGCGCATAGATGGATTCATCCCCCTGCTCTATGATACCATTGATTTCTTCCACCAGCTCTTTGCGGGTGCTCAGCCCAAAACAGGAAATTCGATAAACTTTTGTGTTGGAATACCGATAAAATCGGTCAAAAAACCTGTTTACCTCATAGGTCTTGCCTGATCCCCATTTCCCTGTTACCAGAAAGCAGCGCGATACGGCAGTATCCTGCAAATAGCGAAACAGGCTTTCTTCAAATCTGGTATTTCCCGTTTTCTTTTTCAGCCTGAGATCACAGATAATCCGCACAATAAGCAAAATTACGGACAACACAATCCAAATCACAATTGCCAGCCGGAAAAACTTTTCCCATGAAAAATACAGATTTTTAAAAGAAACCAACTCAATGTTTACGCCCCAATTAATGAGATATTTGCAGACCTCCCTGCAAAACGTCCGCAGCCCTTTGACCTGGTATAACAGGATATAGAAAACACCGGTAACCGCCGTAAAATCCACCGCTTTTTTCAATTTTATGAATATCGTTTCCAGTTTCTTGACCACTTTTTCTTTTGTCATGAATCGCCCTCACCGATTTCAGAAAACCATTATGTGCGTACTATTGCCACTCTCCATTATAGTGGCCAGAGATTCTTCATTCAATGTTATAGTAAGAACTAAACTATAATATAAAAACACAAAGGAGAATCAAACTATGGACACTGTAAAAGCTTGCATTGAAAACTATCTGGAATATTGCAGTTCCCAAAAATGTCTTGATGAGAAAACGCTGAAAGCCTATCAAATTGATCTGCGGCAATTTTGTGAGCAAATCCCTGCTCCCTGCATCCACGAAATAACTTCCAAATCTTTGGAACAATATATTGCCCGGTTACATACCCAGTACAGGCCAAAAACCGTAAAGCGAAAAATCGCGTCGGCAAAAGCTTTCTTTCATTATCTGGAATACCGGGAGATCATTGCTCAAAATCCTTTCAGCAAAATCATGATCCGTTTCCGGGAACCGGTCATTTTGCCAAAAACCATTCCTCTGCATACCGTCGAAGCATTTTTATCCACCATATACAGCCAGCGGGAAAATGCCCGAACACCCTATCAGAAACGAAACGCCTTGCGGGACGCCGCTGTGGCTGAGCTATTATTTGCAACCGGCATGCGCATATCCGAGCTCTGCACCTTAAAAGCATACGATGTGAATTTATCTGACGGAACGATTCTCATTTACGGAAAAGGAAATAAGGAACGCCGCATACAGATCGGCAGCGAAGACGTTATCCGTATTCTGAACGAATACAAAAATAACTTTTTCACAGGCAGGCCAGCCTGTTCCAACTTTTTTGTAAATCAGTCCGGCAATCCCCTATCCGATCAGGCAGTGCGCAGAATGATTAATAAATATACCGCTCTGGCTTCCATAGAACAACACATAACGCCGCATATGTTCCGTCACACCTTTGCCACAAGCCTGCTGGAGGCAGACGTGGATATTCGCTTCATTCAGGAAATGCTTGGACACAGTTCCATCAATATTACGGAAATATATACCCACGTGGCAGTGGCGAAGCAAAGAAATATTCTTGCCACAAAGCATCCCCGGAAAAATTTTCACATATAAGTTTCAGGGCAGTCCGCTTCGTTTGCGGATTGCCCTGCCATTTCATCCCTATGCTTCTTCCCTGCCGAAACCATCCGCCGTCTTTTCCAGAATAAAATTCTGTCCCGTCAGCATGGAATGCATGATTAACTTTTCTTCCCCTTCCAGCATATAAAACTGCTGCCACCCGGCATAAGCGTCGTAAAAGACACCGTTAATTTTCCCATAGTTTTCTTCGCCGACCGCCCTGCGAAGTTTCTCGTCCGGACAGGTTTTATGAATCAGCGTCTCCGGCAAAGCCGGCTGCCAGACATACCACGCCCCGGTATCATGATACTCTGTTATCATATTGTCTTTTACGGGCGGTTCCCGGTCCTGCCTCGTACCCATCCTTCTCTGTGAATCATAGGCTACAAAGAGATCGTCTTTAATGACAAACCGCTTTTCCAGCATTTCTTCCGCTTCCTGTTTCGTCATTACCGACTCGCTTATATCATCATACCCTTCTGTCGGGCAAAACCGTGTAACCTGATATTCCCCAAAGTATTCTTTCAACAGGTGGTTGTATTTCCTGCCCCACTGTTCTTCCCGTTCACTTTCCCTGATTCCGCCGTCTGTCTGATAAAATATGTTGACAAGATATCCTCTTTCCGGGCTGACGCCGCGAAGGCAAAGCACTGTCCATACATCCGGCCATCCGTCCTGATCGAGATCATCAACAAAAACGTCCCAATAATACATGTCATTGGGAAAGGTCGTATGATATAAAATTTCTCCGGCATCATCCAGAATAAGAATCCACGGAACAGAACGCTTGTCATTTGACGTAGCGGTGACCAGACCGACGCTTCCCCAGGCTTTTGAATCAATCCGTATAGCCGATACTTCATGTAAATCAGATAAACGGTCTGCCATTTTTCATCCCCCATTCAAAATCCGTCTGTCTCTGCCTACAAAGCCGGTCTCCAATATTTATTTTATCCGTATACTCTTTAATATCTCCACAAATAAAGTTTTATCCGTTTCCATCCCCTCCGCCGGGAAATGATAGCTCCCAAACAACATGTTTTCCTCTATCGGCAGCGTAAACATACAGTGCATACTAGTTCCCTCCGCAAAGGCAAACCATTCGATGTTTCCCGCCTCTGTCTTAATCTCCTCCGGCTTTACCCTTGTGCCTTCCGGGTACATATGACCGAAAAGTTTATGTACTGTCTCAATTTTCGGATATTCCTGCTGTTCCTGTAACGGCTTGTCCCACAAATGAAACGTGAGGACCCTGTTTCCTTCCGGATTGCTATATACCTCCTGTGGGCTGATACCTGTAGAAAACTTCGCTGCCATCACCTCTTCTGACGGCTTCCTGTAGTCTTCCGGAATGTTTACGTGCATCCTGCCTGACAGGCAGATTGTCTCCTGCCATTCTTCCTGTTTTCTGTTCTCTTTCATTTGTTATTCCCCTCTCACTTCTTTTTCTTTAGAGAAGCGGTATCCGCTTCCCCTGTGCTATGTTGCAGCCGAAATAACCGGCTAGGACAACCAAAATAATACTTTACAAAATATAATTATAGCACATAATTTCAAAATGCAATACTACTGATTCATTTTTCTATGCTCTTTAAAAACGTCTCATCCAATATATGCCTGACTGACTCAATGCTGATGGAATATGCATTATAGTCAGCTCTTAGTGTGTTCGGAATAATGACTATAAAATTTTCTTCATCCAGATACCATTGATGTCTTGCCTGCAAATCTGTCTCTAAATCAGATTCATATACAACTACACTTGCCTCAAATCCTTCTGTGCTCCCTCCCCACATCGTTATGTTTTCAAATTCATCCCTAAGCAGCATATCGCTCAATTCAGAAAAATCGGTAACAACATCCTTTAAAGTAATTACCTTTTCTTCTTCCATATCGATTGTAGACGCCATTGCCTTCGGCGTCATACGTGCATCTTTCGGCATAAAATTGACACGAACTCCTTTGTATAAAACGCTGATAATTCGTTCATTTACAAACTCAACTTCGCAATTCAAGTCTAGGTGATATACGGCGTAATCTCCTTCCTTATTTTTTTCTCCTATCATTTCCTTTGCATCCATCTCAATCAGCGTATTGATCCGCTCCTGCTTTTCCGCGTCCTCAAATCCTGTAAGCTGGGGATAATAAACATAAATATCATTCCATTCATCCGAATAGAGATACAGTTGTCTTATAACCTGAAACTCCGGCTGTGCGGTATCCTCCTTATCCGCCACACTCTCTTTATCCGGTTTTTCGGTTTCAACGACGTTCTCCGATAATTGTCCGGCTTTTTCTTTTCCGCAGGCAGTACACAGGGCTGCAAGAATGATAACTGCTGTCAGTTGCTTTCCTTTCTTTCCGAATTGTTTTTTCATACTGAACTTTCTCCTCCTAATCCAAAACAATCATCTCGTCTCATCCCGGCAAATTCATTATAGCAGATAATATGATCCTCATCTATCCAGCCTACAGCACAATGTTCCCATTGTTCCTGAAAAATAATTTTCTCTCAAACACAAGTTCTTTTTCTTCATTTTTCCCAGAATAGCGTCCCTACGGAAATAGTTCTTGATTTCCTTCCCCCTCTTCATACCACATACTCTGCTTATTACTGTAGGGAGCCTCTTCCATAACAGTTTCTCCAATCACCTTACCAGATTCATAACGTTTTTCGACATAATAATAATCAAGATTTTTATAGTATACTTCCGCCTCATATCCATCCATACATGGAGCTTCCTCATCGCTTGAAGGTATCAATCTGGCATATAGCTGCCAGTCTCCATCTGCAAAGCGGTACATTTCATGGCCGCGTACCCAATGGTTCCCACACTTTTCCGTAGCAAACATTAACGCTCTCTCCTCTGTATTCCAAATCGGATCATCCACATAGGAATCATTTGCATATGTCTGCATAAATGGCTTCTCTTCATATCGTTTTTTCTCGCTATTCCAAATCAAAAAAACAAGTTTGGTACTGCTGTCCCTCTGTCCCACCACATGATCTGCACAAAATATCAGATCGCGGGAACCATCCCCGTCGATGTCTATCAGCCAGTGTATGTCTTCCAGAGAAACATTTACGCCTGTCAGAATCAGCTTCTGTACCTCCCTTCCTCCCACATCCCTGACTATCATCCAGTAATCCGCAAAATCACCAGTCATAAAATCTGACACCAATTTATACGAAGCGCTTATCTTTTCAAGAACAATTTCATACTTCTCTTCTCCGGAACCAATCATTTCTCTCCAAACTTCTGCCGGAAGCAGGGAATTTTCAGATTCTACAGAAGGTATGACTCTACTACAGAATTGATAATAATCGATAAAATCCTCCTCTGGGAAAAAACATACCGGTATCTGTCTCTCTCGTATCCCCTGCTCTGTCTTTTCTGTGATCCGCAAACCTGTAAAATCATCTATTGCTTCGATAGCTATTACTCCACCCTCCACGGGAATAAATAAAGTATCCCATTTCGAAGAATACAATTCTTTTCCCTTATCCAGTTTCTGAATGGCAATCCATTCCTTATATCCGTAGTTTTTTTCAAGCTCATAGGATCCGGTAAGATAAGCAACCTTATGGTTTCCCAAATCTACTACAGCAGAGTCTGCTAATATACCTTTTGTATCTTCTTTTTCGGAGATCGTTTCCGCAGACGCCACCACCACACTGATTACCATAATTGCCAATACCGATAACAACCTAATTATTCTGGGATTCATAGTATTCCAGCCTCCACCCTGCCTCTTTTTCCTCCGTTCCTTGAATTCTTATAGTGGTTCACCTTCTCCGTTTTCAATTTGCCAATCAACGCCCCCTCGCTCCATCAGGCTCTCTCCTTAAATGTAAACCGTTGTCCTACCAGACCAGATTTCCCTCTTCTCTGATCCGCTCCATATCCACATATACGAAATCATTTTCCTGCGCATAGTTTTGTGCAAATTCGCTTTCGCCATATATCAGTCGCAATGCAGTACATTCTGCAAACGCATCATCCGCAATCTCAGACACCCCAGACTGTATCGTAACCTGTTGCAATCCCGTATCGCCCTGACAGGTCATGGGCTCTATCCTGCTGACTGCTTCCGGAAATACAATTTCTTCCAGCAACGGACAGTCCGCCATAGCACGTTTCCCTATCTGCCCCACTGTTCCGGTAATATAGATGTCCCGCAAAGCGCTACATCCCGCAAACGCTTCCTCCCCAATCTCCACAGCCCCCTGCGGCAGATAAATCCGCTCCGCTTTTTTATTTCCCTTGAACGCTTCCGGCCCAATAACAGTTACAGCCCTGTTTTCCATATATGCCGGTATAAAAATCGTTGTATCGCTCCCCTCATATGCAATGACCTCCACAGTGCCATCTTTCAATATTTTATAATGGTATCCGCCGCACTGTTTGTCCAGATCAGAAGCCTCTGCTTCCGTATCATCCGTCAAATCCCCTCCCGTCTTCTCCTCTTCCGTCTGCTGCCTTTCCTCCGTATCCGCCACCGGAACCTCTCCAAGCGGTTCTTTCCCATGCTGTTTCATAACCGCAATTCCTATGACAACACATACTGCCGCCAAAAGAATCCCTGTATTTCTGAATCGTTTCCTGTTCTCAATCATCTTCTTCCTCCTTTACGGCATCCCGTCCCCGTTTTCCACTTCGATAAACTCATATCCGCTCTGAATCGCCAGTTCTTCCGCCCTGCTTCCCTTCTGTCCATAGACAACAATGGGATCATCATGCCATTCAACCCTGAGGGAAAATATCTTATCATCCAACTCTTCCACCCCCGCCGGAATATAGACCCGTTCCAGTTTTTCAACACATGCTAATGTACCTTCAATTTTGACTGTACTTTCCGGAAACTGTATACGCTTTATCTTGGTATAATCATAACCACAGCTGATCTCCTGCGTACCCTCTTCATAGACGACTTCCGTCAAATTCTCACATCCGTCAAACGCATTCCTCCCTATTCTCTTAACCGTTCCCGGTATGGTAATCCGGCGCAAGTCTATGCACCCCATAAAAGTAAACTCTCCTATTTTTTCCACCGAATTGGGAATGTGGATCATTTCCAGTCCCTCAATATCGGCAAACGCCCCATTATCTATAATCACCGTCCCCTCTGACAATACAAGCTCTGCCACCTCCCCATACATAAATAATCCATAGGGAATACATCTTACGCTTCCGGGGATCTCTATGCGCTTCACTCTGATTTCTTCCAGACTTTTTTCCTTAATTTCTGTCAATGTATCGGGAAATCGAATTTCCTCATACATTGTCTGTTTGGAAATTTCATCCATCTGAAAACACAATAGCTCCTCACGCCGTCCTAGGCTTGTCACGCCATAAGGAATTTCCAGCACAGGTTCCGTATTCCCGCTTATTTTCTCCAGACAGCTTCCTCTGATCTGAAACCGCTCATCCCTCGCCTCCTGCCACGAGGTTTCTTCAAAGGCTTCCGGATCAATGTCCGCATACTCCGGCAGATCCATCTCCCACAGATTACTACAGCAGGCAAACGCCTCCCCGTCAATTGACATTATGCTATCCGGCAGGAACACATCCCCTCGCCATTGTACACGGCCTGTAAACAGATCGTCCCGGAAGGCGCCTTCCCCCACCGCCTGAATCCCTTCACCCAGACTCGGCGTATTCATATTTCTGCACCCCGCAAAGGCATAGGCCCCGATATACCGCACGCCATCTTCTATCCTTAAACTGCGGATATCCTGACTGTACGCAAAAGCCTTCTCAGCTACACCGACAACATGATAGCCCCCTATGTTCTCCGGAATCACAAGCAATCCATCGCTGTCACTGGTTCCGCCTGTAATCACCGCCTCCCCGTTATCATTGATCTCGTAGGTAAGATGCTGTTTATTATTCCCCTGAGGATCGTCGGTCGAGCTGCTGGAAAAGATAATCCTGCTTCTGCTAAACAGCAGAATTATGACAGCCGTTACTAATACAAAATTCTTGTATCTCCTCATTGTTGTAACTCCTTTACCGGTTTGCCGTCACTTGTAACAAGGTGATCTAAATCTTTCAGCTCACTGCATCCCGCCTTTTCTGTATGGTAAGCTAAATATCTGACACCGCACGCAATACCCATGTTTGGTGTTACTCTATCATAATGAATTAGATATTCTCCTGCCGGGCTCTCTGGTTTTTTGATTCCTTTTTGCCATCTCTCCAAATTGTGCCTGTAAGTGGCAGTATCGTATATGCTGATATGCAAAGTTGCATCTCATTTGCAGTTTCCCCAACAACATCATATCTTCCATATGTTTTTCCCCCTATTCCAAAATGTTTTGTCCCTTCATCACTTTTTACTTCTCCTCAAACCGAAACGTATTATCAACCGCCTTAGACCGTTTCAGTTTCCATCGCCTCCATCTATTCCAAAAATGTCAGTTGTTCATTGCTTTTTCATACTTTTTGTCCATCTCAATCCCTTTCCCTTATATGCCTCTTAGATAAATAATTTATTTTTACTTGCCCAATGCAGGATAAAAATCCGAATTTCTCCACTCATCCAAATACAACACCGGATACTCATTGTCCAATCGTGCTATATGATCATACCAGAGCACTTCGTCAAAATTCTCACTGACATAAAAATATTCCCAGTTGACACTATGGTCTTCCCACATCTCTCCTACATAAACGAGATAATACTTTCCCAAATATTCTGTTTTCTCATAATCCCTGTATACATCTTCCGGAGAATAACCAGCCATCCTTTCGTATAAATATGCCCCACCTTCTGATACATCCTTAACATAATCCGACCATTCATTCCCTATCTCCGGCACCTGTTCATCAAGACATTTCGTTATTCTATCAAATTCTTCTTCCGACATAAGCATATTACTTTGTTCTTCCTGCTCATCCTGTTCTTCCTGCACTTCCTGTTCTTCTTGTTCTTCCTGCACTTCCTGTTCTTCTTGTTCTTCCTGCACTTCCTGTTCTTCTTGTTCTTCCTGCACTTCCTGTTCTTCTTGTTCTTCCTGCACTTCCATCTCGCCTGTCTGACTCGGAGCACATCCTGTTAATAAAGTTGATATGGATAAAGCAAAAACAACCAACATAATTAAGAATTTTTCTTCCATAATTTATCTTCCTCCAGATGATCTTCTTAAGTACTTTTTTCATGGACTAATTTATACGGATAGCCGTAATCTTTCTTCTGTTCCTCTTTTATGTCATGGCCAAACTCCACATGCATATCCATTCCACCTCTGCCATTCATATAATAGGTAATCCCTATTCCTTTCTCTCATACCATCAACATATACCCTTTAGATCCATGATAATAATCGTTATAGTCCCGAATTTATTATACCATCTCAGATGATACAAAACCCGCCAAATAGTGATACTTCCTGAAATCCCTGTTGTTTCTGCTCCTGTATATCTGGCTGCCCGTTCCTAAATCTGTCTCATATAAAACCACTGTATCAATACCGCCATGTATATCACCACCGAATAGACTGTAGTCCAATGACAGATAGCGGTATTCTCCATGCCTGTTCATATAAGCGTCCATCAGTTCGATATCCATATACGGCGAGATTTCTTTGTAATTAATCCCGCTTAACATACAGTGTTCAGGCGTCGCTATCGTATCTGCCGAAATTTTTATCCGGTTATGTCTTCGCGTTAAAAACCAGTGGTTCTGCATCTCTTCAATTCCATTTTCAGAGATCCACGCATCCGTCACAAGCGCCCTTTCATAGTCCGCCTCCCTCTATTTCCCCATTTTCAACAATGCATGCTCTGCCTCCCATCCTGTCAAAATCGGGATATATATAATAGGTGTAACCCACATATCCTTGCGACTCCGTGACATAAGTATAATAACAGTCATAATATCTGTTTGCCGTCCATCCCGCCTCTAACTGTCCCCAGTCCTGTTGTTGGAACTCTCCGAAAAAGGCATCATCACTGAACACCTCCCGGCAGTCTTGCACAGCTTTACGTTCCAGTACATTTAAGATCATTGTCCCGATTTCTTCTGCATCCAACGCTGCATCCCCCGAAGCGAAAACCCCTTCTCCGCCAAATTCATAGAATACATCATCCTCATACACGATTCCCCTATCAATCATTATCATCCTGACCTTGATCTGCTGCTTTCACAAGCCGTACCTCTCCATTTTTTCTGACAATGTCCCAATAATAACAATCATCATGTATACATATCGCAATTACCTATCACCTCTGATTTCATACTGGCATCCCCATGTCTCAAAGTTACCTTCCTGTGTAGAAATCGTTACGATCTCCTCTATCAGCCTAGTCTCAATATGAACCAGATAGAGACCTGCATCGTTATAACAGACAAAATGATCCTCGTCTATCCAGCCTGCGAAACAATATTCCCACTGTTCCCGCAAAATAAGATTGGGAACATTCTCCTGATAACGCATAACAATCTGCGATGGTGCGTTAGGTATCATTCCATTTACGATATATACCGCTTTCGTCCCCTCCGGCGATTTTTTCCACTGAACCTGATCCATTTCCCGCCATCCATCATAATAATCGTATTCCAAGCTTTTATAGATGTCCTCAATCGTCACATCTCCCCTGTCCTGCTCACTCACTTCTACCCTCACGAATGAAAACTCTATTAATCTGATTTCTTCCTCTCCGCTTTCCTCATCCCTGCTTTCCTGAAAATACATGGATACCGCATAATCTCCAAAATACCGGGACAAATTAAACTGGTTAAAAAGTATCGTATCTTCATATATCACAGTATCCTGAGGCCATACATTCGTAAACCGTATGGCCCGGATATCATCAAGATAATACGAAGCTACGCCATCGCAAGCAGGCTGTGCTACCCCGTGAAGCCGCCACGCCTCCTCAGTGCAGTAAAGAACATTCCTTTCATACAACGCATTCTTATCATACTGTTTTTCAAACGCCTCCGCGTCCATAGACAGGAAATCAGACACCAAATCCGTATCATATCTCTCCTCCAGATAAAAGTTGTCCGCCAGTTCTTCCGCACTGCTGCTCATTCCCCATAGCCCTATGATGCCAGCCATCTGAATGACCAGTGTCATACCCTTTAGCCAGAACATGTTCTTTATCCTCCACTTCTAACTGATCACATATTTCAATAAAGACACTATACCAGTCTGTGCCCTTAATCTCTTATTTGTTCCTTTCAGTATCTCCCATATCATAAAAGACTGCCTGTTTCCACACCTTCTGCATATCCACCCGCAACTTTTTCATCTTCTGCTCCGGCTCTTCTCCTTCCGTTGCCTGTCCGATAAAGCTAAAAGTAAACGTGGCATCCGCATCTTCGTCTGTTATACTTACATCATGTTGCATACGACCCATGTACTTATTGGAATATTTTATCATACATATGTACAGGAAGTTCATCTGCATAATATTTCCCTTCTCCACATAACACAGCCCCTTCTATCTCTTAGATATTTATACATAATTAAACGAAATTGTTAAATCCTCGATAAATCTACTCCACCATACCCTCTACTGATCACAAAATTTATACCGGTTGTACCACGCGTCGTATTTTAATACTAAATTACTCCATGACAGCACAATGTCATAATATCCTTCTATCTTCTCATTCAATACCACAATCTGTTTATGTCCATCATCATTAAAATCAAATGTATGATAATCCAATGACATATTTAATTGTTTACCATATTTTTGGCAAATTTCCTCATGATTCCGCATTTCATACTCTGCATGAGCCTTTATGGTCGGATGTACATTTTCAAAATCGTATAACACAGGAGAACATATATCATACTCTAAAATATCATATTCTTTTTCCAGCTCGTCCAGCTCATTATATGAAACCGCTTCTTCTCCATTCTCTATCGGTATCACCTCCGTCAACAGTTCCCTGTCTTCCCCCTCGTGATATTCCAAAACAAGCACATCCAGCCCTTTCAAAGTAATCCATGTAATATCTTTTATGGCAAGATAAAGCCCTCCCAGATTCTGGCTGTCACTGAAGTTTCTGCTAATTTCCATATACAACCCGTTGTCTTCAAATATATCCTTCACTATCAGCGTATTCACATCCCGCATATAAGCAACGTAATTATCCTTAAGATAAAAAGAGTCCGGATAACAGGGAGACACGACCGCCCGTTCCTTATCATAGTAATAAATGTACGGTGCCGGACTGCCAAGCGACAAACCGATCTGTAAAATATTGTCCGTCATTTCGGAAATCCAAGGAAGCTTGGTAAAGGTTTCTGTATGCACTACTTTATTTTCTTTGTCATACAGGGTGACCTCATATTCCCCATCCTCAATCTCAGTCAGAGAATATTGCTCCCCATACTTATCAAACTCACCCTTTTGATATGCTATATCATTATCAGAACTGCCTTTTTCGTTCGATTGAACTTCCTTCTCTTCCGCTCTTTTACTTTTCTGATTTTCTATAATATTTTCCTCTATTTGGACAATAGGATTTTCCTCCCGATTCTGATTCTCAGTTTCATTTCCGCAAGATGAGCTCAGAGCTCCCCCTATCAGCAGTAACCCCCACAATCTAATCTTTATATCTGAAAAATTTGATATCATCGTTTTCTGATCCACTAATATAAACCTCCTCTACTTGATCATTCACAAATCCGGGAGGATTTTTATACATTGACGGGTTAAGTTCATGCAATTTGGCTTGCAATTCAGGACTATAAAACAAAACTACATTATTTGTTGTGTCTTCTTGTTCTTTCCTATAATCATCCATCTCAAAAGATGTCTTACCATTACTGCCGCATTATTTCTTTCCAGCGCATAAGGCATCCAATCGGCTATTCAATTCTGACATCCTTTCTCACTCTATATCCTAATTTATTATCTCTTCCGCAGGCAGCGCATACCCGCCCTTTACCGTATAATTATTCATGGATTGAAAGATATTGGGGAAAGTGCATTCGCTCTCTTTTTGCCCATCCATCACTTCCGCCAATGCAATCGTCGGCGCTCCGCTCGCCACTTTGGGGATCGCTCCGCCCGCAAACAGCTCAATCACCTGTTCCGGCCCTTCTATCTTTCCCAAATCAGCGACCGGCACAGCCGCCATCGCAGAGAAAGCCGCCTGCCAATACTCGGGTTCCTGCTTCCCATCCGCTTTTCCAGTCTCCGACACTTCCGCCCGTTTCACTGTAGTTCCAGTCCCAATCGTTTTTACTCCTCCGGGTGCATATAAATTGATATCCCTGCAAAGTTCCAAATTAGACTGTGAAGTCCTGCACACCAAATCTACAGGCGTAAACGCATCGATCTTCTTTCCCGTTAAGAAAATTTCTCCGTCCGCCAGCAGCGAAATACCCGTCTGACTCTTTATGCTGACTCCCGATGCATCCTCCATACAGATCGACACCGTTCCATCCGTTCCTTCCGCAAAGAGCCTGTCCGGGTATAAGCCGATCTTTTTGCGGTACAGCGTAGCGAACTCCCGCTTCTGTACATCTGTATATCTTCCGTTATCCGCATTATGTACTGCCGCCAAAATCACCCTGCCGTCTTTTTCTTCCTGTGTGGGCAGATATAACGCCGCCTTTGTTCCCGTCTCTGGCATACAGTAAGACAAGTTATTCGTCTCCGGCGCCCATATCCAAGGAAAATCAGCACGCTCCTCCTCATCGATATCCAATTGTATATAAACGCTTTCTTCTTCTGTCTTTCGGATCGTCCCTTCCAGCCTGACCCCGGCAAGCGCCAGATTGTCTGCTTTTTTCCTATAAAACGTCCCTCTCATTCCAAGCCGATAGACAAAGTACAGTTCTCCCTGCTCAAACAGGATTCTCCGACTGTAAACCTGATACCGTCTGCCCTCATACAGCAAAAAATCTCCCAGTTGCCAGTTCTCTTTCGATTTTGCCTCAATATATAGGCTCTCAGTTCTAGGAAGGCCGCTCTCATAACAGCCATTTTGATAATAACTGTCATCCAATCCATTCCCTAATATCTCGATTTCATCCCCATCTTGCTCCCTTCCCATACGCATACCAAAATGCAGCTTAGGCTTTCCGCTTTGCATGTTCGGAATAAGGACTTCATGAAAATGACTTGCTATCCGTATCAAAAATTCCCAGTCTGTCTCCTCATATTGAATCAGCGGCGTGCCAATGCTTTTATCATCCCTGATATTCCAAACAATCCCCGCCGCCTGCGTATTTTGTGTCACCTTTTGTACCACTTGTCTGTAAGTCATTTCCGCCTTTTGAAAGGACTGCTTCTTTTTCTCCCTGTCCAATTTGGCCGTCTCACTGATGCCGCATATCAGAACCGTAAGCAGACGCCCCTCCTTATGGCAAAGCAGTTTTTCTATGATTCCCGCAAAAAGGAGTTCGCTGCCCTCTCCCATTTTTTGAACCGTTATCTCTGTATCAGACCAATCCCTGCAAAGTACTTCCGGTTGGTCTTCTTCCTTTACGGTCACACTGAGCCTTACGGTTGCATGCGCGTTTACATCATGGCAAATTTCCATGTTACTCAGTGAATAAATGGGAATCTCGGTTCTTATAATCAGCTGTTCATTGCTTATTGCGTACTCTTTGTCCATCTCAATCCCTTCCCCTCTATATACTTTTTAGTGAAATAATTTGTATGGATAGCCGTAATCTTTCTTCTGCTCCTCTTTTATGTTATGGCCAAACTCCACATGCATATCCATTCCACCGCTGCCATGCATATAATAAGTAAGTCCCTTTTCCTTCTCCCATACCATCAGCATATAGTCTTTAGAACCATAAAAGTAATCATTATAAAAACGGTATATTCTCCTGTCTCCCTCCACTTCCACATAGGAATGATATCCGTTTTCATCAGTAATATCCTCTGTTCCTTCCTCACAGCAGACGATTGTACTTTGCTCCAAAAAATCTGCCTCATCACTCTTTATCCACTTGATGATCCTGCCAGTATTTTCATCGGTATAGCCATCTTCACCGGTTGGATAGTCATTATAGCGGTATATGATCTCATCCATAACATAAAAATATCCGATATATTTATGCCCATATAATTCATCAAACGGATCTGACGATTCCGGCTGTTCCAGCTCCAGAGCATACAACGTCCCATCTGAAAAATCCTCTAATTTTGTAATATACAAGTCGACATCCTGCCATAAATCCGTATAACTGTGCAGATAAAAATAGCCTTCGTAAGTATGTAAGGTTTCGTCCGCTCTATAGAAATACATATTTCGTTCACCACTCGTAGTCTCTTTTGTCTCTTCACCGCAAGCGCCGCAGACAATCATAATAATAACCATCACCAACCACTTATACTGCTTTTTAAGCCAATTTTTCATGCAAAACGCCTCCATTACCCCATGTTATGTCCACATTGTTTCTGTTTACTGATTTAATAATTCCTTTAATACAAGATAAGTTCCTAAATTTTCTGGCTTGGCATTAGGATCATATTGATGGTCAGACGTATATGCCCCCTTCGTATACAAATCCGTGCCGTTATATGCATAGTCAACTTTGCCTTCATGGTTCCAACCATTATAAAGAACAGAAAATGTTACCATAGCGGTTATATCCTCAGAATCAGATGTCAAATGTAACTTTTTAGCATAAATATTAAAATAATCCTCTTTTCCCTCTAAAGCATGCAGCGCAGCCGCCTTAAATTCTTCTTTATCAAAAAAAGGTGGTTTTGGTTCTTTCGTACTCATCTCTCCCAGTGGGTCTCCATTATGGAGATAAACACTAAAAGTCCCAGCTAAATAATCGGAAGCTTTTTCCCGATAATGTATTGCTGCAATTAATTCAGGCGGCAGATATCCATTTGCCGCTGAAATTTCTTCGTATACCTCTTTATTTTTCTCATATGCTTCTCGTATCTCTTTTAATATGTCATCCCAGTCTCCTGTTAGGTAACTAATACTGGAAATATAGTCTGCTGTTGCCTTATAGTGCCACTCATTATTATATAAATAGTTTGATAATAGCACCTGCCCATCATCGTAAAAATATATCACTCCTTCATATTCCGTACACACCATATAGGAAGTTTCTTTGTTCAGTTTTTCTTTTCCCTCCCCCTGACTGCTCGTTTCGTCAACCGCTTTCCATTCCTGATCCGCGATCCATTCCCTATACTTTTGTGCAATCATGCATTTCCCATCGGGAGATTTCGTGCACCCCTCAAAATTCTCGCATGGCTCTATATTGGTTCTGTTTAATTCCTCGATATTCCCCATATGAACCAGCCCCTCTTCCGTTTTCATATGATGAGGCATAGAATCTTCCGTTGCATTCGTACATATGACGCGTGCTTCGCATGTGCATACAGAATCGCTTTTCAGTGCCTGTATTGCCGTCTCCAGCGCCACAGATGCAGCATATACAATAATATCGGTAACATCCTCACTGTTAGTTCCTATAGCATCCTTCAGAATGGACGAGGCCTGCGATGGCTTTATCTCAGACATATTCGTTTCCTCCTTTAATTCATATAAATCTTACCGCCGCTGATATTGATATCATCCTTGATCTCCACCTTCGCCGCTCCCTGTTGAAGCATTATAGCGGTTTCTGCGGCCATGTTCACGCCCGCATTCCGGCTTTTCATCTGAATATCCTGATCCGCCTGCACCATAATATCTTTATCACTAATTACCTTCACGCCTTCTTTGTCTGACAGTTCCAGAGAAATCCCGTTATTATTCCTGAGAATAATGGCGCCCGGGGTAAACAATATCTCCTTATTCTGCGGGTTCTTCCATGATTTTTCATCCGGATTGCTTCTACCGCCTACAGTCCCAAGGTGCACGCTGCTTGCCACATAAGCATGTCCCTCCACACAGTCTGGCATCGCGAGCCTGACCCTGTCTCCCACTTCCGGCATACAATACCACCCTGCGCCATCGGGCGTCGAATATACCGTTGCATAATCAAACCAGCGGCTTCCGCAGTTTGCCTTATTCTCATCTTCCTCAATCTGCACTTTTACAAGTGTTTTCTTCACTGCCGTAACCTTCGCATCCAACGATACTCCCGTCAGATTCTTGTTATAGATCGGCAATAACCGGGCATTCTCTTTTGTGAGCAAATGATATTCGTGATATAATTCCTGCCCTTTCAACCGGCTATTGATCTTGCCAATGACAAACTGTGCGCCCTCAAACCGCACCGTTTCTGCAAGATCGTAAATTTCTCTGCTACCAACCACATAGCTTACCAGATCTGTCAGTTGTAACTCTGCAAATCCTGCAGCTTTCTTTTTTTCATATGCCTCATAGTTCTGCTCAATTATAAAGTGATCTGTTTCCAATAATTCCGCCACAGAAGATTTCCGATAACCAAAATAGCATTTCTTTTCCGCAACATCATCCGCCGGAATCAGAACAGTTCCGGCATAAGACGTCAGCCTTTTTATAAACTGCCAGTCGCTTTCCCGATACTGTAACAGGAACCGTCCCGTTGCCATGCTGCCCCTGTCTGACATATCACAGCTTCCTCCCTCCGCTTCCAGACAGGTTTGAACCACCTGTGAATAGGAAAAACCATCCTCCTGAAAAGAACGGGTATGCGGCTTAATGTCCAATAAAAAACTGCCCGTTTTTACTTCGATCGTCAGGATAGAGACCTGTCCTTCCTTTTTCATCCACAGCCCCGTCAAAATCCCGACAAAGAAACGGTTGATATAGTCGTCTTCCGATATGGCATTTACAGTTACCCATGTTTCCTGCGCCGCCATACTCATATAGGCGGAGCTGTTTTCCTGCTCGATGATGCCGGTAATTCTGATTACCCCATGGTGGTTTAACTCTTTTACACACTCCACTTTCAAAAAACTCACAAACGAAAACGGCTCTACTTTTATCTTAGCTTCTCTCATCTTATATATCCCTCCCGTTCCTTAATAGAATCCCACATCATTAAAACCGCCTTTTTCCACTCGGTATAATCCCGATAGGGGCAGTTAAAGCTTCCCTGCACAAGCTGCTTCTTAACAGGTACAAGCAACAGCATATTATAGAGGTCGCTGTCCATCGCATGACTGCGAAAGGAGAACCAACAGCCTTTCACCGCCGGCAAAGTTTCGCAGTCATATAGCAAATAGTTCGGATTGTCCCTATGTATCACCGACCGGATGCGCTCTGTCATTTCCCGTGTATCATCGCACTGCACCTTCTCCGAAAATACTGTGAATCCCATATTTACTTCCAGATCTTCCGTAGTCAGGATGATCTGCGGCCTAAATTCCGACGGATATTTGATCTTCGCATACTCTGGGTGCATCTGCTTCCATTCCGCCGGAAGCATGATCGAAAACGTTTCAAATAGCTCCTTGCGTTCAAAAGAAACGACTTCTCCGCCCAAATACATTCCCTCTTCTAAGGTTGTGTAAATTTCCTTTTTCCTTTGTTCCCTCTTTTCCAGAATCTCTTCATCCACATATGCCATATTAAACGCCCCCTTTCTGCTTTGTTCCGTCAAGCATCCTTTAAATCATTTGCAGCTCCTGTAATCCGATGCCGACCGTCTGTCTTCGAAGAATGCTTTCCACCAAATCCATACGCATGATCACACGAAAGTAATAACCGTCCGTAATCTCTGCAATGGCTTTCCCCTCCACGCTTTTCCTCTCCACCTCAGCGCGCCATTCCCCTCTATGCTCCCCTTCTTTCCTGAACGTACAGGAAACCGAATCAAGACTGGGAATATAATAGGCCATGCTCTGCCTGTTCTCCTTATCCAGTACAATAATTCTATTAAAAAAAATACGCGATTCGTATTTGCGTATCACGTTCCGGACGGTTTCACTAACCATAAAACAAGGCGTGGTCACCACATCCGTAAATACCATCTGCATATTGCTTTCCACCGAAAACAATAGATGCCTGCCAACCTGATGCGGACCTGTTCTATCCAAGGTCTTCTTATCGATCACCCCAAACCAGCCTTGCAGATTAGGCGCCTGATACTGTTCATCCACTTCTACCTGAAAATACTTCATCCTTTTTCCCCTTCGTCAAATACACCCTATCGCTTTGAGTTCCTCCATATAACCGCCATAATAAACGGAAATCCCCTTGTCTTTTCCCATATTTTCTACAGTCTCCTTCATGATACGATCCAAAGCTTTATAAATCCGCTCCGTATACCATCTGTGGATTTCCGCTTTTTCGCCCGATATGATGCGGATAAAATGTTGATGCAGCGCCTCGTCCAGCTCCCGCCAGTCTTCTTCCAGTCCGTCAAAGACCTCTTTCATACGGAAATAAATGCAGTCTGGCTCTTCTTCTACAAAAGGCTCCTCCTCATAAAAGGCAATATAAAACTCATGGCTGTTTGCAATATAACTGCTCCGCAAAAAACAAATGACCAGACTGCCCTCTTTCTTGTCTGACGCTAATTGTTCCAAAGCATGTTCCAAATCTTTTCGCACAGAAGCCTTATCGCCGTCTAGCAGACTTTCTATGTTCTGTAACCGCACGTTCCTAAGAAAATCCGCTTTCTCCCCTATCGTTTCTTTCATCTGGATCACTCTTTCCATTTTATACTGATTCATGGCCTGTCTTTCACTCCTCCTCAAACCGAAACGTATTGTCTACCACCTTACACCGTTTCAATTTCCACCGCTCCAAGAAATAGGATTTGTGATGCGCTTTTGCCCATGTTTTCACTACGACGTCGTAAAGCGCGTACTCCTGATATTCCTGCACATCTTTTCTTGTCAGGCCGTACCGGTTCAGGTATTCGTCAATGCTTTTTTCATCCGTGTATTCCTCTATATCGTCCACCTTGTCCCATTCTCCCTGTATAATATATATGGGTTCATATATTAGTTCTTCTTTTTCGTAATCGTAATCTACTTCCAACGCCATTCTTACTTGATCTACTTCCGATAGCTTTACAACAATATATATATTGAAGTCATTATCATCAGCATAATCTATATCATCATAGAAAAAAAGTAATACTACGGATTCTACATCCCCTCTCAAAAACTCTTCCCTGTATTCGATATCAAGAGCACCAAATGTTTTCAATGCCTCCATCCATTCCCATTCATCATGCCATCCCGATTTGTAGTAATTGATCTCCGGTACATCTATTGCTCCAGATATTTTACTTTCACCTATCTGGCTCAAAATATTTGGTTTTAAAAACGATACCGTAACACAGATGATAGAACAAACACACAACACAAAAATAACCACTTTTAATGCAAAATTTTTCATAAATCTCACCCCTTCTGCCTTGTAACTTATTGATTACTGACCAGCTCCTTTACCCTTCACTATATGGCGCTAATTGTTTTAAGAACTCATAAGTATCTTTATATCTACTACTTCTTTTTAAATCATTATAATCAATTTTTTTATCCCAATTTCTGTCCTCTAGTGATATTTTTTTCGCAATAGCACTTTCTATTGCTTCATATGTATTATTTTCCACAAATACTTCCTTACGATATTCTTCCCCTCCTTTTTGAAGCTCATTGTAATACTCATTAGCCGCATCCACCAGCGATTTGTCATCTGTAACCAGATGTGCGATATTATCTGCATCCAGATCGGCAATAAAATCATCCTGTCCGAATGAAACCTTAAAATTCGTACCCCCATATATAGCATCTCCAAGCCATCCTGCTATATCTTTCCGTTGCTCCGCATTATCCCATGACATTATCGGCGCCAAATTATTGTCCCATTTGTTTTCTACTTTTTTCCCTTCATCAATTAAATTAGCAGAAATCGTATACATCATATGAGAAAAATCCCCTTTCTGACCTACCGCATCATAAATATTCTTATAACGTTCTAAATATTCATCCTTATCCAGTTCGTCATCAATAGCTTTCTCCATTTTTTTCTTCCACTCTTGAAACTCGCTTTTATCATTGGGGAAAAAACTTTTACTCATTTTTAATACAGAACTATAAGTATAATCATCATTACTTGTCATAAAATGCTGCAATCGCACCATGTATCTCATATATGTATAATTCTCCTCATCAATACCTAATTTATCACAGAAAAACTCTTTATGTTTTTCTTCTCCATACTCAATTGCTTCCCCTGCTCCTCTTACCCATGCATCAGTTTCTTCTCCTAGCACTATCATATTGTCATAACTTGCCATCTGACTCAACGACCTTGCGAAGCGCCACCCCCATTCCCTTTGTGTCTCAGTCGGATATTTCTCCTGTATCTTCCGATATATCTCACCCAAAACGCCAACCGTCCTTCTGTCAAACCCAAACTGTTTCTGCAAGTGATCCATAAAAACAGACAGTTCGTCCACAAAGTCTTTGACCTGCTGCCCCGCATCTACAAAATAAATCATGCCCCATCCTTTGGTGCACACCATATAAGAGCTTTGGGATTTTAAGGTCTCCAAATCCTGTCCCTGACTTTTCGTCTCGTCCACACCCTGCCACTCTCCGTCCTCAATATTCTCCGCCTTTACTCCGCATATTTGATCTTCGGTAGTCGTGCACCCTGCAAAGGGAACCTCCATTAAGATATCCTTCTTATTCAATTCCGACCGGCCGCTTATTTCCACTCTTTGTCCATTCTTTATCATATGAACAGGCGTTGAATCGGCGGTCGCGTTTTTGCACATAACGCAGGCACCGCATACGCAAGGTTCTTCTGCTGCCTCCTTGTCCATCACTGCAGCATTATGTTTCTCTGGAGCACAAGTATCTATATCAGAAGCATCATTCTTAGCCAGTAAAATACTGTCTATTTCTGCACATAACGCATCCAGTCCGCTATTTAAATCTGGCATATTTCGTCTTCTCCTTCTGTCTTCTTAATTTTCTTCTCTTCCCAAAAAATCCCTAATCCAAAATAATCATCCTGCCCGCTTGGCCTGTCTTCTCTCTATCCCCGGCGTTTTTTCCGCTGCGGACAGCCTGTAGTGTATGTTCTAATCCAGCAAACAGTTCCGCGTTCGTCCACTCACCTTCATCCGCATTCACGCCGCCTTTCCTGATCAGATAATCCGCGAGGATATCCCTGTTTACGGCTTCTCTGCCCTGTAATGCCAGATAAGCGAACTGGATATCTACTGGCTCCGCTGCCCCGCAGGCCAGTATCTTTCTTGCATAATCGTCCGTGATCTCCCTTGACAGGGTGACGCCGCCCCGGCTGCTCCACATGGCGTCCGCCAGATTAACCGTGTCAAACTCCGTCTGAATATCATAAAAATCCTTATATGCTGTCCGCAGCGCGGAACCTTCCCGCAGCTTAAATCTGCAAAGTTCTATCTCCCTGTCGCTCTGCGGCGGCTGCTCCTCCAACTGTAACTGCGCCGCATATTTGATATAATCCGGCTGTTCCAGTCTTTCCATCGCAACAAACTTAAGATACTGCATCCCGTTCGTTGCGCGGTAGGGCAGGCTTTGCTGCGCAAGCAGATAAAGAAAGCCGTGACACTTTATCATCCCTGCGCCGACGTGCAGCTCGTTTTCCTCTACACTGAACATGCAGCCAGATATCACACCGTCCGTATACTCTTGGTATTGCAGTTCCAAAGCGGTGTAGGAATAATCCCGAAGCGCCCAAAGGGATTCTTTTTTTAAGATTCTTCCACGTTCAAAAGTGGGGTAAATATGTTCCATGATTTAGTCCTCTTTCTATATTTTGCCTATTTTTTCCCATCAAAGTAACTCTTCACCCATCCCTCATGCTCGAAGGGATAGAACTGCTCCTGCCCCAGATAAAGCGCCTCCTCATTTCTGTATACGGGAACGATCACATAGCCCCATTCCCTGCACCGCTTCCACGCGAAGAAGCGGGCCTCTCTGTTGACGATGCTGTCCGTCTCCTTCTGTAAAATTCTGTCCCCGTATATTTCCCTGATTTCCTCGTAAGTTACTTTCCGGAATGTCCCCGGCTGGCAATCGAAATAAAAATGATACCGTACCTTTCCCTCCGTGTCCTTCAAAAATAGCTGTAACGTCACATCCTCCAAATTTCTGGAAACATACCTTGTCTCCTCCTCCCGCAGGAAGCCGTTAATCAGCTCCACCTCCCTGCCGTTGTGGGTCAGCGCGCTCACCGTATAGGGAAGGATCGGCTTATCCGAATACAGCTCGATATCCGCATACCCCAGCCGTTTATCCCGTATGTATTTCAACGCCCCGTCCACGCAGCTCAGTTTCAAGTCAATATCTCCCTCCGCCGCCCGGTTCCTGCGCTTAAACTGGATCATTCGTCCGGGAAGGAACTCCTTTAGGGCGTCCCGGAACAGGTCGATCTTGCAGGACTGTCCGGTCAGTTTCAGAAATGAAAAATCCGACAGCTTGTCCGACAAATACAGCGGCTCCAGAAACTTATGTACAATACCGTAAATATCGCCTTTTAAGAGCATTTTTATCTCATAGAGATTCAGAATAATTTCGGGAAACTCCTTGCATACCTGAAACTCCCGTCCCGTCTTTACAGACAGCTTCCATTTATCCGCCCGGACCCATGAAATATCCGTCTCCTTCTTTTCCTCTGAAGACACGCCCACCCGCAGGACGCCCGCCTGTTCATAGAAATGCTTCTTCACCTGTTCCGCTAAAAAGAAGAGGTGATAGAAGTTGTTCTTGACTTTAAAATAATCCTCCCTGCTTTGCAGTTCATACTCCTGAAACCGGGTGGGAATGCACGTTTCCGCCGCTTCATAGGCTTCCTCCAATGCCTGATAAAGCGATTCTGTCCCGTTTTCATCCACATACCGGTAAATGTCCATATCCATACCGTTCAAAATCTCTTCCGTTTGACAGGACAGGGAAGCGCCCAGCTTTTCCGCCATTCGTATCTTCATATACTGCATAATCCGGTAAGTCAAGTTATTGCCGACAAAATCCGTATCCCCGTTTTCATAAGACGTCTCGATCCGGATATGATACGCCACCCTGTCGTCCCTCACACGGAACCTACAGGCGCACAGATCAGTAGTGCCTCCCCCGCAGTCCACGATCAGGGCCTGATAAGCCGTGTCCGGTTTTGCGCTGCCCGCTTCCAGCATACCGGAAATGGTATTATAGAGCACCGATACGCCTTCATCCAGCATTTCCTCCTCCCCAGACACATACTCTGGCAGAATATCCTGAAAAAGCTTCTGGAACAGGAACTTCTGCTTGACTGGACAGGATATCTGAATCCGCTCCACGCTGCATTTAAAGCAGTCCTGCGCCGTTTCCACGATATACATAAAGTAGGAACGCAGGATATCCCTGCGCTTCACGAAAGCGCGTCTGCCTGTCCGGTCAGTGATCTCCTCCTCCTTTTCGTAATCGCTGATCCAACGCTTCATATCATAAAAAATACTGAATCCCTCGTCCACGTAACAGGCATTCGACAGCCTTACTGCCTCCTCACCATAAACAAACACTGGTTTTCCATCCGTTACCGTCACCACGCCAGCTACCGACGGCAAAAGAAGCGCGCCCTCATCAAACGACACGTGTCGAATCCCACTCTCCCCGAACCGTCTGCTAAAGGGCGCATCCTTTACCTCCTCCAAATATACATTATCCAAGTACACACCCGCCGCCGTATTGGTAGACCCGAAATCGATCACAAGAGGAAACCGCAGCTTGACAGGGTCTCTCACTTCCACATCCAACAGCGGAATCCGATAGGCTTCCAGATAAGCCGGCGTTTGTCCCATGCTGCCCATATAAAGTTCATATATCCGATCAGACTCCTCTTTTGCAAAGCAGTAAAGGTCGTATTCTTTCAGATCGGCCTCCACACAGGACACATTCCGTTCTCCAATGACATAGAGCCTTTCCTCCTCCGGATTGTGGCGGCGCAGGCTGAAAAAACCGCAGATTTCCCTGCCGCCGCTCACCAGAATGGCGTTCGTGTCTTCCAGCTCTTCCCGGTAAGGTATAAAAATCTGGTCATTCTGATCCATGCACCGCCCCCGGTAACGAATCAGCTTGGAGGGAATGTGCAGGGTGTTATCCTGTACGGCATGAATCTGCCCCTTCCGGAACATCTGCTCCACCGTTTCCCACCCCTCTTTTCTGTCTTCCCTGATCAGACGCTGCTGCCTGCTGCCCCGGTACCGCATGATGACATGGATTAATTCCTCCTTATCCAGAGGATTCAGGACGCCCGGTATGATTTTTTCCTCCCTGCATATCTCACGGAGCTGATGGGTTGTCATTAGTTCCAGCTCTGTCTGCCGGTAAAGCCTTGTTCTGTTTTCCTGTTTGATACCGTCCTTATTTAATATGTAACCGCTCATTTCTGCTCTCCTCCACATAATTTTCGTGCAAAACATTGTATTTTTCGTGCAAACAGCATATAATTAAAATATCTTATCAGAAAGGAGATATTTATATGGCTAGCTCTACCACTAATATCAGTATCCGCATGGACACAAATTTAAAAACACAGGCTGACGCTCTCTTTGGCGAACTCGGCATGAATCTATCTACAGCTTTTAATATTTTTGTCCGCCAATCACTGCGCGAAGGCCGGATTCCTTTTGACATTTCCCTTAATCGCCCCAACAGTGAAACCATAGCCGCTATGTTGGAGGCAGAAAGGATAGCGAACAATCCATCGGTCAAACATTACACCGATTTAGATGAACTGTTTGCCGATTTAAATTCATGAGAAAAACAAAACTTTCTGTTGTAACAACCACTGCTTTCAAAAAGGACTACAAATTAGCGATAAAGCGCGGACTAAACATCAAACTTTTAGAAGATATTGTAGCTGCCCTCGCCATGGGAGAAACACTCCCAGAAAAATGCGTGGATCATCCCCTTACGGGTAATTGGTCCGGGCATCGTGAATGTCATATTCAGCCAAACTGGTTATTGATCTACCGCATTGATGGTGATGTGCTAGTACTGACTTTATCCCGCACAGGAACACACAGCGATCTATTTGGTAATCCATATGCATAATCCCTATAAAAGTCCTGCCAAAAGAAGAAGCATAATAAATTTTTTCATACATTACTGACCTCATTAAATTATTTGATTTTAAACTTTACCCATCCCATAGGATACAAATCTAAGTCCACTAGCGCCAATGATTCCTGAACCAACTTAAATTGAAAACTCTTATTTTTTTCAAGTTCCTCCATTCCATACAGTTTCAGATAAAGCGTAACCTTACTTGAAGAAGTATGCTGAACCATAGTTCTAAATGCAATTCCATCTGGATAATAAATCGGGTTTAAATCCTCTGTATTTCCCACTTCCGATTCTTCGCCAAACACATTTTGAATATACTCTATTTCCAAATCTACTGATGTCAATGACCAAAAATTGCCGTTAAACTCCCAATAACTCAATTCTTCTTCCAGTATATAATCTCTCGTCCTGCTAGTTGAATGGACTATAACCAGCGGATTTTTCCTATCATCCACGCCGATAAAATCCATTACTTTTCTTGGCATCGGTCCAGTAATTTCCTGTACATAAATATGACTGTCATCCCATGTCTGCATGATGATATGCTCCGGATACAGGAAGTAACTATCTTTTTCCCTATATTGTAAAAACCTGACTTGATATTCCCCGCACTTCCCCTTGCAGATCGATAGCTCATAACCATTTTGAAAAAATAGCTGCTCTAGCTCCTCCTCCTTCATATCAATGGTTCTTTCATCATAAAACATGCAGTAAATACCCTTATCCGGCCCGGATATCAAAGCATCAGAATCCTGCAGCAAAAAATAATCCTGTAGGGAATCTTGTAAACATATTGCTATACGATATCTTACTCTAGGAGGCAGGCCAAGTATCGATTCATACTCTTCGTTAAAATCTTGCCAGAAAATGGTATTTTTCCGATCCTTAAATCCCTCATCTGGCGCAAATGCATACTTATCTAAATATCTATATCCCACCGGCACTCTTTTCCCTTTGCTGTCTTCCCGAGCTTCATTTATTTCATCGTCTATTTCATTTAATGCATTGCTTATTTCTTTTTTTGCAAAAGTCCTTCCGATTCCGATTCCATTTTGATAAACAACAACCATCAGTCCTACTAAAAGCAACGCCATAATCAGTCTTTTTTTCATAATCTATTATCCCATTTATAATTTCGAGAAGACTACAGTTTAGTCCAGTTCCTGAAACGGATATTTATTAACTGCTTCCACTTCACATTTCTGGAATAGTTTTCTCACTTGCTCATTATTATTTTCACTCCACCACTGATTATCATAAGAATGTCTATCATACGCTTCTTTATCACCCTGAGCGATTCGTACAGTATCCAACCTCCGCTCCACCAGAACCTTTGCCCACATACTATCCACTTCCTCTTCTTTTTTCTCCAATTTCTGCTTTTCCTCCCAAACTTTTCTCGTTTTTTCATCCATAGGCATAAGCGCTGTTTCCAGAATTTCTTTTCGCAGTTCAGTGACCACCGCTTCATTCGTCAAATCGCCTGTTGCCAACAGTTCAGTTGCATTATATTGCAATGATCCTGTCCCTGCGTTCCATGCCAAATCAAAAATAGCATCATAGCGGTTTTGTGTTAGGTGCCATCCCTTCTCTTTCGCCATTTCGTTTATTTGATCTACATAGGGCTGCATATACTCCCGTGTCACTTGTTTGGCCTCCTCCTCAGTCATTGTCTGGTTCAACCATTTGTTATACAATTCTTGATTGACAATTTTCCCATTTTTATCTTGTATTACCACGCCAAATGCAATTGTTATTGTGCCATCTCCCGGCTTATGTGCATGACTCCAACTATCACCGAGAGCCTCATAAGCTTTCAAAAACTCAAAATACTCATCTGATACACCTTTTACTTCAAACAACTCTTGATGCTTCTCCATCAACTCCTCAATTCTCTGCCCATCCGTAAACGGCGAAATAATACCTCCTTTTAGACACACCATATAGGAATCCATGGTAACGCTCGCCTCGCCGGAAATCCTATGCGTCTCATCGCACTCCTGCCATTTATTCCCTTCTATTTCCGGTTTACAAGCTTATCCTGACACTTTACACACACCGAAAGATTCCGGCTTTAGTACGATATCCGTTGCCCGTAATCCGGCCGCCCCATTACGCGTATTATTATTCTCTGCCGCAGCGTAAGCCTTGTATGGTTCACTTGGAAACACCACATACGACTGGTTACAAGTTACAACTGCGCTCTCCACAATCGGCGAGTTTCCATTCTCCGCCAATGCATATCCATAATTTAACGCCGCCTCTATCTCCGACATTTCAAAATATTTATCGCTCATATTTTCTCACCTATTCTCCCTTCGGCACTGCATAACCGCCCTTCACCGTATACCCTTCCATAGATTGAAACACATTTGGGAACATGCAGTCTTCTTCCTTCGTACCATTCATAACCTGAGACAATGACAAAACTGCTGCCCCTGCTGCCACCCTTGGAATTCCTCCGCAGGCATACAATGCAGTCACTGTTGCTTCACTTCCGGCCTGTCCCATTTCAACCGCCGGGATCGCCGCCAATGCAGTGAACGACTCCTTCCAGTTTCCCTTCGTCTCACTGTAACCCTCTCCTTCGGTTTCTTCTTCTGGCTTTTTGACGCTCCTTTCACCCGTTCCAATGGTATTAACCCCATTTGCAGCATATAGATTAATGTCTCTGCACAGTTCTATATTAGCCTGTTTCGTCATACAGGTAAGCTCTACTGGCGATTGTATGGAAAGCTTGGGCGTAATACAGTTTACCGTCCCTTCCGCACATAAAGAGAGTTGATGGCAAGTCTGTATTTTCATCCCTGCCTCGTCCATAATCTCCCAGAAGGATGTCCTGTCCTTTCCCTCCAAAAAGAGTTTGTCTTCATATAACCCCAGTTTCTTACTGTAGGCGGTATGAAATTCTCTCTGCTGTGTATTTGTATACTGATCCATCTGCTCATTGTGAACTACCGCACAAACCACTTGTGCATCCTTTTCCTCTTCTGTCGCAAAACACAAGGTTGCTTTCGTTCCAATCTCAGGCATACAATAGCTCAGATTATTGGTCTCCGGCGCCCATGGCCATGGATAATCCGCCCTCTCATCCTCGTCAATATCTAGCTGTAGATATACGGATTCTTCCTGAATTCCCCGAATAGTCCCTTCCAATCTGCATCCCCGAAGTTGCAGATTATACTGTTTTTCCCGATAAAAGACCTTATCCTTTCCCAACCGATATTGAAATACGAATTCACCGTGCATATATTTCGCCGTTTTCCGGTATACGCAATAAGTATTACCTTCATAACGATAACTGTCCCCTATGTTCCAGTCTTCCCGGCTTTTTATGTCAATATAAAAGGCCGCATCTTTGGGTTGACCTGAAGCAAAACAGCCATTTCTATAGTAAGTTTCCTCTATTCCGATCCGCAGTATTTCCACATCATCCGCATTTCTCTGTTCTCCCTGCGGCAGCCCGATCTGCACCACCGCTCCCGCTGACGCGCTGTCGGCGATCACAGGCTGATGTAAATGGCTGCTCACTCTCATTAAAAATGCCCAGTCCGTTTCTTCATACTGAATAATAGGCTCGCCAATTTGCTTCTCTTCTTTCACATTCCATCTAATTTGTGCTTTTTGATAACTGTCTGCCACTTCCAGACACACTTCCCGATACAACATCCCCGTATTCTGAAAAGAACGTTTTTTCTTTTTACGGTCAAAATCTATCGTGTGATCAGCTCCATATAACACAAAGGAGAGCACGCCTCCCTGCATTTCACAAACCATACTCTCAAGATTTCCCGAAAAAACCACCTTATTATCAGCATCCTTATTGATTAGAACAATCGGCGCGCCTGTCCAATCCTTCTCCAATACTTTTTCATGACTATCTGGCGCAAAGATCCCCTTCACTATAATTTTTCCATGCGAATTTTCTTTACACTTTACCTGAATTTCACTCACTCCCAAAATCGGCATCCCTGTATGTAATAAAACATTTCCTTCTGCAATTTCATAAATCTGTTCCATTCTCAACGCTCCTCTGCCAGAATCTATCTCAATTCATATAAATTTTTCCGCCCGATATGTTGATTTCGTCCTTCATTGCAATAACAGCCGCTCCCTGCTGTAATAAAATTTCACTCTGCGCATCCATGTTGACAGCCGCATTACTGCTTTTAATTTTCATTTCTCCGTCCGCCTGAAGGGTAATGTCTTTATCACTGACAATCCGAATTCCCTCAGAATCGGATATTTCTATCCGATTTCCAGCGTTATTCGTCAATACAATGCCGTCTGGTGTAAACCGAATCTCTTTCTTCTGTCTGTTCTTCCAAAACTTTATGTTCGGGTCTACCCTTCCGCCTGCCGCGCCTAAATGCACGCTGCTTGCCACATAAGCTTTTTCTTCTTTGTAGTCTGGAACAATCAGCCTCACTTCGTCTCCCACCTCCGGCATACAGTACCAGCCTGTTCCATCAGGCGTCGAATAAACAGTCGCATAATCAAACCATCTGCTTCCACATTCTCCCTTATTTTCATCCTCATCAATCTGCACACATACCATCGTCTTTTCCACTGCCGTGACATGCGCCTTTACCGACACTCCCGCCATATTCCTATTATAGAAAGGTTTTAAAATTCCTTGTTCACGGCTAATCAACTGGTATTCATGATATAATTCTTGTCCTATTAATTTGCTGTTAATCCTGCCAACTATTCTCTCCTGTCCTGCAAATAACACACGGCTCCCCAAATCATAAACCTCTCTGGAATGCACTGTATAATAGATATAATCCTCTATCTTTGCATATCGTTCCCCCTCTCTCTCCAAAAAAGCGCCATAATCCCGCGTCATTCGGTAATCATCCACTTTCATTTCCACTACTCCGCCGGTCTGATATCCCAAACAGCAATTTTTTACAGGCTTATGATCTAACGCAATAAGCGGCACATGTGCATAAGAAGCAATCCTTCTCATAAATTCCCAGTCAGTTTCCCGATACTGAAAAACCAAACCATCCGCAGAAGTCTCCCCTGCTTCTGCTATCACGCACTCTGCCGCTTCATCCTTCATACAAATCCGAGCCATTTCCGCATATAAAAAGCCATCTGTTTGAAAAGACCGTATATGTTTTTTTAAGTCTAACAAAAAAGAGCCCGTCTTCACTTCTACATTCAAAAAATGTACTTCGCCCTCTTTGTCAATCGCTAAATCCGTCAAAATTCCTGTAAAGTAATCCCTAATCCACTCATCCTCAGAAATCAGCTTTACTGTTACCCATGTCTCTCTAGCCGCATATTCCAAATAGGAATCCACATTTTCTGTTTTAATGATTCCTCTTATCTTGATACATCCATGTTCGTTTAGCTCTTTCGTGCACTCTATTGATAAATAACTCACAAATTCAAACGGTTCTACTACGATTCTAATTTCCCTCATCCCAATCCTCCTTTTTCTTCCTCTATGGTTTCCCACATTTGCAGCACAATCTTCTTCCAACCGGGCCAAGCCAAATAAGGACAGTTAAATACTCCCTGTATGCTCATATCATGTATCTTTACCACAAGCATAATATTGTAGAGATCACTGTCCAGCGCATGACTCCGGAAAGCAAACCACGTGCCCTCATTTTTCTCTAACTGCCCGCCCGAATAAATCTGATAATCCGGATATGCTCTGTGTATGACTCTCTGCATCTGTTCTGCAATATCTTGCGTCGATTTCTGCATCTTTTGAGCAAATACCGTAAAGCCAATATTGCTACTTAAATCAAAAGAGGTGAGAATCTCCTGCGGGCGAAATTCCGACGGGTATTTAATTTTTGCAAGCTCATCCGGTATTCGTTTCCATATGGAAGGAAGCATAATACTAAATTTATCGCATACTTTCCGGCGTTCAAATACTATCATTTTTCCGTCTATATAGACACCGCCATCTAATGTTGTATGCTGCCTTTTCTTTTCCTCTTCTCTTTTCCAGATAATGATTTCATCAATATAGGACATACTCTTTCTCCCCATACTCCTCAAAAACCAAGCTTTTCGCGTAAAGGCTCTAGTTCTTCTTTACTTTTATCTAAAAAATCATATTCTTCAAAGAAGAATAAATTCATTTGATTCAATCTTCTCCTGTTATCAGATTTCGCCTCTTTTACAGCATTAACTGCACCTATCTGATCTTTTCTTAAATAATAATAAATTACCGTATCTTTTTTATCTATCCTTTCGCTATATTGTAAACCGCCGCTTGGTTGTAATCCGCTGTTGAATGCATAATCATGGAAACTACTTCTCTTGTAACATGGCATTTTTTATCACTACTTTCTATACATCCTTCAAACGTTTTTTCCAACTCTATATCCGTCTTGTTTAACTCCGATACCTCTCCCAAGTGAACAAGGTTATCCTCTTTTTTTAAGTGTAACGGTTTTGAATCCTCTGTTGCATTTGAACAAATCAAACATGCATTAAAAGTACACAGTGCCTCCATTCCTATTTCCATAACTTTTTTTAATGCTTCTGCAATTTCATCTATTGTAAATGCCAAACTCCCCTCCATACCCTGTTTATCACTCATTATCCTTCTTCTCCTTTCATAACTTCAAATGACTTCACCCATACCACCATATATCTTCACTTATCACGAAATGTCTTTGCGGCACAAGAACGTCACTTCTGACCAGCTTGATATCCACACCCTCAATCAAAGTCGTCTGTAATACATAATTATAATCTTCTACATGATACAGGAAAAAACTGTATACCTTGTCCCCAATCCGTTTAAACCACATCTGAACAAGCCGTGGAGTCTGAACAGATACATCCACCCTCATCTTTTCAAGCTCTGACAAGTTCTCGCCACTTTCATCATATACATAAAAATCACACCGTAAGCTCCATGCAAAGCTATCATTTGACGGGATAAAACTGCTTTTATCCATATATATTGACACATCCGTATTGGTAAAGTCGATTGCGCACATATCCTCTTCATCGTTGTTCTCGTCGCCGTTATATACGTCTATATCTCTCTCCATCCCATTGTCCAAATATCTCTCAGACACAATATCACCCTGAATACTCCTCATGTATTCTTCCAGTTCGTTTCCTTCATACACATCGAAAATATTTCTCCACAGGAAAAATTTAGGCACATACTTAATTACCAGACATTCGTCCCTCGGTGCTTCTCCTAATCTATGAAGTTTTATCCGATCATAAATTTTTAGATTGTAATTACATTCCGCAAATACATAATAATAATTGTCCCCATATCTAATCACTCTTCCATATCCATCATTTTTTGTTTGAAAATCATTGATGATTTCAAAACTTCCATCTTCCCGAAGTCTTGCCTGATAGATTTCCCTTATTCCAAAAGAGCCGCCTGAATCCATCACAAGAACAAACATATCCTCATCTGCGTCATCTTTATAACAAAATATCCCCTCGCAAAAATCTCCGCCGATCTCCTGATATACATCATAGATACTGCAATTTTCAAAATCCATTCCATTACATTTCTTTAACAACTGTGGATAAAGCTCTCGTATTTTTTCCACACTTAGTTTCATATCTTCTGCTCCGAAGCGCTCCATTTCTATGGCATATGAAGTATCCTCAAATGTATAATCCTTATTAGTAGACCAAGCCTTATTAAATTCGCGTTCTAGTGGTTGACACAATAACTTTTCCATGCTACTGACAAGTTCTTCCGGAAACCACTCACTTTCATAGCGCACCATCTGTGGCATCTGGTTTATCTCCACCGCACTCTTCTACAATTGGTATATCCGGGATATAGTACGCTTTACTCCTTCTGTTCTCCTTGTCAAAAAAAATAATTCTGGCGAAAAAGGTATCAGGAGCATACATTTTAATCACATCTCTAACCAATGCGCTCACCATAAAATACGGAAATGTAAGCACATCAGTAAACACCATCTGCATATTCATATCCGTATGCAATAAAATACGCTTCCCTAATCCATGAATTCCCGTTCTTTCTATGGTTTTAATATCTATAATCCCAAACCACCCCTTTGGATCTGGCGCGGTATATTTATCATGTACCGTAACTTGATAATATTTCAATGCAATCTTCCCCCATTGTTTCCTTAATACACCATTTCTATCCTGTCATTTGATCCCCTACTCATACATATCCTATCAACGCCGTTTCTTCCATATATCCCCCATAATACAGGGCAATTCCACCTTCCTTTTTTATCTCATACACAAAATCCTTTAAAACCGACATGAATTCCCTGTAAAGCCTATCCATATATTGTTCGCACAAATATTCCTTTTCCCCGGTTGTCACCCGAATGTACTTTTTCTCTATTTCCCTGCTTATTACCTCAAAGTCTTCCTCTACCCCATCCATAAAACCTGACATATCTATATATTGGCATTGTGGTTCTTCATCCACAAACATTTCTCCCTCGTAATATGCCATATAGAAATAATAAGATTTTGTTATATATTCGCTCCTCAAATAACACAAGACAATTTTCCCGTCCTTGTTACCCTCAGCCATTTTCTGTATTTCCTGCTGTAACCTGACTTTGCTGTCTTCACAGGCAGTCCTTTGTTTCCTAATTCTCTGTTCTAACAATCTTTCCATTGCATCCGTCAAAAAGGACATCATTCCATTTGCTCTTGCTAAAGGATGTTCTTCCATATCTTTTCCCCACTTAATACCATAATCTTACTTTGCATATTTTTCGTGCAAAACATTGTTTTTTTGTGCAAACAGCATATAATCAAAATACCTTATAAGAAAAAGGAGGTATTTATATGGTTAACCGTCAGCCACTGCGTGAAGGGCAGATTTCCTTTGACATTTCCCTTAACCGACCCAACAATGAAACTTTAAATTCATGCAAGCCATAATTAATCAAAGAATAGCTGTCCATGCGCTAATACTTTTATAAACCATATAAATATTTTCCAAAATTATTAAAAAAAGCAGATTCCTACGCTTCCGATTAATCCATGTCGCAACAGCATTAACATTTAATCCTAAAAATGAAAACATCAACATTACGCACACAGCATCTTCATCAGCTCGCGGCGGTTCTCCCCACTCCATTGGATACGACAAAAATAAAATGTATAATATGATTATTTGTATAATTGCTATTAATACATTAACTACACACCTCAAAATTGTTTTCACTTTATGCTGTGATTTTTCTCTTTTAGAGACTGCTAATTTAACAACAATTATATACACCAATATAATCAACCCATAAAATTCAACTACTTCTAACATCTCTAAACCTCTATTTTTTCAATATTATTTATCTCCGCCTTTTTCTACGGCGAATTATTATTCTTTTTACGGTCTTATCTAAGCACCCCGTTTTCCAGCAATTTCAATTCTAATACAGATATCTAAAAGCTCCATTTTTTTACTCTTTTAGCGCATTTTCTATATCTGTTTTATTCTCTAATATCTGATTCCCATAACTTGTATTTTTCATGATTTCCTCTAAGCTCAAATCAGGTCCTCTATTATATCTTGTAGCTATAACCCTTATTTCATCTTCTGTTAGTTCTTCTCCTGTTTTATCTGGATATTGCATATCTCTCAAATCCGATATATGTTTTGAAGATATATAAATATTTTCAACTGGATCTTTTAACGAATCTATAATCTCACTTCTCAACTCATCCGATACCTCCTCCTTTTCATAACCCAAACTTTCCCAAGCACGCCTTACCTGAATACTCACATTTCCAAATGAAGTTAAATCCCGATCTTTACTTGATAATATAT
>VSNG01000008.1:56587-109919 GCA_009774175.1 Lachnospiraceae bacterium | reverse complement strand
GTCCCAAAATAATCCCAAATTATCCATGGAACTGTCAAATACCACATTGCTATCCAATAATTATTAATAATCAGGAATTATCCTTCGTTTATAAACGACAAAATTATAAGATGCGCTTACATTAGATCCTTTTTTTGCATGCAATCCCTCCCACTTGAAAAAAATATAAAATAACGCTATTATAGAAGAGAATATTTTTTGATGCATTAACAAAACCAGAGGAGAAATCATGACAACCAAAAAAACCGAACAACAGGCAAAAGAAGAAATTTTATCATTGGTAAAGGAATACTGCGACACCTACCACAACGTGAAGAAACCCTTTCAGGAAGGCGACCGAATTCCCTATGCCTCCCGTGTTTATGACAGTGGGGAGATGACCAATCTGGTGGACAGTGCGCTGGAATTTTGGCTGACGTCAGGAAGATATACGGATCAGTTTGAAAAGCAGATGGCGGATTATCTGGGCATTCGTTTCTGCTCTCTTGTTAATTCCGGCTCCTCCGCCAACCTGCTGGCATTTATGGCGCTGACCTCTCCGCTTCTTGGAGAACGCAGGATTAACAGGGGGGATGAGATCATCACCGTGGCGGCGGGATTTCCCACGACGGTGGCGCCGATGATACAGTACGGCGCGGTGCCGGTATTTGTGGACGTAACGATTCCGCAGTACAATATTGATGTGACCATGCTGGAGAAGGCCCTTTCTGAGAAGACGAAGGCGGTCATGATTGCGCATACGCTTGGCAATCCCTTTGACCTGAAGGCGGTCAGCGCGTTCTGTAAAGAGCACGACCTCTGGCTGGTGGAGGATAACTGCGACGCGCTGGGTTCTGAATATACGATAGACGGGGAAAAGAAGCTGACGGGTACGGTGGGAGATATCGGAACGTCCAGTTTTTACCCGCCGCATCATATGACCATGGGAGAGGGCGGCGCGGTGTATACGGACAATCCGCTGCTGCATAAGTGCGTCCGTTCATTCAGGGACTGGGGGCGCGACTGCGTGTGTCCTTCCGGGCATGATAATCTGTGCGGCCATCGGTTCGACAGGCAGTATGGAGAACTGCCCCTTGGCTATGATCATAAATATGTGTACTCTCACTTCGGATATAACCTGAAAGCGACGGATTTGCAGGCAGCCATCGGGTGTGCGCAGTTAGAGAAATTTCCCTCCTTTGTAGAGCGCAGGCGTCATAATTTTGAAAGGATGAAGGAAAAGCTTCTTGCGGCGGATGCAGACGCGCATATCACGGACAAGCTGATTTTGCCGGAAGCGTGCGTCGATTCCGAGCCCAGCTGGTTTGGGTTTTTGCTTACCTGTAAGAACGGCGTTGACCGCAGTCAGGTGGTGCGCTTCATGGAGGAGCATGGTATTCAGACGAGAATGCTGTTTGCAGGAAACCTGACCAAGCATCCCTGCTTTGACGAGATGCGCGCGACGGGCGAGGGCTACCGTATTGTGGGCAGTCTGGAGAATACAGACCGCATTATGGCGGATACGTTCTGGATCGGGGTTTATCCCGGCATGACGGATGAAATGATAGACTACATGGCGAAAACGCTGATAGAGGCGGTATCGCAGTGACAGAAATGAAAAAGGAAAGAAGAGAATATGACGCGAACTGACTTTGGACTGGATTTTTACAGGGGTAAAAGAGTTTTGGTGACAGGGCATACGGGCTTTAAGGGGACGTGGCTGTGCGCCATCCTTTTGCAGGCGGGCGCGCAGGTGACAGGTTATGCGCTGGAGCCGCCTACGGATCCGTCGGTCTTTGCGCTGACGGATATGGAAAAGCGGATAAACTCCGTGATTGGTGATATCAGAGATCTTGCCCGGCTGCGGCAGACTTTTGAAGAGTGCCGTCCCGAAATTGTGATTCATATGGCGGCCCAGCCGATTGTCCGGGAGTCCTATAAAGATCCTGTTTATACTTATGAGACCAATGTGATGGGAACGGTGCATGTGCTGGAGTGCGTAAGAACGTGCGAAAGCGTGCGTTCCTTTATCAATGTGACTACGGACAAGGTATATCTGAACCGGGAGTGGGCCTGGGGATATCGGGAAAACGAAGAGCTAAACGGTTACGACCCTTATTCCAATTCCAAGTCTTGTTCCGAGTTGGTGACGTCCAGCTATAAAAATTCCTTTTTTGGAGAGGAATCCGGGCGGCATACGGCGATCTCAACGGCGCGTGCGGGCAATGTGATCGGCGGCGGAGACTTTGCGGTGGACCGAATCGTGCCGGACTGTGTGCGCGCGGCGCTTTCCGGGCAGGAAATCATTGTGCGAAACCCCGCTTCCATCAGACCCTTTCAGCATGTTCTGGAGCCTCTTATGGTATATCTTCTTATGGCGAAAAAGCAGTATGAAAACCCGGCATATGCGGGAAGCTATAACGTAGGGCCGGATGAGACGGACTGTTATGCGGCGGGAGACCTGGTAACGCTGTTTTGCGAGAAATGGAATCAGGCGTCGGGCGAGCATGTGGGGTGGAAAAATGTGTCGGACGGCGGGCCCCATGAGGCCAATTATCTGAAACTCGACTGCTCAAAGCTGAAAACGACGTTTGGCTGGCGGCCTGTATGGAATCTGGAGACTGCCATGGAAAAAATCGTGGAATGGACGCTGGCATATCGGGATAAGGGGGATCTTTATGCGCTGATGTGCAGGCAGATAGAGGCGTTTACCTGTGAATAGGCCTGAAATGACGGCTGGCTTGCCGGGCGGGACTGATAAGGAGAAGAAATGTATCGCGTAGAAGACAAATATAACTGTACTGCCGCGGAGCTTGTTATGCTCCAGTCGCGGATGGAGGCTGTGCTTCGTCCGGATGTAAATGAGGGAGATTCTGAGGGATATCGTATTACAAGTCTCTATTTTGACGATCTGGAGGATTCCTGCCTGCATGATACGGAGGATGGAGTGAACCGGCGAAACAAATACCGTATCAGGATCTACAACGATTCATTGGACGTAATTAAACTGGAGGTCAAGTCAAAGAGAGATAACCGCATTTTGAAGCGTTCCAGAACTATTTCGATAGCAGAGATGAAAAGTCTGATAAACGGTGAGTGTATCGAGGACTCTGCTTCTGAAGAGGACCCGGCGACGCTTTTTAATCTGGCGATTAGGACGCAGGGGCTTCGCCCCAGAGTTATCGTCGCCTATGAGCGTAAGGCTTATGTGTACGAACCGGGGAATGTGAGAATTACATTTGACCGCAATGTCCGTGCCAGCGGCCGGGTGGAGGAATTTGGGCGGAAAAATATTGTCTATGATTTTTTGCAGGAATATGATAAAGTGTTAGAAGTAAAGTATGACGAGTTCATACCGGGTTTTTTGTTACAGCTTCTGGAGTTGGGAAATATGCAGCAGTCGGCCTATTCCAAGTACCAGCTGTGTCGGACGCGGACGGCCATTTTATAAAAAGGGATACAAGTCGGAAAGACTGGCGGCCCAGAATACAGAAAAGAAGCGCTGACCGCTTCGGAACGGAGGAAAGATGTCAATTAAAGATGTAATCAAGAACAGTGTATATGAGAGTCTGGGAGGCGGGACAAATCTGTCAGCCAGGAGCATTCTGCTGCTGATTGCCATTGCGGCATTGGTGGGGCTTTACATATTTGCAGTGTACAAGCTGTCTTCCAAGTCGGCTTTTTATTCAAAGGACTTGAATGTAACGATGGCGGGTATGCCGATTATTGTGGCGGCAATCATGATCGCCATGCAGTCGAATCTGCTTGTATCACTCGGTATGGTGGGCGCGCTGTCCATTGTCCGTTTCCGTAATGCGGTGAAGAATCCGATAGATCTTTTATATTTGTTCTGGTCTATCAGCGCGGGTATTATTGTGGGCGTAGGGCTTTATGTGCTGGCTTTCGTGCTGTGTATCGTCATGACGGTGCTGCTTCTTGTGCTGGACATGGTCCCGAATGCGAAAGCGCCTGATCTGCTTGTGCTTCGTGCGCTGGCCGCAGAGGTGGATTATGGGGAAGTGGAGAAGATTTTAAAAGAGAACTGTAAATATCATAAAGAGAAATCCAGAAGTATTAAAAACGGCGAGTCTGAGTTAATTATCGAGATCAAAACGGCGAAGAAAGAAGAGCTTTTGGAGGCCTTTTCCAAGGTGAAGTGCATGACGCAGATCAACTGCATCTCCCATGACGGAGAGTGCAGGGCTTAGAGGAAGGAAACCCATATGCTGTTTGCGATGGCGGCGTTGTTTGGCAATATTCATATTTATAAAAAGCGAAAAAGCATAAAAGACACAGGCCTTGGTTCTTATATTGAGGCCTGTTGTCTGTGGATGCTTTTTCTTTTTGCGCTGACGGAGGGGTTGTCTGTTCTGCATGCCATGCGTTTTCGGTATCTGTCTGTGGCATGGGGGCTGCTGGACGTCCTGCTTCTGTTTCTGCTGGCGTTGCAGTGGAAGGGATCCGATCTTTCCTTAAAGTCTGCCATAAGGGAAGGGTTTGCACGCGGGAAGCAGATGCTTAAAGAAGCGCCCTGCTATGGCATTCTGTTTTTCTTTGGCGCGGCGGTTCTTTGCCTGTCGCTGATTACCACCCCTTATAACTGGGATTCCATGACCTATCATCTGCCGCGGATCGCCCATTGGGCACAGAACCGTTCGGTGGCCCACTTTGCCACCAATTCCATCAGGCAGATATCCAGCCCTGTGCTGGCGGAGTTTGTCAATCTGAACGTTTATATTCTTTGCAGGGGACATGACCTGCTGTTTAATCTTTTGCAGGGGGCGTCCTATGTGACCTGTGCGGTAATGGCGGCAGCCATCGCCGGGAGGCTTTCCTGCGACAGAGTATTCCGATTTCTGGCGGCGCTTTTGTACATGTCCATGCCCATCGCCTTTGCGGAGGCGCTGACGACGCAGGTGGATAATTTTGCGGCAATCTGGCTTTTGTTTTTTGTATATCGACTCTTGGAGTATACGGATCCGGAAAGGCCCATGAGGCTTGAGCGGACGACTGTTTGCAGAGTGGGCACAATGGGACTTTGCGTGGCGTGGGGATACCTGGCCAAGCCCTCCGTTTGTGTGGGAATGGTTGTTTTTGCCCTGTGGCTTTTATTGGTATGTATCAAAAGGAGAGACCGAATAGGGGATCTTGCAGGGATTGTTGTGTGTGCGCTTCCCTGTGTGGCGCTGCCCATGGCGCCTGAGATCCTGCGGAATTTCAAAAGCTTTGGCGCCTATGCCAGTCCCAGCGCCGGGGCCCAGCAGTTGGTGGGGACGTTACAGCCCTCGTATCTTTTTGTAAATTTTTTAAAAACCTTTTGCTTTAATATGCCGACCCACTTTGTGCGGGACGGACATGAGATTTTTGCCGTTATTGCGGTGAAGGCCGCTTCTCTTTTGGGGGTGGAGCTGGACGCGGAGGCGATTTCGGAAGGGTGCAGGGGATATTCGCTTCACGAGGCGGGAGATTACGGCTGTGATACGGCGGTGAATCCCACAGTGCTCTGGCTGTTCATTTTCTGTGTTCTGTGGGTAATTCTGAGGGTTGGGAAAACCCGGTGGGAGAAATGCTGCAGAGGATATATTGTGGCGGCCTCCATTTCTTTTCTGGCTTTTTGTACAATACTTCGCTGGGAGCCTTACGTGAGCAGATACATGATTTCCTATCTGGCGCTTCTGTGTCCGCTGATTGCGGTCGTTGTTCAGCTTGAGACAAAGGAAGAGGGCCGAAGGCCTCTTCGATGGGGAATTGTGGGTACGGTCTGTTTTCTTTGCGTGATGGAACTGGCAAACCTGTCCCGCCATCATTACAATATTTTCCACGATCATGCCCGCACCAGGCCGTACAGCTATTTTACGGCCAGATGGGATGAGATGGGGCCTTATGCGGAGCTGACAGATGCGATTAAGTCCCGGGCGTACGAAAATGTGGGGCTCTATCTGTACAAAGCGGATGACTTCGAATATCCTTTCTGGGCGGTGCTTGACGGATGCCGGCTGGAGCATGTGCTTGTGGAGAATGAGACGGCCGGTTATGCGGACGAAACTTTTGTGCCGGACTGCATTATCTGGTTTGGCAGTCTGCCCGAGGAGCCGGTGAAAATTGGCGGCCGGACTTATGGGCATGTAACGGAGTTCAGCAAAAAGGAATACCTTCTGGAAGACGAATCTTTTATGAAAAACTGAATATTTTGGGAAATATATCAAAAAAACACAAGATATGGTGCTTTTTCTCTTGCATAATACAATTACGGGTGTTATAATCAAAATGGTTATTGGGTAACATAATAAAATATTATGGAACTCACTGCACGGAAGATGCAGAAAAGAAACCCAACAGACAGGAATGAAGTACGCAGGGGAAAAGGTGAAGCAGAGATGAAAAAGAGAAAGGTATTCGCATTGTTATGGGCATTTGGGCTGTTGGCTGGCGCAAGCGGCATGACGGCTTTTGCGGCGGAGCAGAATGTGGAGGAGGCAGCGGCACAGGAAGCGTCTTTGACGGAGCCGGATGTAAAAGCAACGGCACAGGAAGCGTCTTCGGAAGAGCCATATGTGAGCAGGATCGTAAGCTTTACGGATTGCACCGGCATGCATGTGACTTACGATGCCAACGCTTCCAGAGAATATATCTATGAGGTAGAGGACGGGGTACTTACAGGCGTTAAGGTGAAAAAGGCTGACGATACGGGAGCGGTCACAGAGCAAACGCATAAATTTGAGGGAACTGTGGAATTGCAGCAGCCTGTGGAAGGAGAAAAATACACTTCCATCGCGGCGGATCTGTTTGGCGGCAATAAGCAGATTACCTACGTGAAGCTGCCGGCCGGAGTGACTGTTGTCACGGCGGAGAGTTTCAGGGGATGTACGGCTTTAAAAAGCGTATATCTGCCTTCCACGGTAAAGACGATAGAAAAGGAAGCGTTTCGGGACTGTACGGCTATGACGCAGATTGCGGTGCCGAAGTCGGTAACGGCAATCGGCGCGGGAGCTTTTCAGGGAGATACGAAGCTGCAAATGATTTATTTCAGAGGTGAGAAAGGGCCTGAGTCTATTGGCGAAAACGCCATTCCGGGAGCGGAGGAAGCCGAAGAACTTGTGATTGCGGCACAGAAGGGAAGCAGCGCCGAGGCTTATGCAGAGGAAAACGGACTGCCCTTTGAGGAGAACGAGCCCGAAGAATAAGAAGAGGAGCGGGGAGTCAATCGTCGTGTTTCAGAAATTGAATATATTTCAGCAGATCGCGGCGATCCGCGGTATCTAACTGCTGAAGCTCATAGACCACGTCATGCAGCGTGGTGTCGCCCAGATATTTTCCGCTCAAGTTGGTGTTTCCCAGATACCCGGAGTCAGCGCCCAAAAGGTAGTCCGTGCTTACTTTATAGTATCTCGAGAGCTTGAGCACAACCCAGATGGGGATTTCGCGGTGGCCGTTCTCATAGTTTGAGTAGGTCTGCTGCGATACGCCCAGATATTCGGCGACGGTCTTTTGCTTGATGTCGTTGTCTTCCCGCAAATCTTTGATGACCATGCGCAGTTCCTTCATTGCTGCAAAGCTCCCTTCTTTGTTATTATTGACAAATTTGTTGTCATACATGCTAGCACACAACAAATGGCTGTGGGCCGAATACCATAAATAGAATAGAAATAGAGCGTGGTACAACGGATTGTTGTGGAAAAGGAAAGAAATTGGAAAGGAATTGAGCGGCGCATGAAAAAAATAGAGAACAGATACTGGATTCCCGCCATAATACTGCTGTTATGGATGGGAATTTTTGCATTTATGAACGGAAACTGCCAGTCGCTTTGGGCGGACGAGCTGTCGTCGGTGGGATTTGTCCGGGAGGGCATCGGATTTAAAGCGCTTTTTGAGACATATCTGTACAGAGAAAGCAACCTGCCGCTCTACTCGCTGGTTTTGTACCCGGTATACAGGATCATGCCCTATGGAGAAAAGTTTTTGCTGATTCCGTCCATTCTGTTTTGTCTGGCGGGGATTGTGATACTGGCCGCGTCGGTTGAAAAGCTGAGAGGGAAGAGGGCGGGGTTTCTCGCAGTATGTCTGGGCGTATCCTCCGGCACGCTGATCTGGCAGGCGGCCTGGGAAGTCCGCTGTTACGGACTGGCCTTTCTGCTCTCGACGATTGTGCTGTATGTGTACATTCTTAGGAACGAAAAGCAGGACAGACGGCATATGGTCTGTTTTGGCGCAGTAAGCGCGCTTTTTCTGCTGGTGCACTGGTTTGCCTATATTTTGCTTGCCTTTTACGGCCTGGTTGATTTGGCGCTTGCGGCTGGGCGAAAACGGTCATGGAAAAATCTTTTGTGTTATGTGCCGGCGGGAATCCTTGGCGTTTTCTGGCTCATAACGTCCCTGCGGTTTAAATATGCGGTGATTGCGGATTACTGGGGCAATCCGCCGGTCTGGAAGGATATGGCCTGGACGGTGCTGTTTTATCTGAGTGGCAATCGGATTTTATGGTATCTGTGTCTGCTTACGGGCGCGGTTCTGGTTTTTCTGGCGCTGCGACAGATGCGCCAGCCGGATTCGGAAGAAAAGAGGAGGGCTTTATTGTCGGCGTTTTGTGTGGCGTCTGCAGGCTGGGTGATCGGCGTCGTATTTGTATTCAGCCGCTATATCAGGCCGGAAAGCTCCTTGTACATGGAAAAATACTTTACTGTCATACAGCCCCATCTGCTGGCGGTAACGGCCTTTGGCCTGGACTATGTTCTGGATATGGCGGATCGGATATACAGGCGGCCGGCCGGCGCCTATGCGCTTATCCGAAAAGGCGGTGCGTGGGCGGTGAGGACAGCGGTTGTTCTGGTAATGGCGGCGGCTTTTGCCGCCTGTTATCGGAATCAGTACATCGCGATCCGCAAGCCCTTCGAACAGTACCGGCAGGCGGCGGACTATCTGGTGAAGGAGAAAGATATCCGGGAGGAAGACACATTGTTTTTGGCGTCGAATGAATTCTGCGTGCTGGACGGATTCATTGCTTACTATTTTGAGAAGAGGGGATATGAGCCGCCGCAAAACATTATTGACAGTCAGGTGCATTGCAGGGAGGAGACCAGATTTTATCCGAACTATGCGCAGTTTTCCGAAGAGGAGCTGCTTTCCTATGATAAAATTTACTGTATGAAAATTCATATGGGGATGGACGAGGAGCTGGAGGAATTTTTGACGAAGCATTACGATAAAGTGCAGAATGCGGATGGGAACGGGATAGAGATATGGATCAAAAACACTGGTTTAACAGAATAGTGAACGGTACGCTGCGCCTGCTGCTTGCGGGAGTGGTATTTCTGCTGCTTCTGCACAGCGTTTTCAGCACCAGCTTTGTGGGCAGACTGGTTCTTGAGGATGGAAGCGAACGGGAGAGAACGTTTAATATTGCGGACAGCCCTCTGCGTCATTTTATCGTTTTTCTCGTGTTGACGGCGGCGCTTCTGGCAGGGAAACGGATTGCGAAAATGCTGCGAAAGCGCTTTCCGGCGCGGCGCAGGGATATGGTCTTCTGGGGGCTGACCCTGTTTACGGCTGCTGCAGGATGCGCCTATGTGCTTATGACGAAGCTCCACCCCTCTTCCGATCCGGCCAAGGTGTTTGCCATCGCCATGCAGTGGCGGCAGGGAGATTTCTCGGCTTTTGATGTGGAGGGGTATCTTTTCCGCTATCCTTTTCAGTCGGGAATTATTTTGTTTTATTATCTGTTAAGCTTTCTTTTTGGCGTGGACAATTTCGTCGGGCCCCAGCTTGTGAATGTGATCTGTCTGGCGGCGATTTACGGTCTGCTTGTAAAACAGTTTGGCCTGTTTTCTTCGCTGGGAGGAAAGGAGGAAAAAGAGAGATTGCAGACGGCAGTGTATCTCGGAGTGCTTCTCTGGGTGCCCCTGTCCTTTTATGTGACGTATCTTTACGGCATTTTGCCGGGGATGGCGCTGTCTCTGGGGGCGGTTTACTTTGCCGGCCGGTATCTTCTGACAAGACGTTACCGCTATATCGCGGCGGCTTCCCTCTGTATGGGACTTGCCACGGTGATAAAGATGAACTGCCTGATTTATCTCATAGCCATCGCCTGTTTTCTTGTCTGGGATGCCTTGGAACAACTTTGCCGGAGAAAAAAGGACGCAGGCCGGAAATGGGCGGTTTCCCTGCTCTTTATTGCATGCATGGTGGTCGGCGTGGCTCTCTGCACTTCTCTTTCCAACCGTCTGGTAGAGCGAATCTGCGGTCGGGAGCTTGGAGAGGGCGAGGTGATGCTCTCCTGGGTGGTGATGGGGATGCAGGAAGCGCCGCTGGGGCCGGGCGGTTACAACGGTTATAACAGCGAGGTGTTTACCGAAAATAATTATGACACGGAAAAAATTACGGAGGCCTGTCTGGAGGATCTGGGCAAGATTGTGACGCGTATGTCAGCAAATCCGCTGGACGAGGGGCTGCCCTTTCTGGCGAGAAAAACGGCTTTTCAGTGGAACGATCCCACCTTTATCTGTCTGGACCGCACGCGGGGAAGGAAGGGCGATGCAGATATGCCGCTGTGGCTGAAAAGCCTTATTGAGGGCCGAAGCGGCGTGAAGCTTTCCGTCTTCCTCAATTACATGCAGACGCTCATTTTGCTTGGCGTGCTGCTTTTCCTGCTTCTCAGATGGCGAAGCGGGAATCTTTATGAACTGATGGGAGCGGTGATTTTTCTGGGCGGCTGGCTTTTTCATCTGTTCTGGGAGTCCAGCGCATCCTATACGATACCGTATTTCCTGATTCTCATTCCCTATGGGGTCTGGGGCATGGCGGAGTGGACAGTATTTCTGGAAAAAATGGCGAAAAGACTGCGGGAACAGACAGGGCCGGAAAAACTCTCATTAGGAAGGCGGCAGCTGGTAACGGCAGTCCTGGCGGCAGTATTTATTCTGCTGCTTGCGGCCTTCATCCGGACGAATCTTTTTGATCGGACGATTGCCTTAAACGACGATTACAACGGCATTGACGCCAGCGCGCAGTTTTATCAGACGGGACAATGGGACCGGGGATACTGAGCGGATTTAATGGATCAGGAAAAAACGAAACAGGCGGTAGAGTCTGTAGCGGATGCAGAGGGCGTAAAGCCTGTTGTGAAGACCCTTGATGCTGCTGATTCTCACATGGCGGAAGGCTTTTTTGACAGGCGGACAGGCGCACTCTGACAAAAACAGGCGGCGAGAATCCCCGTCTCCTCCAGCCATGGAAGAAAATACAGGAACAAAGGTCAGCAGACACTGGTAGACAATATAATAGTTAAGCTGCCGTTCCATGTAAGGATAGAGGGAAAAGTCAATTGTCCCAAGAAGAGTCTCAAACAGCACATGGTTTTCCGCAAGGCGGTTTTGATCCATGTTGTGCGTCAGTGAGGAAGAACTGCTTCTGTAATAATAAAAATATTCATCGCAAAAATAGATGCTGGAGGCTTCCAGCAGACAGATATAGGATACAAGGGCGTCTTCTCCCACCTTGACCGTAAGAGGAACGTGGCAGAGATTTTTTGCGAGAAGTTCCCTTCGAAACAGCTTGTTCCACAGATTGGGAGCCGCGCCGTAGGTGAAGTAGCTGCCGGAGTATATCATGCGGGGATAGACATGCTCTTCCAGCTGCGCTTTGTCGTAGAGGCCTGCAGAAAAGGAAGAACGGCAAAGGATGTCGCCTTTTTTTGTGACAGCGGTGTAATTGCAGCAGACCGCTTCCGCGCCGGTTTCTTCAGCGGCGGCGCACATGCGCGCATACATGCCGGGGGCGATCCAGTCGTCGCTGTCCACAAAGGTGACGTATTGGCCTTTTGCATAGGGGAAACCGGCCTGTCTGGCCGATACCAGCCCGCCGTTTTCCTTGTGAATACAGAGAAACCGTCCGTCTTTTTCGGCATAGCTGTCGCAGAGGGCGCCGGAGCCGTCGGTGGAGCCGTCGTCCACAAGGATTACCTCAAAGTCTGCGAAGGTCTGGGACAGAATGCTGTCAAGACACTGCGTCAGATAGGGTTCTACGTTGTATACGGGTACGATGACGGATAAAAACGGGTTGGACATGGCGGTCTCCTTCCTGTGTTTTTGCTTTCGCGGATATTATATCTTTCTTTGCGTTTTTTGGCAAGGGAGGGGACGGCGGGGAATTCATCAGGATTTCTTGCTTTTTTCATGGTATCAGGGTAGAATAATATTGTTCGCGCAGAACCGCAAAGTATTTTCAGGGCGGGTTTGCATGAAAACCGTAGGGAGGGGCAAGGTGGAAAGGATAAAAGCCGTTTTTTGCTTTGACGAAAATCTGACTGCGCCGGTACAGGCGGCTGCGGCTTCATTGACGGACAGCTGCGTCCGCGCGTCCTGCCACTGCGAGATTCACTGCGTCTGCACACAGAAAGCCGGATGGGTGGAAGAAAAGCTGCGGCAGGCGGTTGTGAGAAGAGACCCGGAATCGGTTCTTTTCATGCACTGTATTGAAAATCCTTATGCGGATTCCTATGAAGTGAGGGGGATCTCTGCGGGGACATATCTGAGACTGGCGCTGCCGGGACTGCTGCCCGATACGGATAAGATTCTGTATTTGGACGCGGACATCCTGATCAGGGACAGCCTGCTGGAGCTCTGGGAGACGCCGTTGTCCGGCATGGCCTTTGCGGCGGTAAAGGGCGCGGTGAACCTGTCCGACAAATGGGAGTGGAACAGCAGGCGGGATTACTGGCATATGCTGGAGGGGCAGAAGGGAAGCTATATTAACGCGGGCGTTACCCTGTTAAACCTTTCCAAGCTTCGCCGCCTGAATCTGAAAAAGACGTGGGATGAACTGGCGCGCCGGAAGCTCTACTATCAGGATCAGGATATTTTAAATATTACCTGTAAGGGGGCAATCCGTTTTTTGCCGCCAAAATATAATCGGCTGGCTTATATGCCAAAGGAAGAATACCATCTCTTTGTGGAACAGGGGCTGTGTACCGAGGAGGAGTATGTCCAGGCCATGGAAGCGCCTGTGATCATTCACTATGCGGGGGACAAGCCCTGGAACCGTTACGATACGAACCTGGGCAGTCTCTGGTGGGAATATGTGAACAGCCAGCCGGATCTTACATGCCTGTTTGACGAAAAGAAAGCGCGGCGTTATCACGGGCCCACGCTTTTTGGCCGGGCCCTGGGTAAGGTCAAAAGAATCCTTGGCGGCGAAAAATAAAGAGGAATGATTGACAGTATGAAGATCATATTTATTATTCCCAACATGACGGGAGGCGGTACGGAACGGGTCATATCCCTTCTCTCCAACGAGTATGTCAGAAGGGGATTTGAAGTGGCCATTATGCAGTTCGCCGGGTATGAGCATGCCTATGCCCTTAACGATAAGGTGGAGGATTTCAGCGTTGCGCCGAAATCAAACGGCAATCCCCTTGTGATGATAAAGCGGCTTGCAGCCATGCGGCGGTATTTTAAGAAGAACCCGGACAGCTGCGTTTTTGCTTTCTGCGTCATGGGCGCGGTGTTTTCGGTGATGACGGCCCGGGGGATGAAGCGGCCGGTTCTGGTGGCGGAACGAAACAGCCCGGACAGCTGCAATGTAAAGGCGCTGCGAAACTGGGCCTACAGACGGGCCGGGCGGATTACCTTTCAGACCCGGGACGGTATTTCCTATTTTCCGGAAGAGATAGGTAAAAAAGCCGTTGTGATACCAAATCCGGTTGACGCGGACGTGCCGTCCCGCCATACCGGCAGCCGCAGTCACAGGATCGTGACCGTGGGCCGTCTGCACAAACAGAAAAATCAGGCTCTTTTGCTGGAGGCCTTTGCGGAGTTTACAAAGAAATTCCCGGATTACGAGCTGCATATATACGGAGAAGGGGAGCTGGAGGGGCAGCTGAAGGAGCAGGCGTCCCGTCTGCAAATTGACTCTCTGGTGGTGTGGCACGGTTTTCAGGCGGATGTGAGGGAACAGATAAAGGATGCCGCCATGTTCGTGCTGTCCTCGGACTATGAGGGCATTTCCAATTCCATGCTGGAAGCCCTTGCCATGGGGATACCTACGATTTCCACGGACTGTCCCATCGGCGGGGCGAGAATCTATATTAAGCCCGAGGAGAGCGGCCTGCTTGTGCCCGTGGGAGATAAGGCGGCGATGGCCCGGGCGATGTGCCGCATCGCTTCCGATGAAGCGCTTTCTTCGCGCCTTTCAGAGGGCGCGGCGCGGATCAGGGAGCAGTACTGCGTGGAAAAGATAGCGGAAAAATTTCTGGAGGCGGCCGGGCTGGAAACGGAGGCTTCGTCCTCCTCGTTTACAGGGAAATAAAGCCTATGAGTTTGCTTACGATTATAACGCCCGCGTATAACAGGGCGGGTTTTCTGCCGAAGCTGTACGAGAGCCTGCTGCGGCAGACCAGTCAGAATTTCACATGGCTTGTGGTGGACGACGGAAGCAGCGACGGCACGTCCGAGCTGATTCGGCGCTACAGACAGGAAAACAAAATTCCCATTCTCTATGAAAGACAGGAGAATGCCGGAAAACATGTGGCCCTCAACAGAGGCATCGCCATGATAGAATCGGAGCTGACCTATATTGTGGACAGCGACGATTATCTGCCAGAGGATGCGGTGGCCGTCATTCTTTCCTGCCATGAAAAATACAAAGACAGGCCCAATCTGTGCGGCTACAGCTTTTTGAGGTGCCACAGCGACGGCAGGGTGAATACGGCGTATTTTCCCGAAGACGGGAAGATCGACACCTATCTGCATGTGCGCATTAACGGAAATATCGGCGGGGACAAGGCGGAGGTCTTCTATACGGACATCCTGAAACAGTACCCTTTTCCCGTTTTTGCGGGAGAAAAATACATGCCCGAGGATGTGGTGTGGATGCAGATGTCAGGCCCCTACCAGATGGTGCACATCAATAAAAACGTGTATATCTGCGATTATTTGGAGGACGGGCTGACCAATACGGGGCGCAGGATGAAAATACATTCCCCCAGAGGGATGATGCTGCGTTCAAAAATATATCTGGAGAATGCACAGACCTGTTTTAAGGTGAAAGTGAAGATGATGGTTCTCTACATTATCTACGGATACTTTGCGGGATATGATGGGAAGCGGCTTTTTGCGGAAATACCAAACAAACTGCTGTATTTGGTTTGTTATCTGCCGTCTTTCTTCTTATATGGAAATTGGAAAAGAAAATATCGGGAATAATCAATGCGAAGGAGGATACAGGGAAAATGAAAATAGCAGTGGCAGGAACGGGATATGTGGGACTGGTGGCCGGCGTGTGTTTTGCAGAGAAAGGTCACGACGTCACCTGCGTGGATGTGGATGAGAAAAAGGTCAGGATGATGGAGGCCGGAGAAAGCCCTATTTTCGAAGAGGGGCTGGAAGAGCTGATGCGAAAGAACAACGCCGCTGGCAGGCTGCATTATACCACGGATTACGCGCAGGCCTACCGGGATAAGGACGCTATTTTCATCGGCGTGGGAACGCCGGAGCAGCCGGACGGTTCTGCAAACCTGAATTATATCGCTACGGTTTCGAGACAGATTGCGGAATCTGTGGAGCGGGACTGTCTGGTGGTGGTGAAATCCACAGTGCCTGTAGGGACAAACGATAAGGTGGAACAGTTTATCCGGGATTTCCTGATTCGTGATGTGAAGGTGGAGGTGGCTTCCAACCCCGAATTTCTGGCGCAGGGTTCTGCGGTGCACGATACGCTGCATGCGGCCCGCATTATTATCGGCACACAGAGCAAAGAAGCGGAGGAGACGCTTAAGAAGATTTATGAGCCCTTCGGTCTGCCCATCGTGTCGGTAAACCGGCGTTCCGCAGAGATGATCAAGTATGCCTGCAATGATTTTCTGGCCCTGAAAATTTCCTATATGAACGATATCGCAAACCTCTGCGAACTGGTCGGCGCGGACATCGACGCAGTGGCGCAGGGCATGAGCTACGACGCCCGTATCGGCGCAAAATTCTTAAACGCCGGCATCGGCTACGGCGGCAGCTGCTTCCCCAAAGATACGAAGGCGTTAAAATATCTGGCCGGGCAGTACGGTTATAAGTTAAAGACGGTGGAGGCGGCGGTGGATGTGAACGCGGCCCAGAAGACCAGACTGTACCAGAAGGCATGTAAGAGAATGATTACCTTCGAAGGGTTGAAGGTGGCGGTGCTGGGACTGGCCTTCAAGCCGGGCACCGACGACCTGCGGGAGGCGCCTTCGCTGGATAACGTAAAGCTGCTTCTGGATAACGGCGCGCAGATTACGGCTTACGATCCTGTGGCGGCACAGAATTTCCAGAAGGTTTACCCGGAAGGGAAAAACGGCAGGGGTTCCATTTCCTATGTAAACAGCCCCGTTGAGGCGCTGGAGGGAGCCAATATCTGTTTCGTCTTTACGGAGTGGGAGGAGATTCGCGGCTTGGCGCCTGAGACGTATAAGGAAAAGATGCGGATTCCGCTTGTGTACGACGGAAGAAACGTGTATGACGTGGCGAAGATGAAGGAAGCGGGAATTGAGTATTACAGCATAGGGCGCTAGGCGGAAAGGGAGTAAAGGAAATATGAAAGCATTGGATTCCTCTAAGACATATCTGATTACCGGCGGCGCAGGCTTTATCGGTTTTCATCTATCCAGAAGCCTTCTGGAGAAGGGGGCCAGGGTGGTCGGCTTTGACAACATGAACGACTACTACGATGTGAAGCTCAAGGAAGACCGGCTGGCGGTTCTTGACGCTTATGACAACTACAGCTTTATTAAGGGCGATCTGGCGGACAATGCGGATGTGTTACGCGTGTTTCAGGAGTTCAGGCCGCAGATTGTGGTGAATCTGGGGGCGCAGGCGGGCGTCCGCTACAGCATAGATAATCCCAAAGCCTATATGGAATCCAATATGATGGGATTCTTTCATGTTCTGGAGGGATGCCGGTACTTCCCGGTGGAGCATCTGGTATACGCTTCCTCCAGTTCCGTTTACGGCGGAAATGATAAAGTGCCCTTTTCCACGGAGGATAAGGTGGACGAGCCGGTGAGCCTCTATGCGGCCACCAAAAAGTCCAACGAGCTGATGGCCCACGCTTACAGTAAGCTCTATCGGATTCCTGTGACAGGGCTTCGCTTTTTCACGGTTTACGGACCTTTCGGCAGGCCGGATATGGCGTACTTTAAATTTACGAAAAAAATCCTTGCGGGAGAACCCATTCAGATTTACAACAAAGGGGATATGTATCGGGACTTTACCTATATCGACGATATTGTGCGGGGTGTGGAAAACATTCTGTGCAATCCGCCCGCAGAGAATGAAAAAGGCGCCTTCTATAAGCTTTACAATATCGGCAACAACAAGCCGGTGAAGCTGATGGACTATGTGGCGGCGCTGGAGCGGTGTCTTGGCGTGGAGGCGAAGAAAGAGTATCTGCCCATGCAGCCCGGCGATGTGTATCAGACCTATGCGGATGTGGCCGATCTGATGCGGGATTATGACTTTAAACCCGACACCCCCATCGAGGAGGGACTTGCCAGGTTTGTGGAGTGGTACAGAGACTATTACGAGGAAAAATGACAATGAGAGAAATTCCGATTTTATATCTGGTGGTGCCCTGCTATAACGAGCAGGAGGTGGTGGAGAAAACAGCCGCCGTTATGGGAGAAAAGCTGGCCCGTCTGGAGCGGGAAAACAAGATAGCGGCGGGTTCCAAGATCATGTTTGTGAACGATGGGAGCAAGGATGATACGCTTCGCCTGCTCCATCAGATTGCCGCCGGCGATACTCGTTTCAGCGTGGTGAGTCTGGCGGGAAATTACGGACATCAGAGCGCCATCCTGGCGGGTATGATGACGGCCAGAAAGCATGCGGATGCGGTGATTACCATTGACGCGGACCTACAGCAGGATATTGAGGCGCTGGATCTTTTTCTGGCAAGCTATATGGAGGGCTGCGAGGTGGTTTACGGCGTGCGCAATGACAGGCACTCCGACGGCTTTTTCAAGAAGGCCACGGCTACGGCCTACTACAGGCTGATGCACCTTTTGGGAAGCCGCGTGATTACGAATCATGCGGATTATCGTCTGCTTTCCAGAAAGGCGCTGAATGCCCTTGCGGAGTATGGGGAGACGAATCTGTTTTTGCGGGGGCTTATTCCCACCATGGGATTTACGTCCAACGTGGTTTATTTCGATGTGAAGGCCAGGGAGGCGGGGCATTCCAAGTATACGCTGAACAAGATGCTTACGCTGGCTGTGGACGGCATTACTTCCATGAGCATACGGCCCATCCGGCTGATCAGCGGGCTTGGGTTTCTGGTGTTTCTGTTCAGCGTGATCATGTGCGTGATCGGTCTGGTGGACTGGGCCAGAGGAAATAATGTGCCCGGCTACACGACGACCCTGTGCGTGACCTTGATGCTGGGAGGCGTTACCCTTCTGTCTCTCGGAATTATCGGGGAGTATGTGGGAAAGATTTATATGGAAACCAAGCACAGGCCCCGGTATATCATTGACACGCTTGTGTGGCGCGAGGGCGAAGAGGAGGAAGAGAAAGAATGCTGACAGTGCTCTTTTCGTGGGTGGTGATCTGCGCAGCCTCCCTGCTCTTTGGCAAGGCGATTGTGGACAGCGTGTACAAGAACCGGTTGGAGACGATGGGAAGGCCCGACGTTTATATCGTGACGGGCATTCTTTTTTTGAATGTTTACGCCCAGTTTTTCAGCTTATTCTATAAAGTGGCGGGGATCGCCTGCACCATTTTGGGAGCGGCAGGCATGATCCTCTTTTTTATCTGGCTGTACAGGCGGTTTTACAGGAAAAAGGATATCCGGCTTTTTCCCGGCTGCGCGGGGGTGAAACCGAGTCCGTGGCGGATTCTGGCTGTGGTTTTGTGTTTTCTCCTTACCCTGCTTTGGACGACGCAGAGTCCCGGGCAGTACGATACGGGGCTGTATCACGCCCAGGCCATCCGCTGGGTGGAGGAATACGGGGTGGTGCCGGGCCTTGGGAACCTGCACATGCGGCTTGCCTATAACAGCGCTTTTATGTGCCTGCAGGCGTTGTTCAGCCTTGGCTGGCTTCTGGGACAGTCCCTTCACAGCCTGAACGGGTTCTTTTGTCTGGCGGCGCTTGTTTATGCGGCTTTCACGGTAAGACTGTGGGGAGAAAAGAGCCTGCGGGTTTCAGACCTGTTACAGTGCGTGACGGTGGTTTATGTGATGCAGAAATCTTACGATCTTGCTTCCTCAGGCACGGATATTGAGGCCATGCTGCTGATTCTCTATATTTTTACGAAGTGGGCAAGGTTTTGGGAGGAAGGGGAGAAGGACGGCGCTTTGTACGGCTTTCTTTGCGTGTTGAGCGTGTATGCCGTTACGGTGAAGCTGTCCGCCGCGTCTACAATGCTTCTGGCTTTGTATCCGCTATATCTGTTTATCAAAGAAAAGAACGGGAAGGCGGTGACCGCCCATGTGGCGGCGGGTGTTTTTGTGCTGGCGCCATGGCTGATCCGGAACGTGATTATTTCGGGCTATGTGGTATATCCTTACGCCGGAATCGACCTGTTCCATCCGGACTGGAAGATGGATGCGGCGGTGCTTTATGAGGACAGTCTGGATATCAAGATGTTTGCAAGAGGGCTTCGGAGCGCGGCGGAGTATGACAATTCTCTTACGGGCTGGGTGCCCGGCTGGTTTCTGTCCCAGAATATGGGAAACCGTATTGTACTTCTGGCGGGGGTTATCTGTATTCCTGTGCTGTTGTATCTGCTGGTAAGGGGTTTCAGAAAACGGGAATATGCATTGACGGCGCTTATTTCGACGGGACTGGTGAATCTTGCCTTCTGGTTTTTCAGCGCGCCCCATATGCGTTACGGCGGCCCCTATATTTATATACTGGTGGTCATGACCCTTGGAACGCTTGCAGGAAGCGGGCGGATGGGATTTTCAGGGGCAGGTATAAAGATCTTGCGCATTGCGGCGGTGGCGGTACTTTTGTTTTATGCGCTTCCATACGGGTGGAAGGTCACGGAAATCCCGCAGATGGAGGCAAAGGCTTTTATCAGACAGCCGGATTATCTTGCCTGGCCGGCGACTCAGTATCCGGTGGAAAACGTGCATATCTGGATGCCGGACGAAGGGGATCTGATCGGCTATTTTGCTTTCCCCGCAACCTCTCAGAAAAAACAGCTGGAAACGCTTGTGCTGCGGGGAGAGAGCTTTAAGGAGGGATTTCAACATGAGTAGGCCGGATATTCACGCGGACGATTATGCGCTTACCTTAAATACGTCGAAGGATATGCTGGAGTGTATGCGGGCGGGAAAGCTTGACAGCATCAGTATTGTGCCGAATATGCTCAGCTTTGAGCCCTGTATGGAGCTTCTGTACGGGGAGATACCGCACCTGCCTTTTCTGCCCTGCATGTCAGTGCATCTGGACTTTGTGGAGGGACGAAGTCTGGCCGGGGCGGCGGCGGTTCCTGATCTGGTAAAGGAGGGCGGCAGGCTGATGGGACTTGGCTGGGGCGGTCTTTTTCTTGCCTCCTGTCTGCCCGGAAAAAGGAGAAAGATCAAGCCGCAGTTAAAACGGGAAATCAAAGCCCAGCTTAAACAGACCCAGGAAGCCATTGAAAAGTGCATGGCGATTGCAAAAGAGGCTGGCGTTTCCTGTAAACAGAAGGGCCTGCGGATCGACAGCCACCAGCATGCCCACATGATTCCCGTGGTGTGGGAGGCCATTCTGGAGGCGGTGGCCGAGGAAGGATACCGGGTAGAGTATATCCGTAATTCCAGAGAGCCCCTTGGCGTATTTCTGACAGATGTGTCATTGTATCGGACATACCGACCTATCAACTTTGTAAAGAACCGACTGCTTGCCTTTTATGCCGGCAGGGCGGATCGGTATTGCGACGAAAACGGCATCCCGCGGATGTATCTGTGGGGGCTTGTGATGAGCGGCCGCATGGACCGGGAGAGAATCGAAAAGCTTTACGGGAAAATGTTGAAAAAGGCGAATAAGGACAGAAGAAATTTGGAAATCCTCTTCCACCCGGGCATTACCCTGCCAGAAGAGGTTACGCCCGAGATCGCCAAGGAGGCGGTGGAGGAGTTTTATATGCGAAAGGACCGGCATGTGGAGAAGGAGGCCGTTCTTTCCATGAAGTGGTGAGGCGGCGGAAGGAAACGCCGGGGAAGGCGGCATTACTTTTTGAGAAAGCGGCTTACTCCAGAATCTGCCGAAACTCCGGCACTTCTTCTGCCAGAATCTCCATGAAATAGTCAGCGCCATCGGCGTTCAGGTGGTCGGAGTCGGAGAACAGAGTCAGATTTTCCATGAATCTGTTATCGTGGGAGTAATCGTAATAATTGACGCCTGTGTCAGATGCAATCTGATTGACGGTGCTGTGAAACCGGTCGAGAAAATCTTCCGGCACCGGCCCGTTGTAGTAAACGGAAAACGGCGTGGTGATGAGCACGGGCGTAAACCCGTGCTCTTTGCAGTAGTCGATCAGCTCCCGAAGCTGGGCCTCGCGCTCCGGCAGAAAATAGTTGTCCTTGTTGTTAAAATGCCGATCAAAGCGGGCGGCGGCCCGGTCGGCAAACTGGGCCACGGCGGCCTCGTCCATTTCCGGCGTTTCTGTCTCCTCTTCTTTTGCAAAAACAGTCAGGCTGTCCGGCAGAAGCTTCACAATATCCTCCCCGGCTGACAAAATGGGAAATCTGGCCGTAACAATATCCGTAAACAGATCGTAGTCGGGAATATTCCGGGGAGAAAGACAGTGGTAGTATTTCACCGAAAGAGCCTGCGCCTCGTTTTCATTTACGGTTTCGTTATTGAAGGAGAAATAGGACACGGGGATGAAAACCAGACAGCCGTCGTCCAGATGATGCCCGTATTCTTTTAAAAGCGACAGATCGTAGTCGTAGGTCTGGCTCACATTGCCGAAGTTGAAACAGGAATACCCCTCTTCGGTAAGATCGTCGTAGACAAAGTCGTAGGCTCCGTGGGAGCTTCCTACGTTGGCGATTTCCACCTCGTTTATCTGGTTGCCAAGCATCCGCAGATTCCAGAGATCCCGGTATTTGTCGTCGTCTATCTTCCGATAGGGAATGTTCAGAAGATACAGAACCAGAACAGCCGCGGCGGGGATGGCGATGCACTTTATGATAAATACGGGTACTTGTTTATTTTGCTTCATAGGGTTTCCTTTCTTAACTCTTGTAACAGGGGCGGCTCCGCTCATGAAACCATGTCAAAGCTGCTCTGTGCGCGAGCTCCACGCATCTTTAACATGCTTTCATGGCTGAACTGTTAAAACTGGAAATATATAAACTCCGTCGCGATCCCTTTATGGGAAAACAGCGCGATTGCCACCAGAAGGAGCACATACAGGGGCCACCGCACCAGCCCCCGCTGTCTGGATATCAGTTTGATCACATCCTGTTTCAGGGACAGCAGATCCCAGACAAAAAGCGCCGCCGCCGACAGGGCCATGCCGAACATGGACAGATAGGGCATGTCCAGACAGATTACGGCGGTTTTTAAATAGTTTAAGGGCCTGCCGATATCCCAGAACAGCCTTGAGATGATCCAGAAGGCGTCCTGAATGGTGTTGGCCCTGAAAAAGATCCAGGTAAAGCACAGCACAATAAAGGTAAGGGGAAGCTGCCACCAGTGTTTTTTACGGATCACCGAAACGCCTCCTCGTGTTTTGGGGTAGATAAAGGTTTCCAGAATTTGCAGGACACCGTGAATACCGCCCCAGAAAAGGAAGGTCAGACTGCTGCCGTGCCAGAAGCCGCTGACCAGAAAGGTGAGAAAAAGATTCAGGCAGTGCCTAAAACGTCCCGCCCGGCTGCCGCCAAGCGGAATATACACATAATCCCGAAACCAGGTGGACAGGGAGATGTGCCAGCGGCTCCAGAACTCCCTGATCGAAAAGGAAAGGTAGGGATTTCTGAAATTGGATGCAAGCTCCACGCCAAAGAGCCTCGCACAGCCGATGGCGATATCCGAATAGCCGGAAAAATCGCAGTAAATCTCGATGGCGAACATCACCGTGGTAATGATAAAGACGAGCCCAACATAGCTGTAGGGATTGTTGTATACCTTGTCCACCACCGTGGCAAAGACGTCGGCGATTACCAGTTTCTTAAAATAGCCCCAGGCCATCAGTTTGAGCCCGTAGGTCACGTTTTCATAATCAAAGCTGCGCTCTTTCTTTAACTGGGGAAGAAGCGAGTCCGCCCGGCCAATGGGCCCGGCCAGCAGCTGGGGGAAGAAGGAGACGAAGAGCGCGTAATAACCGAAATGCCGCTCGGCTTTACTTTTTCCCCGATATACGTCGATCAGATAGCCCATAGACTGGAAGAAATAGAAAGACACGCCTGCGGGCAGCAGAATCTTTACGGTCAAAGGATGCATGGACAGCCGTCCTGCCTCCGCCAGCGCATTGAGCCTGTCGATTACGGGCGCGCCCAGCTTGAATACAAGGAGAATACCCACAAGAGGCAGGACGCCGCCGAGAAGACAGCGTTTTTTACCGGCGAGGTCGGGGGCTTTTTCAAGGCCGAGGGCCAGAAAATAGGTGAGGGCTGTGGTAAAAAGGAGCAGAAGGCCGTAGGCCACATGTAAATTCATGTAGAAGACATAGCTTGCCGCCAGCAGAAAAATCCAGCGCAGCCTTGCGGGCACGATATGGTACAGGATAAATACCGCCGTCAGAAAAACGGCGAAGGTCATGGAATTAAAGAGCATGGTTTCCTCCGGGTTTCAGGTAAAACGCCTGCATGAAGCGGCGTTTCACCGATTAAAGTGGATGATAATTTTATTGTCTGCCTTATAACAGGAATAAATACTGGTTGTCACAACCGGCTCGCCGGTTTTTATCAGGGTTTCGTCTTCTTCGGTCAGGCTTTCAAAGGAAAAGGTTTCCTGCGCGTAGAGCAAAAGCTGTACGCCGCCCAGATACGAGGAGTTTGTAATATAGGTGGGAACCAGCCGGGTAAGGAGCGGATATTTTTCGCAAAGCCTTGCGGTTTCCGGCGCGTACGGCGCCCGACCTGCTATGGTGACGGTCTGGTATGCGCCGTCTGCATTTATGGTTTCCAGATCATGAACGATACTGTAAGTCAGGTATTCTTCATACTGCTTCTGGCTGGTCAGAGCGTTTCCGTAGGTGTAGGAAAAGGTCAGGCCAAAGAGCAGGCAGGGCAGAAACAGAAGCGCCCAAAGCTGTCTGCCGGCAGAGGGTAGAAAAGAGAGCATGACGCCGGCCCATATCCCGATGCTGCACAGGCATATCAGAGAGTGGGCGCTGATGTTGAAGGAGGTGGGCGTAAGAACCAGAAGAGGAGCCGCCGCGCCAAGAACAATCAGAAAAGGCAGCAGGAGCGCATACAGTATCGAGAGCAGCCTGCGGTACAGGGGAAAGTCCTGTCGGAAAAACGAAAGGCATGCAAACAGGATGCCTGCTGCCATAAGGAACAGGAACAGTATAAGCACAGGCATGGGAACGCCCTGCAAAACAAGGTTGATATGCTGCATGAGGCTTTCCATATTCAACAGGATGACGGAAAAAAATCCTCCCTCAGCGTTCTGGCCGAAACGGTAAGCGTCGGACTGCCAGCCGCCGTTTTCGGGACGGATATAGTGATTCAGAATAATGAATTTGTAAATGACCGCGCCGCATACGCAGGCAGCCGGACGGGCCAGCAGCCGCAGCGGATCAATGCGGCAGGAACAAAGCATGTAAAAGAGCTCTATAAACCAAAGGCTGATAAAGACGCCGATAGCGGACTGGTAGGTGGTAAAGGTAATCATGCAAAGGAAAAAGGAAAAGATAAACACTTTCAGGGGAGGCATTTCCGCCGGCGCCGCATAGGGCAGCATGGCCGCGCAGAGGGCAAGGATCATGGTGACGGCTTCAAATCGGTAGGAGAGATTGCAGAGAAGAAAAGGGTTTGCAATCACTAAAAAACCAAGCGAAAGGGCAGGAAAAGAAAGCCCCTGCGAGGGCAGAAAACGCTTTACAAACAGTGTGACGGCAAAGGCCAGAAGGGGGATGGAGAGTAGAAGCGGCAGGGGAAACACGTCCCCCAGGGGAGAACCGCCGCAAAGCCAGACGATAAGCTTCTCCGAAAGAGGCCTGGCGTCATTATACCAGCCGGTGACGCCGTAAAGGCTGTGGCTTAAATCGTCCTGATACAGCCGGTTGGCAAGGATGACCGGCAGAACATAGATGCCGTACATCGCCATCAGTGCAAAAAAAAGAGAGCGTTCTTTCTTTTCTATCGTAAGCCAGACGGGAAATTTTCTGCTGATCATAAGCCTTCCTCCAATGTTCTCACATTGTAATTCATTTTACTGTATTACCGCTTTTTTTACAAGGCGCGGAATTGCGGGTTTGGGAAGAATATGATATAATCGACGCAGATTCGGGCAAAAAAGCGGAGGCGGATATGGCCATTACTTCTTTTTATTTTTTGTGTTTTTTTGCGGCTTTGCTGCTCCTGTACTATAGTATTCCCCGCAGATTCCAGTGGGGGTTTCTTTTACTGTGCAGCGTTATTTATCTCCTCCTTGCGGGGCAGGGGGCGCTGATCCTTTATCCCTTTGTATCAATAGCGGCCTGCCATACGGGAACGAGGCTGTTAGCCGGGACGCCTGCGGAGGAAGAAAAGAAGCGCAGGGCGGTTCTTGCTGTGACCATTCTGGTCAATATTGGAATCCTCTTTGCCCTGAAATATGTGAATTTCCTGATTAATACGGCGGATGGCGTGGTGCACCTTCTGGGCGGGCCAAAAGACCTGATTTCGGGAGTAGACTTTCTGGTGCCTCTTGGCGTGAGCTTTTATACTTTTTCCCTGCTGGGCTACGTGATCGACGTTTACTACGGTCTTGCCGCACATCAGGAAAATGGCCTGAAACTGGCGCTTTACGGCCTGTATTTTCCGAATCTGATCTCCGGGCCGATTTTAAAATACAGGGAACATGCGGACCGGTTTTTTTCGCCCCATGCGTTTGATTACAGGCAGGTAACGAGGGGACTCCAGCGCATGGTCTGGGGGTTTTTCAAAAAGCTTGTGATTTCCGAGCGGCTGGGCGTTTTGGTGAATACGGTTTACGGATCTTACGAAAGCTATAACGGCGCGTATATCTGGGTGGCCACCGCCTGCTACGCGTTTCAGCTTTATACGGATTTTTCCGGCTGTATGGATATCGTGCTGGGACTGTCGGAGAGCCTTGGCATTATGCTGCCGGAAAACTTTCAGACGCCCTTCTTTTCAAAAAGCGTGGCGGAGTACTGGCGCAGATGGCACATTACGCTGGGAATCTGGATGAAGGATTATGTTTTTTATCCCCTTCTTCGGTCAAAACTCTTTACAAACCTGAACAAATCCTTTAAAAACAAATTCGGAAAGAAACGTGGAAAGCAGTACGCCACCTTTGCGGCCATGTTTGTGCTGTGGCTGACAGTGGGAATCTGGCACGGGGGCGATTGGAAGTTCGTGATCGGTTCCGGGCTGTTACACTGGTTTTATATCGTGATGGAGGAACTGCTCTCACCGCCCTGCGCGCGCATGATGGAGCGGCTTTCCATTGGGCAGGAGGGACGCTTTGTGGCGTGCGTGCGTATTCTTCGCACCTTCTTTCTTGTTTGCATCGGCGACCTGTTTTTCCGGGCGGCAACGGTGGGTGACGCCTTATGTATGCTGGGGGAGGCGGTGCATGTATGGAACCCGCATATTCTGTGGGACGGCTCTCTGCTGCGGCTGGGGCTTGACGGCATAGAAATGGCGGTGACTGCGCTGTCGCTCCTTCTTTTGTGGACGGTTTCTTTTACCGGGCGCAGGGGCCCGGTGCGGGACAGGATTGCAAAAAAGCCCCTGCCCGTACGCTGGATTTTGTGGTATGCGCTTTTGTTTGCCGTGATTCTGCTGGGGTATTACGGCCCCGGATACAGTGCGGCAGAGTTTATTTATCAGGGCTTTTAAAGAATGGTTTTATATGGTAAACTATAGGATAGTATATTCAACATAGGAGACGGATGATGGACAAGATAGCGGTATTAATTCCCTGTTATAATGAGGAGAAGACCATTGCGAAGGTGGTAAAGGACGCAAGGGAGGCTCTTCCCGATGCGGTGGTTTATGTATATGACAATAATTCCACTGACCGCACGGTGGAGCTCGCCAGGGACGCCGGTGCGGTGATCCGTTATGAGAATATGCAGGGCAAGGGCAATGTAATGCGCAGGATGTTCCGGGAGATCGAGGCGGAGTGCTATATCATGGTGGACGGAGACGACACCTACCCCATGGAGTACGCGGGACAGATGGTGGATCTGGTGCTCTCCCACAATGCGGATATGGTAGTGGGGGACAGGCTTTCATCCACTTATTTTACGGAGAATAAGAGACCTTTCCACAATCTGGGCAATTCCGTGGTACGGGGAAGCATCAACCGGCTTTTCGGCTGCGATATTAAGGATATAATGACGGGCTACCGGGCGTTCAGCTACGGCTTTGTGAAAACCTTCCCCGTGTTGTCCACCGGGTTTGAGATTGAGACGGAGATGACCATTCACGCGGTATACAATAACATGCAGATTGAAAATGTGGTTGTGGATTACCGGGACAGGCCGGAGGGCAGCGAGTCCAAGCTGAATACCTTCTCGGACGGCTTTAAGGTGCTTCGCACGATCTTAAAGCTTTACCGGGATTACAAGCCCTTTGGCTTTTTCGGCATATGTTCCGCGATTCTCACCCTCGTTGCGGTGGTGCTCTTTATTCCGATTTTCATTACTTATATAGAGACGGGAATGGTAGACAGGTTCCCGACGCTTTTTGTCTGCGGGTTTATGGCGCTGGCGGCTATCCAGTCGCTTTTTACGGGACTGATGCTTTCCAATATGGCGCTGAAAAACAGGCGCGACTTTGAATACCGCCTCACCCTTGTGACGAGGCGGGTGCGGGATAACTCATGACAAAAAGCCGAGACAAAGGGGTGGCTATGAAAAAAATAACGGAACGGTTTACGGCGCGGGAGCTTGCGCTTACGGTATGCTGTGCGCTTGCGGCGCTTTTGTGTGCGGGACGGATTTTCCTCCTCCTTCGGGGGACGGGGAGTGTGTATACCATGGGGATTTTCCCTATGGCCCTGCTGTTTGGTTTATATTGTCTGTGGAAAAAGGCTTTGTTTTATGATGAAGTCTTTTTTTCTGTTCCCGTGCGGATGCTGTTGGCGGCCGGTTTTACCGGATTGCAGGTGCTGGGGCTTTTCTGGAGTCATGCCGGGATTGCGAGTGCGGCGGAGGCCTTCGTCTGGACGGTCTGCCTGACGCCCGCTGCCTTTGCGGGACAGAATGTGCTGTTTTCGCTGGCCGGACGGACGGCGGGGAATGCTGTCTGCCGGAACAAAAACGCGGAAAGGAAGCAGTTCTGGGGCGCGTTTGCGCTGATTTTCGGAGGCTTTTGCATTCCCTTTGCCACCTACTATCCGGCCATTATGGCTTACGATGTGATTCCACAGCTGGATCAAATACGAATCAGCGGTCTTACCACGCATCATCCGCTGATTCACACCCTGATGCTAAAGGGCTGTCTTGCCATGGGAGAGTTTTTGGCCTTTCTTCCTAATGCGGACAGGGCGGGGCTTGCCATGTACGCCCTGTTACAGATGGCGGTGATGGCTGGCTGTTTTGCCTGGGTATCCGTTTTTCTTCGCAGACACGGGGTTTTCCGATGGCTGTGCTGTGCTTTTGTGCTGTGCGCAGCTTTTTTTCCGGCCCATGGGATGCTGGCCGTTTCCATTACAAAGGATACCATATATGGGGCGCTGGTCATGGTGTTTACGGCCTTTGTGTGGGAGCTTGCGGGGAGCCGGGCCTGCCCGGAAAAGGGCTGGCTTGTCCGTTACGTTCTTCTGACGGCCGTTTTGCTGCTGTTTCGGAATAACAGCGTCTATGCCTGGGTTTTATATGTGCTTGTGATTTCCCTGTGCACCTGGAAAAACCGAGCCTTTTTCGGAAGGCTTCTGGCCTGCCACGGGGCGGCGCTTCTCCTGTATCTGATGGTAAACGGTCTGCTGATTCACGCGGCGTCCGCCACCAGCGCGACATACGCGCGGGAGATGCTTAGCGTTCCGGCCCAGCAGATTGCCAGAGTGGTGCAGTATCACGGGGAGGAGCTGACGGGGGAGGATATGACGGCCCTGTCGGCGGTCTGGAAAGAGGGGCTGCCGGAATATGAACCGGCCATTGCGGATAGAAGCAAGCGGGATATCGAAGGGGATCGGGAGACGCTGCAAATCCTTTTAAACGAATGGGTTTCGTTGGGACTGCGGTATCCCGGGGAGTACACGAAGGCTTTTCTGTTGAAAAATAAGGGGATGTGGGATCTGACGGATACGACCTATCTAAATGACGTGTATACTTACGCAAAGGGATATCTGCAAATCACCTATCCCAGCGATCAGCAGGTTTATATGGAAGCCCTTGCGCCGGGCTATGTGAGACATCAGAAATTACAGATTTTGCAGTCCCTTTACCGCTATTTTGCGGCGGGAGACGAGCTGTGGCGGTACTGTCCGCCCATGGCTCTTGTGATGCAGCCGGCTTTTTATACGTATCTGCTTTTGTTTTACTGCCTTTGCTGCATCGGCCCCAAAAAGCCCCTGCGCCTGCTCCCGGCTGTTTTTTTGCTGGCCCTCTGGGGGACGCTGCTTTTCGGACCCTGTGTGCTCACCCGTTATATGTATCCGCTGATGCTGGCGGTGACGGTGCTGGCGCTGCTGCTGCTGGGACAAAAGCGGCAGGATAATCACAGCGGCCGCAGCTGATAGACCATGTAGGTGAGGCCGTCCAGGGTGAAGGTGTCGGCCACGGTAAGCTCGGCATGGTAGGTGTGACGGAAATACATGACCACAGGATGCTCTTCATTGTAGGGCGCGTCCTGTAAAATAAAATAGACGCGGTCGCTTTTTACAAGATCCTGTCCAAACTCGCCGATATCCCACGCGGCGAGTTTCTTCTGTGTGTTGGGGTTACAGACTACGCCCCAGTTTGTATACATGAAATTCTGATAGGTATCCTGTCCCGGGGCGAAGGGCGTCTCGCAGAAATGCTCCAGCGTTCCGGAGGCGTAAGTCCATATGTAAAAGTTGTCCGGATGGGAGAAACAGTAGGATTTCAGGCCCTGCCATACTTCCTCGTGTATGCGGTAGTTCTCCTTTACGTCCTTTGTCGTGATGACAACCGAAAGGATGCTGAGCGCAAAGAGAACCGGCAGGATCAGGGCGTAGCTGTTCTTCCGTTCCGAGTACAGCAGGTTAAAGGCGAGAAGGATGCCGCAAAGAACCAGAAAGTCAACGGTAATCAGGGGCTGTACAATACGTCTTGGAAAGCGTCCCCCGTAGAGGACATAAATCCAGCTTACGCTCCGCCCGAACAGATACATGAGATAGACAAAAAGGGCGGGCAGGCTGCGGTGATAAAAAATCAATATCGGAGTCAGGAGCAGCAAAAGACCTGCGCACAGATTGGCAGGCTGCATACCGCCTCCGTAGAAAAACACATTGAACAGGGAGACTACAATGTTTTTCAGCCGGTCCGTAAGGCGGGTGCGTGCCAGATAACAGCTTCTGGCGATGTCGTGCATCTGTTTCCAGTCTTCCACGCTCATATCGTAACCGATGTGGGGAGCGCCGCACCGGCGGTACATGTAGGCCTCTTCGTCCAGACCAAGCGCTTCCAGTTCGTCCCGGCATTCCTCATATTGGGGCCAACCGTAAAAATCTCCTACCCGCTCTCTGTAATGGTTTATTTTTCTGAAATCCGACCATTCGGGGGAGGCGTAGGCGGCGGCGTTGGCGCCCCATAAAATGCCAAGGCCCAGACATAAAAGCAGGGCGAAGCCAAGGAGCTTGCCGGCCATATTTTCAGTGCCGCTCTTTCGTGCGATGATCCATTTGGAAAGCCAGAGCATGCCCGCCATGGGCAGCATAAGAAAGAAAATGTTCTGCCGCATGGAAAAGGAGATCCAGGAAAAGAGAAGGGTGGGCGCATTGTCCAGAAAAAAGCCTGCGGCGGATTGGTTGATCCGGGCGGTGATGAAGCAAAAAAGGGCCGTCGCCGCCGCCAGTCCCGCGGTGGTGGTGTACTGCACCTCCGAAATCACATTAAGGTCCACAATGAAAAACAGAAACAGAAAGGCGGACAGGGCGGGCGCAAGGAAGGAAGCTTCCGGATTGTGCCTGCGTCTGAGCCGCAGAAAACGCCGGTATACAGCAAAAAGGCAGGCGATCTGCACGCCGTGCTGGAAAAGCCCGTACCAGGGAATAAAGGAACAAAGCGTATAGAGCTTTGCAAGCAGCCAGGCAAGGGGATAGAGGAAAAACATGACATGGGCGTCAGGCGTTCCGGTATAAGCGCCGGATAATGTGCTGTACATGCCCCAGTCGTCGTTGATGCCGTCCACCGGCTTTATGACGGTCAGTAAAAGAGCGTAAAACAAGGTGAGAAGCAGGAGGAAAAAAAGATCCCACCAGAGAGGGGATGAGAAGACGGCGCGTGTATTTTGGGCTCTGTGTCGGAATGTGAGCATGTTTATCCTTTCGTAAAAAGAAGATTGAAAATTGTTTCGCATATTTTTTTCGGACATTTATATACTTATTATATACTATACTATAAATGCTTCCGGAAAAAAACATTAAGATTTGTGGAAGTTTTCTTTAATTTCCTGCGTACGCTCTGTAAAAATATGGAATGATATGATAAGATAGAAGGCGTAATCCTTTGCGGATTTCAGAATGGAGACAATTATGACAAATACAAGGAGAGGCAGGCAGAATATCAATATGCTTCTTGTAGTTCTGATCGGCTTCTGTGTGCTGGCAATTATAGAAATCGTGTATGGACAGGCGCAGATGAAGGTGGAGCGGGAACGGCTTGCGCTGGAAGAACAGAACAGCCAGACCGTGGAGGAGCTGAAAGAGGAGTGGAGAAAGCTGCAGGATGGCAGCAGCGTGGTGACTGCCCAGAAGGAGCCGGAGACTGCCGAAAGCGGGAAAGAGCCGGAGGATACCTCCGTGAAGGCCGTTGAACAGCAAAAAGACAAGGATGCCAATCAGGGCGACGCGAAGCCGGAAGAATCCGAAGACGAGGAAGATGAGGATAAGGAAGATAGCCGTTATTCCATGCAGATAGTGGTTCTTGGCGACAGCATTATGGACGGAGATCGGACGGAGAGCGGCGCGGCGGATATCATAGGCCAGCAGCTGAACGCGAAGATCTATAATATGTCCATGGGCGGCACGACGGCGGCTCTTATGCCAAATGAACAGTACAATTTTGCCACATGGGATTCCCGCTGTCTGATGGGGGTGGTGAACGCCATTGTGGGCAATATCAACACGGATATTTTTGACGGATATGCTGCGGGCGAGGTGTTAAAGACCTGCGATTTTGATAAGACGGACTATTTTATCATAGAGTATGGCGTGAACGATTTCCTGACGGGACAAATTCCCAACAGCAGGTATCTGGAGGGCGGCGATACGCTGGCGATAGACAGCACCCACACATACACGGGGGCACTTGAGGACGCGGTGCAGAGGCTGAAAAATCGGTTCCCCAACGCGGGAATTCTGATTATCGGGCCCCACTACTGTCAGGTTTTCAGCGGCGGTACTTTTATCGGCGACGGGTATTCGCTGGATTACGGATACGGGCCGTTAATCACCTTCGCAAGGGGAGGCGGCTATATCGCGGATCTGTACAAGGAAGAAGGCGTGCTCTATTTTAACGCCTTCGAGGAGAGCGGCATAGATGCGGAGACGGCGGACGACTATCTGGCGGACGGCATACACATGACGCCTCTGGGCGCCCGGGTCTATGCGGAAAAGGCGGCCGAGATCATCCGAAAGGATTTCGCGCCGGAGGAGTGATTGCATAGAGCGGACATAATATGGTATGATAAAAGGCAGGTGTAAAAACCTGCCTCATATTTATGCTGCATAAGAACTGTTTATGCAAGGACCCAGACAGGAGAAGCCTATGCGGGAACTGGAATACCCCTTTGACGGGGAGCAGATACTGAAAAAATCAAAAAAGCTTAAGCGCGCCCTTTTGGAGGAGCGTTCGGATTTTCTGGAAAAACGGATCGCGGTTCTGGGAGGCTCCACCACCCACGATATCATACGGATTCTGGAACTGTTTTTATTACAGCAGGGAATCCGTCCCACATTTTACGAGTCAGAATACGGGCAGTACTGGCAGGATGTGATGTTTGACAATCCCACGCTTGACGAATTTTCGCCCGATCTGATTTTTATTCACACTTCAAATCGTAACGTGACGGCGTATCCTTCCATGCAGGATCAGGAGGAAAGAGTCGATGAGCTGCTTGCCGGGCAGTACGAACATTTTTCCGGGATGTGGGAAAAGATTGCGGAAAAGTATCGCTGCCCTGTGATACAGAATAATTTTGAATATCCCTTCTACCGGCTTCTGGGCAATCAGGAGGCGGTATATTTACAGGGAAAGATCAGTTTTTTAAACAGGCTGAACGAAAAATTCTATCAGTATGCCAGAGAGCATGAAAATTTCTATATACATGATATAAACTACCTGTCGGCAGCATACGGTCTGGACCGGTGGTCCGACCCGCTGTACTGGCACATGTACAAGTATGCCTGCTGTATGCAGGCAATCCCGGCTTTTGCCCATAACCTTTCCAACATCATAAAGGCGGTCTTTGGCAGAAACAAAAAAGCTCTTGTGCTTGACCTGGACAATACCCTTTGGGGCGGCGTAGTGGGAGACGATGGGCCGGAGAATCTGGAGATTGGGCAGGAAACACCGATGGGACAGGTCTATTCGGAGTTTCAGGGATATGTCAAAGCCCAGAAGGAAATCGGGGTCATGCTCACCGTCAATTCCAAAAATGAGTATGATAACGCCATGGCCGGGCTGAATCACCCGGACGGCATAGTAAAGCCGGAAGATTTTGTGGCAATCAGAGCCAACTGGGAGCCCAAGAGCAGTAATATCAACGAAATTGCCCGGGAATTAAACATTCTGCCGGACAGTCTGGTGTTTGTGGACGACAATCCGGCGGAGCGGGAAATCGTGCGGACACAGACGGCTGGCGTAGCGGCGCCGGAGATTGGCACGCCGGAGCAGTATATCCGGGTGCTGGATCACGGGGGTTTTTTCGAGGTGACAACTCTGTCGGAAGACGACAGGAAGCGAAGCGAGATGTACAGAGCCAACAGAGAGCGGGCAAAGCAGCAGGAAAATTTTACCGATTATCGCGCCTATCTGTTGTCTCTTGAGATGAAGGGAATCATACGGCCCTTTGAGGCGGTCTATATGGCGCGGATCGCCCAGCTTACCAATAAGAGCAACCAGTTTAATCTGACAACCAGAAGATACACCCAGTCGGATATTGAGGCTTTTGCGGCTGATCCGGGGTATATTACCCGTTACGGCAAGCTCGTGGATAAGTTCGGCGATAACGGCGTGGTTTCGGTGGTGATCGGAAGAATAGGGACTATGGAGGACGTGGCGGTTTACCGGCAGGGAGAGCGGCTCCTGTCCAGGGAGGCGGGGGATGTCCTGCATCTGGAGCTGTGGCTTATGAGCTGCCGCGTGCTCAAGCGGGATATGGAGTACGCCATGATGGACAGCGTGGCAGAGGCCTGCGCGGAATGCGGCGTCAGAACCATAATGGGCTATTATTATCCGACGGCGAAAAACGCCATGGTCAGGGAATTTTACGCGGGGATGGGTTTTGAGAAAAGAGAAGAAACCGACACGGGCGTCACAATCTGGCGCTTTGACATTCCCGAAGATTATCAGAATAAGAACAGCGTAATAAGCGTGGAAAGTTGAGATTAGTGGAAAGGACGGCAAAAGGAATATGAGCAGAGAAGAAGTATTTGAGAAATTAAACGAAGTGTTCCGGGATGTGTTTGACGACGAGGAGATTACTGTTTCGGACGCCACCACGGCGGACGATATTGAGGAGTGGGATTCTCTGGAGCACATCAACCTTCTGGCCGCGGTGGAGCAGGAGTTTGGCATGAAATTCAATATGGGACAGGTTGTTTCCATGAAGAATGTGGGAGAAATGGCGGATATCATTCTTGCGCAGATTGGATAGGATCGGAAAGGATAATTTGGAAAAAATGGACAGGAAAAGGGAAGCCCTTCTGGTATGGTGCTTTTTTGCCCTTCTGGTGTTTGGCGTTGTGACAGTCACAGGCACACTGACTTCGGGATTTCATCTGGTGGACGACTGGGAATTTGCCCAATATACGGATCAGATGACCCTTGGTCATATGAGTCTGTGGGATTGTCTCAAAGAGGCGGTGGGTTCCGACCTGACCCTGCGGTTTCGGCCCCTGTACTATATCAACCGCGTTCTGACGGCGTATGTATTTGGGATTAATCTGACAGCAATGTCAGTTCTGAAGGCGGCGGAGATCGTTGCAGCGTCTGTGGCGCTCTATTACTGCGCCAGACAGATGAAGTGCAATATGCTCCATGCGGCGCTCTTTTCCCTGACGGTGATGGTGGGGTATCAGTCCGCGGTCTGGTGGAAGCTTGGGCCTCAGGAATCCTATGATATCATGATGTTTGCCGTGGGGTTTTTCTTCCTTTTAAAATGGCTTTCCACGGACAAAAAGGGATACGCCTTTGCAAGCTTTGGCGCCCTGTTTCTGATGTCGGTCTATAAGGAACCGTTTATACTGCTTTTGCCCTTTGTGAGCCTTTATGTGCTGTATGCGCAGACGGGCGCAGGGAAGACGACGATTGCCGGGCTTTGGGATGCGGCCCGAAAGAGACTGCCCTATCTGCTTGCCATCGGCATTCTATTTACGGTGGAAATGATATTGATCGTGTTTGTGATCGGTACCAATAATTATTCCTATGTGGGGCTGGACGAGAGCGTAACGCTGGATCAGTATGTACAGGTGTGGAGTAATGCGGCCCATGGTAATCTGAAATGGTATGTGCGGTTTGGGATTCTGATGGGGCTGATTTTTCTCACCTATTGGGAGCAGACCAAAAAGCTTTTGTGGGAAATACTCCTTACAGCGGCGATTATTGTGCCGCAGTGCATAACTTACAGCAAAACGGCTCTGGAGGAACGCTATATTCTGCCATGGGCGCTGGGATTTGCCTTTTTCTTTGTGATTGTAGGGTGTAATTTCAGGCCGTTAAGCGGAAAGAGGAGAATCGCCTATATGCTGTGCCTGCTTCTGATGCTTGCGGCCCACGGCAGGGTTACGATTCGGGAAGCCCGGTATTTTGCCCACCGGGGAGAGAGCGTAAGAACCATGATGGAGAATACCCTTGCCCTTGTGGCGGGGACGGACAAAAAGGTACTGTCCTGCTTTTTGCCCAATCTGGAGGGAAACAGAACCATGTACTACTGGTTCCGGCTTCACGGCTATGACGAGGTGTTTTACTGGAGTGAGGAGGAGCAAAAAATCGACCGATCCTTCGGCCCGAGAGAAAATGAGAGGGCGGAGTTTGCAGATATTGACGTGGTAGTGATGTACAATCAGGACGACAGGCACTGGTGTTACGAACCAAGTCTGGATCTGTCCGATTTCACGGAACAAAAATGCGGCACCATCACCATGTATGTGAGGAACCGCTGACGCAGTTTCAGTCGGCGATCAGTTCAATCATGCCGATGGCCGCGCTTACGAGGAATATGACACTGCGGCCGCCAAGGGCGGGCGCGGGAGTGGGCGTGAGGCTTTCGGTGGGGAGAAATCCGTCTGCCCGCAGTTTGGCAAAGGCGGCTTCGTAATCGTCGGTCTCATAGCAGATGTGGTAGGGGGTGTTTTTATATTTTTTTATAAGGCCCGCCACCACAGAATCCGGCGACGCAGGGGAGACAAGCTCCACCCGGTAGCCGTCCTTATTAAGAAAGCAGATATCCACTTTGCGGATGTGGTCGTAGACGGTATCCTGCTCCACCTGATAGCCGAGGGATTCGAAGGTTTTCTTTGCCTGTTCCATTTTTTTGACTAAATAGCCGATATGGTGTATTTTTAAGTTTGACATAAGTGCTCCTTTTTGGTCTGCTCCTGTCGAGCTTGCGTCTATTGTACCATATAAACCACAGAAAGGCATTAATAAAAATGAAAGCTCTGTATTTGAAATATAAGGATTTTATCATGGAGGTCATCCACTTTGGCATGGTGGGGGTAATAAATACCCTGATGGGCTGGGTAATCATGGCGGTGCTCTATAATCTGATCCATATGAGTTACTGGGTTTCCAGCGGGATTTCCTATTTTATTGGCAGTGTGTTTTCCTATCATGCCAATGCGAAGCTGACCTTCAAGGTGGAAGAGCGGGACAAATGGCTGCCCTGGCGGTTTGCCGCAAACATTATCGTGTGCTATCTGATCGCCTTTACCGTGGCCAAGCCCTTTACCGCAAGGGCGCTGGATGCGCTGGGGCTTTCTGCGGACGGACGTGTTTCGGTGGCTTTACTTGACAATATCGCTATGTTTCTGGGCATGTGTTTCTTTATTGTGATGAACTTTTTCGGACAGAAGTTCTTTGTGTTCCGCAAAAGAGGAATAAAGGCGGCGGAAGAATGACACAGAAGAAGTGGTTTCTATGGATAACAAAATACTGGTTCCTGTTTCCGATTGCTGGCTTTCTTCTGCTTATGGCGGGGGTGTTTTTCGGTTACGGACAGCGCAGCTACATTGGCGTTCATGACAATATGGATCTGTTTCTTGCACAGTTTCAGATGCTTAAAAATACGGGTACATTTTGGAAGCATGGGGTGGACGCGCCCTTTTTGGGCGGGGTAAGCCGGGATAACCTGCCTTCGGAGCTTTCTCTTTACAGTGTGCTTTTCATGATTTTCCCCACCTACACGGCCTATGTGCTGGGACTGATCTGTAAGGTTTTGCTTGGCATGTTTTCCTTCCGGCTGCTTGCGGCGCAGCTGTTTCCTGAAAAGTATCTTTCCTACAGGCCGGTGGTCTACATGATCGGATTCGCCTACGGCATTATCTGGTTTTTTCCGGCTTTCGGGTTTGCCTTTGCCTCCATTCCCCTTTGCGTCTGGATTTTGCTTAAGCTGTATCGGGGGCGGGGAAAACGGTGGTACGGCTGGTATGCCGCGCTGTTTGCTTACCCGCTTGTGTCCTATTTTTCCTACCACGGGATTTTTATTCTGGGCTATCTTGTTCTGGCGGTTATATGGCTGGCCTGCCGGACGCTGTCAGCGGGAAAGCGTGCCGCGCGGGAGCGGGCCGTAGATGATGAGCGGGACTGGAAGCCGGTTTTGCGGCTTACGGCGGCGGTTTTTGTGCTGGCGGCAGGATATGTGGTCTGCGAGTACCGGCTGTTTGGGCAGATGCTCTTTAGCGACGAGGTGACGATCCGCTCTTCCATGGTGAATGCCAGCCTGCCTGTCCCTGAGATCATAAAGGAGATCGGGCAGGTGTTCCGGGAGGGAATCTTTCATGCGGACGGTGTGCACGGGAAGGTGGCGCTTCCTGTGTGCGCGGTTTATTTTGTGGTAAATAACGGCCGCTATCTGTGGAAAAAACAGTGGAGACAGATTTGCCGCGATCCTTTTAATCTGGTGATGGGTTTTCTTTTGTTTAACTGCTTGGTTTACGGCCTGTACGATTTCGAGCCTTTGCGGTCTTTCGTGGAAAGGCTGGTTCCGCCCCTTGAGGGCTGGCAGTTTAACAGAACCATCTTTTTTAATCCCTTTCTCTGGTACGGGGCGTTGTTTCTTGTGCTGATCCGCCTGTATGACGCGGGCCTGTGGCAGATGTGGCTGGCCAATGGCATAGTATGTCTTGCCGTATTGGCGGTGATCCTGACGCCCACCCGCTATAACGATTTGTATCACACCTGCTATAACAGGGCCTATGAGTATTTTCACGGCACGGAGGTGGACGAGCTTACTTACGGGCAGTTCTACGGGGAAGCGCTGTTTGAGGAGATTAAGGAAGGCATCGGGTATCAGGGGGAATGGGCGGCGGCCTACGGGTTTCATCCGGCGGTGTTGGAATATAACGGGATCGCCACACTGGACGGCTATCTTGGTTTTTATTCCCAGCAGTATAAGGAAGATTTTCGAAAGATTATCGCCCCGGCTCTTTCGCGGGTGGAGGCAACCAGAATCTATTATGACGACTGGGGGGCCAGGGCCTACCTGTATTCCGGGACGGACTTAAGCATTGTGAGCGCGACAAAAACCGTGTATGCCACGGACGATACTATTTACATCGACACGGAGGCCTTTCGTGAGCTTGGAGGAACTTATATTTTTTCCAGAATCCGGCTTGCCAACGCGGAGCAGGCAGATCTGGAGCTGACAGGGGAGTACGGCGCGGCGGACGGGAGTATGACAATTTATGTATACGCGTGTAAACAGTAGGCCGTGCGCATGTGCGGCAATCATACAGTAAGGAGTGCAATTATGCCAATCAGAGTACACAATTTCGGAGGCGTTATCGGGTGGAACGCGAAAAAATATCTGCCCCGGATTTCCAGCGAGAGCTATTTAAAGCTACAGTTTATCAGCCGCAGGAAATCGCAGAAAAACTATATTGACTTTTTTTTAGGCCAGAAGGAGGCGCCGCAGCCTCTCGTGGTGAATCTGGAGACGGTAAACCGCTGTAACAGCACCTGCGAGTTTTGTACGGCCAACATCAATGCGGAAAAAAGACCCTACAAAAAGATGGACGACGCGTTGTATTATTCCATCATAGACCAGCTGGCGCAGTGGGATTACAAGGGCCATCTGACGCTTTACGGGAACAACGAGCCCTGGCTTGACTCCCGGATTGTGGAGTTTCATAAGTATGCCAGGGAAAAACTGCCGGACACCTTTATCTTCATGTCAACCAATGGCCTGCTGCTTACGGTGGACAGGGTGAAGGCGATTGTGCCCTATGTGAATCAGCTGATCATCAACAATTACGGTCTGGAGATGAAGATGCACGACAATGTGCAGGAGATCCACGATTATGTAAAGGCTCACCCGGAGGAGTTCCAGGATGTGGATATTCTGATACAGATTCGGTATCTGAAGGAGGTACTGACAAACCGGGCGGGCAGCGCGCCCAACAAACAGTCGAAGGAAAAGATTGTGAAGGAAACCTGTCTGATGCCCTTTACGGATTTGTGGATTACACCTTTTGGAAAGCTGGGAATCTGCTGCTGCGATAATTTTGAAGTGACTTCGCTGGCGGATCTGAACAACACCTCTCTGCGGGAGGGGTGGAACAGCCCTCAGTACAGGAAGCTGCGGGAGGCCATTGCGGAGGGCAGGCAGAATTATCCTTTCTGCAAATACTGCGATTTCATAGACGCGGGACTTCGCATGGATGCGGTGGACGATGTGTTAAAGCACAGGCAGATGCACGGCGCGAGACAGTCCATGTTCAAGAAAAGGTAGGGGCCGATGAGAAGAGGAATGATGAGGGCTGCTGGCATTCTGGCGGCTTCCCTGACGCTGTGGGGCTGTGGGAAAACGACGGAGGCCGGGCAGACGGACGGCGAGACAATGACGACGGAGGCCGGGCAGACGGACGGTGACACAATGACGGCGGAGGTCGGACAGACGGACGATGAGATAATGACGGCAGAGCGCGCGGGCGATACGTTTTCGGTCATGGGGGACAGCATCTCCACCTTTCAGGGTCATAACCCTGCGGGATATTATGCTTTTTTCCCGGAAAGCGGCGCTGTGTCTGCGGTGGAAGATACCTGGTGGCAGCAGGTGGCGGAAGATCTGGAGCTGACCCTTTTAACAAACGGCTCCAGTTCGGGCGCAACTGTGGCGGGGGACTCCACCGGGTCAGACCCGCAATGCGGCTGTAACGAGCTTCGAACAGGTGCGCTTGCGGGGCCGGACGGGGCCTGTCCTGACAGGATTATCGTCTATCTGGGGGCAAATGATATGATACAGGCTGTCCCTCTGGGGGACAACGACGGCACAAGGCCGGTGCAGGAGGGGGAGGTCGCCGCTTTCAGCGATGCCTATACCCTGATGCTTGATAAGCTGCAGGCAAAATATCCGGCGGCGGAAATTTACTGCTGTACTCTGCATCAGATGGGAAATTACGGCACCGAGACGCCTTATGTGGAGTTTGTCAACGGCGCAGGGCTTACGGCGCAGGACTACGGGGACGTGATTGCTGGTATTGCGAAGAACAGAGGGCTTTACGTGATCGACCTGTATCGCTGCGGCATTGCGGTGGAGAATTTGCAGGAGACCACAAGCGACGGCGTTCATCCTTCGGCCGCAGGAATGGCCTTTATTGCCGAGGCGGTGAAGAAGGGGATTACGGGGGAATAGGATTCGCCTGCGGCCGGATGGGAAATGAGGTTATCTATGGAAGTGGAAGTGGCGGGAATCAAAAAAGCATATCCGAAAAAGACGGTCTTACGGGAGGCGTCTTTTTCGGTTCGGGCGGGGAACTGTGTGGGGATTCTTGGCAGCAACGGCAGTGGAAAATCTACTCTGCTCTCTATTTTGGCGGGCGTGCGCAAGGCGGACGGCGGCTCTTTTTATATGCGGGACGAAGAGAATCCGGCTCATTCGGCGGGCGTCGTCGATCTTTTGCACTGTCGAAAGGCTTTATCGAAGGCGCTGGGCTATGTGCCCCAAGGGGATCCTTTGATGGAGGAGCTTAACGCCTGGGATAATCTGCGTATGTGGCACGACAGAGAGACGCTGAAACAGTCCCTTGCGGGAGGCGCGCTCCGCATGCTGGGCATTGGGGAATTTTTAAAGACGCCGGTGCGCCGTATGTCGGGCGGCATGAAAAAGCGGCTTTCCATCGGCTGTGCGGTGGTGTCCGATCCGGCGATTTTACTTCTGGACGAACCTTCGGCGGCCCTTGATCCTGTCTGCAAGGAGAATATCCGCGCTTATCTTGCGGCCTATAAGAAGTCCGGGGGCATTATTCTGATGGTGACTCATGACGCGCAGGATCTGGAGCTGTGCGACGCCTGCTATATTCTAAAGGACGGCGTTTTGCAGACCTATGATTACGACGGGGATTTCCATAGGCTGGCTGGCGCGCTGTTGTGAGACGGGAAAAGGGCTTTTTTTGTATGGAGGGTGATATGACGAGGGTGAGGGCCTATTTTCTGGCACAACTGAAACGAACGTTCAGGCTGGCTTTCCCGCAGCTTGCGGCGGATATTCTGATCTGCGCCTGCGTAGGGCTTCTTTCGTATCTGCTGGTGGCGCAGGGAGCCTTTGCGGCAGGCGGGGCGAGATATCGGATCGGCATGGTGGGGGATCTGTCGGACTCCTATCTGGGCTTTGGGATCGCGGCTTTGCAGGAGATGGACGATTCCCGGTTCATGATCGAGCTTGTGGGCATGTCCGAGGCGGAGGCTGACGAAGCTTTTGAGAAAGGCGAGCTTTATGCGGTCATGCGGGTGCCTGACGGACTTTTGGAGTCTATTGTGAGCGGCGGCAACGACTGCCTGATCACCTATACGCCGGCGGAGGGAAGCAAGGGCCTTGGCACCATGGTGATGGGAGAGATTACGGATATCGCGTCCACCCTTGTGACCAGCTCTCAGAGCGCCATCTACGCCATGCAGCGCATGCTCGTGGAGGAGGGCCGGCAAGAAGAGGTCGGCAGGGAGACGGACCGGCTGAACCTGTCGCTTATTAATCTGGTGCTGTCCCGAAGCGGCTTTGGGGAGGTGGAGCTTTTGGGATATGCGGACGGCCTGTCCATGGAGCTCTACTATTTTTGCAGTGCGGTACTGCTGTTTCTTTTGCTGGCGGGTCTTTTGAACTGTGTGTTTTTTGCCCGCAGGAAAGAGGCGCTGTGGCAGTTTTTGAAAGCCGGGGGCGTGGGCGCGCCGTGGCAGGTCGCCGGAGAGTATCTGGCGTATCTGTGTCTTGTGGGTATGGGGCTTCTAGCCTTGTGCCTGCCGCTTTCCCTGCTTCTGGAACGGGGGATTATGGTGGTTCCCGAGTGGGAGGGAATGGGCGCCGCTCCTTTTTGGGCCTTTGTGGGAAGCCTGATACCCGTGACGATCATGTTTGCGGCCGGGCAGTTTTTCCTGTTTGAAGCGGCGGACGGCATTGTGAATGGTATTTTGATGCAGCTTTTGTGCGGCATCGGCATGGGATATCTTTCGGGCTATTTTTATCCCTCCTCCTTTTTCCCGGAGAGAATGCGCGTGTTGGGAGACTTTCTGCCTTCCGGTGCGGCGGCGCGCTTTGTGGAGGCGGGGTTATTCGGGAAAGCTCCGGCGGCCGCGGTAATGCCGGTTTTTATGTATACGGCGGTGTTTCTCATTCTGGCGGCGGCGGTCAGGGGAAGAAGGACAGGGAGAGAATGGCTATGGTGAAGGGAATGTGGATCAGATTCTGGCTATTGCAAAAGCGCCTGCTAAAGCGCAGGAGCTTTTTGCTCATGATGTGTATGGCGCCTCTTTTTGCGGCCGGCGTGGGACGGCTTTCCCAAGGATCCGCCGGAATTGCCACAGTGGCCCTGTATCTGCCGGAAGGGGACGAGACGGCGGCGGAAATCTCCGAAAGACTTCTCGACGGCGATAGCGTTCTGCGATATCTTTCCTGCGGCAAAGAGGACGAGGCGCGCGCTCTTGTGGAGAGCGGGGAGGCGGACGCCGCCTGGATTTTTGCGGAGGATATGGAAGAAAGACTGGGGGAGTTAGCCGAAAGAAGACGGGTGCGGCCCGTGGTGACGGTGGTGGAGCGAAGGGACAGCGTGCCCCTTACGCTTGGCAGAGAGATTTTGGCGGCGGCCATCTACCCATCCTATTCCTATGCGGTCTATGAGGGGTATGTGAGAGGGGCGCTTGGCATGGAGGAAGCGTCGGAGGAGAAGCTTCGCGCGGTTTATGAGAGCGTGGCTGTGGAAGGCAGTCTTTTTCAAATGGTTTACCCGGACCAGACGCCCGGGGAAACGGAGGATTACAGTTATGTACAGGCGCCCTTGCGGGGGATTCTCGCCATCTGGCTTACCTTCTGCGGACTGGCCGGCGCCCTCTGGTTTATGCAGGACGAGGAGCGGGGCGTGTACGGGAGAGTGCCGATGGCGAAACGGCTGGCCGCATCATATGGGGCGTGCGGTGTGTTCCTTGCCGACGCTTCGGTTGTTTTGCTGCTTTCCGTGAAACTGTCGGGGGTGTTTACGGACTGGAAGAAAGAAGTGGTAAGCTGTGCGGTTTTCGTTCTCTGCGTGACGGCCTTTGTCAATCTTCTGCGGCTGCTGTGCCGCACGCCCCAGAAACTGGGCGTGACGCTTTTGCCCCTTTTGGCTGTGATGCTGGCGCTCTGTCCCGTTTTCCTGAATTTACAGCATTTCAGGGCGGGGAAACTGCTTCTCCCGCCCTGGTATTATCTGCAATCTGTTCATAATGTGCGTTATCTGTATCTCATGGCCGCTTATACGCTTGTGCTTGCGGCCCTTGGACTGCTTTTACAGCGTCTTTTAAACCGCCGCGCCGGCTGATGGCTTTTCCGGCAGCTGATGCGCCTGCAGCATCGGACAAGGGCGGCGTGGCCGTTTAGTCGACTTCGAGCTGGTCTCCCACACAGGAACTGTCTTTTTGCACTTCCTCGTGATAGGCCTTTTCCGTGTTGACATTCCAGATATTGTCCTTGGAGGAGATGCCGTTTATAATATTTTTCACGGTCTCGAAGGAGGTCATCATGGAATGGTCGATGTTGTTATACCGGTGCTGGCCGTTTCTTCCCACGCAGTAGAGATTGTCGATGGTTTTCAGGTATGCCGTCAGCGCGTCCATATCCTTGTAGGTGTCAAAGTAGGCGGGGTACGCCTTTTTCACCCGCTCCACGTGGGAATCCATCACGTCGGAGGCTTTGTCGATTAATCCCATGCTGACGATTTCGTCCACGGCGAAACGGGTGAAATCCGCATCCGACATCGACCAGTACCTGTCCCCCTCGGTAACAAAATATTCCAGACCGATCCAGACCGTGTGTTCCAGATCGCGGACCATGTAGGGAGACCAGTTGTTGTAAATCTGGAAGCGTCCCAGTCTGACGGTTCTGTCGTGAACATAGATCCAGCAGTCGGGCACGATATTGCCCATGGTTTTCAGCTTTGTCTTATTTTCCAGATTCAGCTTCGGCAGCAGGAGTCCCACTGTCATGTAGTCCCGGTAGGGAAGGCCTGCGGCAATGGCGGCCATATCCTTTGGCACGTCGTTTATGCCTGCGACCAGATCCTTTACGGGCATGGAGGAGATAAAGATATCGCCCCCGGCTGTCACTTCGCCCTGCGGCGTTTCATAGGTGACGGAGGTAATACGGTTATTCTCGTCTTTATGGAACCTGACAGCCCTGCTGTGGCGCAGGATCGTTCCGCCCATTTCTTCAATTTTTTCTGCGGTCACTTCCCAGAGCTGGCCGGGGCCCAGCTTGGGATAGCTGAATTCCTCGATCAGGGAGGTTTCCACCTCGCGGTTTTTCCGGCCGGGCAGCATTTTGGCGAAAACGTCCTTTAAGATGGCGGAGACAGACAGGCCTTTTGCCCGCTGTGCGCCCCAGTCCGGCGCGATCTCCGAAGGGTGTCTTCCCCAGAGATTTTCCGTATAATTTTCAAAAAACATGGAGTAGAGCTTTTTACCGAAGCGGTTTACATAAAAATCCTCCAGAGAGTTTTCCTTCCGCTTGTGGATCATGGAGGCCAGATAGCTGAACCCGGCCTGCACGGTGGCCAGAAATCCCATGTTAATAAAAGTTTCCGGTTTCAGGGTGATGGGATAGTCGAAAAATTTTCGGTTAAAATAAATGCGGGACACGCGGTGTCTTCGCAGCATCACATGGTCTTCCTTCTCCGGGTCCGGGCCGCCCGGGGCAAGAGGCATTTCCCGGCGCAGTACGATATCGTCATAGGAGGGCGCGCCCTGTGCGGGCAGCATCCGTTCCCACCAGTCGTTTACTTCCGGCACCTTGGAGAAAAAGCGGTGTCCGCCCATATCCATGCGGTTTCCCTTATAGTTGACGGTCTTGGAGATGCCGCCCATGGCGTCGGATTCCTCCAGTACGATCACCTCGTATTCCCTGCTCTGCCGTAACAGCTCGTAGGCGGCGGTCAGTCCCGCCGGCCCAGCGCCGATCACATATACTTTTTTCATAAATGTCTCCGTTTGCTTCTTTTCTAATAGTTTGTCCACAGATAAAATAAGTTTACCATGTTTAACAAAAGTATGCTATAGTATTAGTGCTTGTTATGGAGGAAAAATTTTGATGTTGCATGTAACGGAAATGATCAGTTTCCTGTTCTGGCTGGGGGTCATTCCCTTTTGTATCGGGTTGATTCCGGCAAACTTTATATCATCCGAAAAGAGAAATCCGGGGGTTGTGCTCCTTGCCGGATATTTTGGCATGTGGGCGCTTTTTGAAATAGCGGCGGTCCCGGCGGTTCTGTGGGTAAAGTACGATAATTTCAGGGCGGCTTCTGCGGCGTTTACGGTGCTTGCCCTCCTCCTCGCGGCGGCGGGGCTGTGGCTTATGTACAGGAATTACAGGGCGGGGCGCCCGGGACTGGTCTGCGGGCAGGCGGACTTTTTGAAACGGTTATCCGCTGCCGAATGGGCGGAGTGGCTTCTGTTCTTTCTCCTGCTTGGCTTTCAGATGTATAAGGCGGCGGCTTTTGCCTCCTTCGACGGCGACGACGCCTATTACGTGGTGGAGTCCCTGATTGCCCAGGAATCGGACGTGATGTATCGGATTCTGCCATACACGGGCAGGCCCACGGATCTGGACGTGCGCCATGCGCTGGCGGTTTTTCCCATGTGGGTGGCATTCGTGTCGGTGAAAGCCGGCGTCCATGCGACCATCGTATCCCATGTGGCGATGCCGCTTCTGCTGATTCCGCTGACCTATCTTTTATATTATGAGATTGGCCGCCTGCTTTTTGGCAAAGCGCTACAGACGGACGGGGAGCCCGATGTCCGGCGGCAGGGGGGCGGCAGGCGTGAGAGCTTCGGGCGGGACGGCGGCCGCGGGAACGGAAATGTATTTCACAGGGAAAATCTGCCCATATTCATGATTATCATGGCGGTGTTTCAGATTTTCGGCAACGTGTCCATCTACACCAACGAGACATTTTTCCTGACCCGCACCTGGCAGGGAAAGGCGGTGGCGGGCGCGCTTGTCATTCCGGCTATGCTTTGGGTCTTTTTGATGCTTTACGGGAAAGAGCTGAAAGAACATGACAACGATGTCATAAAGCAAAAAACGGATGCAGGCGTATGGATTCTGTTTGTGCTGATTCATATGACGGCGGGCGTATGCAGTTCCATCGCGGTATTTCTTGTGTGCATTCTCACCGCGCTGACGGCCTTTTGTCTGGCGTTTGCCCGGCGGGATCTCAGGATTGTTTTGAAGATGGGCGCGGCCTGCGTGCCCAGCGTGATTTATATGGGAATTTACGTCGTTGTGGCGTATAGTTATTTATTGTAACAGTTCAGCCGGACCCGTAGCCGGACAGCGTCGGCACGAACCCGGCGAGGGCGCGAAGGTCTGAGGGAGAGCGGTATATGTGGGGTATCTTTTTAGAAAGCGTGGTCATTTTTAAAAATTATATGGGTTTTCACGAAAATCACTTCCTTGCGGCGATTTATCTTCTTATTCTCCTGTATTTGTGGTTTGCGGAGAAGGACAAACGCAGGAGGGCGATCTTCGTCTATGCGCCAACCCTGCTTTTGCTGGGCTTTTTCTGTCCCCTTTTCAGAAAGATTTTTGTGAGGGTTCTGGAGGATTCCGAGACGTATTATCGTCTTTTATGGCTGTTGCAGATGAGCCTTGTCAGCGCCTACGGAATGATTAAGCTGATGGGACGGCACAGGAGGATAGGTCTTGCCGTGGTCTGCGTTATGATTGCGGCAGGCGGAGACTACGTTTATGACAGCGAGCATATTTCCAGAGCGGAAAACGCTTATCATCTGCCCCAGGAGGCGATTGACATTGTGGAGCTGATTGAACCTGAGGAGGGGCGCATTACGGCGCTGGTTCCCGCCGATCTGATTTACTACGTCAGACAGTACAGCACGAATATCGAACTGCCCTACGGGCGGGAAATGCTGATTGCCCGCTGGGATTATCATCATGCGGTGTACGAGGCGATGGAGGAGGCGGAGGTGATAGATACCCCGTCTTTTGTGGAGCTGCTCAGGCAATACCAATATCCCTGCGCCTATGTGGTCCTGAAAAAGGACAGGCAGATCAGCGAACCGCTGACGGATTACGGTTTTACGGTGTACGGTCAGGCAGGAGAATTTGTGGTCTATAAGGATATGACGCTGCAACAGTCATAAGCGGAAGGAAAACTGCTTCCTGACAGGAGAATATCTTATGTTATTTAATTCCTATATCTTTGTGTTTGCATTTTTTCCCATATGTCTGCTCGGCTATTACGGCCTTCTGCACGGGAAGAGGAGGCGGCAGGCCAGAGTGTTTCTGACTGTCATGTCTTTCTGGTTTTACGGTTATTTTAATCTTTCCTACCTTCTTATCATGGTTTGCAGCATCGGCGTAAATTTTGCGTTTCACAGACTGCTGTCGCGGGAGGAAGGAGCGGGGGACGGCGGGAAAGCCCCGGTGTCTCGTAAAACGCTTATGCTTGCGGCGGTAACGTTTAATCTGGGCGTATTATTCTATTTCAAATATTTTGATTTTTTTCTTTCCACGGTCAACGGGGCGTTCGGAACGTCCTTTGTACTGCGGGGCATATTACTGCCTCTGGGGATCAGCTTTTTTACCTTTCAGCAAATATCGTTCGTGGTGGATACCTATCGGGGAGAAGTGCGAAACTGCCCGCTTGACGAGTATGCGCTCTTTGTTTCCTTTTTTCCCCAGCTGATTGCGGGCCCCATCGTCAATCACGGCGAGATGCTGCTCCAGTTTGAGAAAATGGGAGAAAAAAAGCCCGATTGGGAGCGGATTGCGGGAGGCTTCGCGCTCTTTACGCTGGGAATGGCAAAGAAGGTGCTTCTGGCGGATACGTTCGGCGCGGGGGTGGACTACGGTTATCAAAATACGGCGGCGCTGGGACGACTGGACGCGGCGCTTGTCATTGTGTTTTACGCGTTACAGCTCTACTTTGATTTCAGCGGCTACTGCGATATGGCTGTTGGCATCGGCAGGATGCTTGGCGTGGAGATTCCCGTCAACTTTAATTCCCCCTATAAGGCGGTGAATATCGTTGATTTCTGGAAGCGGTGGCATATCACTCTGAACCGCTTTTTCACAAAATATGTGTATATTCCGCTGGGAGGCAACCGCAGGGGAGAGGGAAGGATGTATGTGAATTTTCTGATCGTATTTTTCTTAAGCGGTCTCTGGCATGGCGCAGGCTTTCATTTTATTGTCTGGGGCATGCTTCACGGCGCCCTCTATGTGGCAACCAGATTCTGGCAGAAGCGGATTAGGCCTGCGATTGTGGGAAACGGGGAGAATGCGGAGGGCCGGCGTGAGACGGAAGCTGGACAGAGAAAGGCGGCGGCCGGAAAACAGGGCGGCAGGATTATGGCGATAGTGTCACAAATAGCCACCTTCCTCTTTGTCAGCGTGGCCTGGGTTTATTTCCGGGCGGCGGATCTGGGACAGGCAAACAGTATGCTTCTGACCGCCTTTCGGGGAAAAATGCAGGGCATTTCGCCTGAGCTTGCTGAATGCTTTCGGGTGGATGAATTCTGGTATGTGCTTAAGGTCCTGCGTCTGGACAGCCTGCCTGTCAGCCGTTATATTCTGATGTTTGCGATTCTCTTGGCGGGACTGTATTTTGCCATGATCGGGAAGAACGCGCAGCAGCGGACGGCGCGTCTCAAATACAGAACGGGCGCGGCGGCGGTGATTACGGTTCTGATGGTATGGTGCGTGCTCAGCTTTTCGGGGGTCAGCACTTTTCTGTATTTTAATTTTTAAAAGGATATGATGATGAATAAATGTAAGAAGTGGCTTCTCTCCACGGTGGCGGCAATTTTAATATTTCTGATTCTTTCGGCGGCGGCGGTGGCGGCGGTTGATCCGTTTTTCCAGTACCATGCGCCTCTTGCCGATTTTCCCTATCTGGTGGATAACCAGCTGACTCAGAATCCGGGTATGGCAAAACATCTGGAATACGACAGCGTGATTCTGGGCTCGTCTATGACGGTGAATTTTGATACCCGCTGGTTTGAGGAGCTTATGGGACTTCACGCCGTCAAGCTCAATTACAGCGGCGCCTACCCGAAGGATCAGGCCAATATCATGGATATTATTTTTGACAGCGGCCATGAGGTAAAATCGGTTTTTCTCGGGGTTGACGTGACGACCTACACCGGCGGCGTGGAAGAGACGAAATATCCGATTCCTGAGTATCTTTATGACGATAATTATCTGAACGATGTGCAGTATCTTCTGAATAAGGACGTGCTCCTAAATTATGTGCTGCGGCCGCTGGCCGATCCGGACAGGACGGATCTTGCCACCGTTTACCAGAGCTGGTGGACGGACGAGTATTACAATATCCAGTGGGTCATGCACAATTACGAGCCGCCGGAGCGGGTGGAGGAGGAGACGCCAGCGGACGCCTATATCGAGAGCACGGACAGAAATCTTCGCACAAACCTCTGTCCCTATATCGAACAGAACCCGGATACGGTTTTCCATATCTTTTTCCCGCCCTACAGCATTCTGTACTGGAATGATGTTGCGCAGGAAAATCATATGGAGGCAACCATGCAGGAATACGCCTATATTGCCCGGACCCTTCTTGCTTATGATAATGTGCGGGTTTACTATTTCCCGAATCAGGAAGGGATTGTGACGGATCTGAATAATTATGCGGACTATACCCACTATCACAGGGATATCAACCGCTACATGACGGAGTGCTTTGCGGACGGAAACTGCGAGGTGAATTCTGCGGAGGAGATGGAGCAGGTTCTTGACGAGACAAGGGACATGATAGAACGGTTTGACTTTGAAACACTGTTTTCCGTTGAATACTGAAAAGAATGACACGGCTGTCGGAAATTCGGCGGCCGTGTCCTGCTGTTGAAAAACTATGAATGCTATTCGGCAGTTTCCTGCGGGAACAGGCAGTCCGCAAAGCGCTGCGCCAGAAGCTCTCTTCCCGCGTCGTTAAAGTGAATATAGTCCGTCATGTAGTCCAGATAGTTGTCTTCGTTTATGGAGCCGTAAAAATTATCAATGAAGGAAACGCTGACGTCCATAGTGGCGTCGAGCTCCTTCTGCAAATAGTGACTCAGGGTGCCGTGCCCCAGATCGGTGCGGTCGCCGTTCTGGAAATTCCCGTTTTCGTCGATGCTGTGGCAGAAGGTGTGGGACATCACCACGATGCGGATATGGGGATAGGCTTCCTGAATCGCCTTTACGCCTGAGCGCAGCGCGCCGGTGTAGGTGATCTCCGCGTAGAGGGCGTTTGGATCGTCGCAGGGACGTTTGTTGATATAGTCGCTGCCGTCATACATGACGCAGATCATGTCCACACTGTTTAAATCCAGCTCCGAAAGCATCTGTGCCGTCTTCGCAAAGTTTTCATCGTAGCTGTAGGAGGCGGCCGTCTTCATCAGTTCAAAATCTCCGCTCGCCAGACTTTTTGCCACATAGGAAAAGGAGAAGGCGTCCAGAATATAACCGTCGTTGTAGGAGGCAAACTGGGCCGCCATGGTGGTTCCCGTGAAGGAGCCGTTGTATACGGTGGCGCCTGTCTTTTTGGCAATCTGCTGCGCAAGGCCGTTTTCTCCAAGCTCCAGAGAGAAGGGGTCGTCGCCAAGGCAGAGGATGGTCGTCACGCCATCGTCCACATAGCCTTCCCGCTTGTCGGGAGCCAGCGGAATGAGATTATCCATGACCTCGACGTCAAAATCCGTGGTCTGTTCGTTGGGGTCATAGTGGTAGTCGACGGTGCCCTTATTCCACCGATAGAGGCGGTAGGCGGAAAAGCCGAGAACCAGCACGATGGCCGCCAGCAGAATCAAATTCAGGTTTACATGGAAACGGCCTGTCGAACCGTACTCATCCATATCTTCTGACAAATCTGTCATATTTTCTTTCGCTATATTTTTATCCTGCAATGTATTTTTTTTCTTTTTTTCACCCATTGTCCCGTTTGTATCCTTTCTTTCGATTTTGAGTCATACAAGATAAGAGCTGCTTACTTCTTCTCACGCTATTCTACTATGATTTTTTTCAAAAATCCACCATTAAAAAGTGAAGATTTCATAAAGATTGGAAAAAGACAGGTGAAACAAAAAGAGAGCGCCGTCCGAATTCTGGAGAAATCGAACTGCGCCCTCTTTTTCTGTCCGGCGTATCAGAAGATTGATACGGCGTTTTCCATCGGTTTGTGTTCCCTGATCGTGTAGGAATGGATCGTCGGCTGTACCATCTGCCGCTGCATTTCCTTATACCATTTGCTGTACTTATACATCCGATATGTAGTGCTGAGGCGTTGAAGCTGCTCATCATCGGCACAGCAACCGCACAAAGTAGTCCTTTGCGTCGCATCCATGGATACATAATCCAGATAGCTGAGTTTCAGCTCGGTAATTCTCTGGTGGCATTTCGGACAGAACTGCTTGTGCCCGTTCAGCATATGAACCCGATGACAATGTTGACAGTAGTGCATGTACATCATGAAAAATTCCCCTTTTCTCACAATAACTGTAACTTACCCGTTTGTCAGTTGCACCTTTATTGTGTCAGTTATAGCGGGCAAAGTCAAGAGTATATTATCGAAAAATGCAATAAAAGAAGTTCAAATATCGCGCAGATAATGCGAAAACACCGCGTAAAAGTTTAAAATACCTTATAAATTGACGATTTACATAAAATTTTTTGCCTGAATAAGACATAAATCTTGATGTTACGCAGTTTGTATGCTACAATATTACAAAATTGTCGAAAAACATGGTTTACATAAGAAACAGCAAAGAAGTAGGGTGGGAGTATCTATGCAAAACAGAAAAAAAGGAAAACCGATGGCAAAAAAACATCATGGGAAGGTTCGGTTTGAGGATCTTTTGGAAGACGACCGTTTTGATGATGAAGACTATGACAATGTGACCGACGACACGCTGGAATTTTTGAGCCTTGATGATGATATGATCGAATCATATCAGAAGGAACAGTCCGCGAAAAAGGCGCGCGGCGCTAAGGGGAAGAAGCATGTGCCGGCGGCCAGACCCCGTCCTGTCCGATATGTCGAGGAAGACTATGAGGACGAGGAAGATTACGAGGACGAGGAAGATTACGAGGACGATTACGCGGACGAGGAAGACTATGAAGATGAGGTAGCCTACGAGGACGAGGAAGACTACGAGGACGAGGAAGACTACGA
>VSNG01000008.1:0-56487 GCA_009774175.1 Lachnospiraceae bacterium | reverse complement strand
GACGAGGAAGACTACGAGGACGAGGAAGACTACGAGGACGAGGACTATGAAGACGAGGAAGACTATGAAGACGAGGTAGCCTACGAAGACGAGGACTACGAAGACGACGACTACGAGGATGAGGATTACGAAGACGACGATTACGATGATGATTATGAGGACGAGGACAGTTTTGCGGCCCGCCTGACGTATTTCTTTCGGGAGATGAACGGTCTGGATATGGCGGTAGCCGTTCTGGGCATTCTGGTGCTTGTAGGCGCCTGCGTGACTGGCGGCATTTATGTTCATGCCAGATCTACGGCAAAGCAGGTGGCGACCTTTGCCGCCGTGGGCGAACAGATCGAGGGCGTGTCCGTAATCGGAGAAAGCGGTCTGCTGGCAGCTTCGGAATACGCAAGGCTGGGCCATATGATTGACGTAGAGGAAGAGGATTCGGAAGAGCAGGAGGAGCAGGACGGAAACGAGGAAGAGGACGAGAACGGGGAAGTGACGGTGGAACTGCGTCTGACTTCCATTCTTTCGGATATGAAGATCAAGTTCGTAAATAAGAAGACGGATAAGCTCATCGGCGGCGTGCCTTTCGAGGTGGAAATTTCAGGGCCGAAGAGCTATACGCTCAAAGACGACGACAAGGACGGCGTAATCTATCAGAAGGATGTTGCGGCCGGAAATTACGAAGTCAAAATACTGCCTCTTTCAGGGGAGGCGGCAGAGAAGTATAAGCTTCCCTCGGGCGCGGGCACTGTCAAGGTTACGGACAAAATCGCCTATGAGAAGGTGGATGTGGCGGATGAGGTAAAGAAGGAATCCGAGATTAATGTAGCCCAGGAGGAGGCCACGGTGCAGAATAACGTGGTGGAATCCACGCTGAAAGACACGGTAGAGTGGGTGGAGTCCACGAAAACCCCCATCGAGGTCGGCGGCGGAGACGCGGATTTCGAGGAGGTTTCCTTAGAGAATATTGTCGATCCATGGAAGGTCAGCAGCGCCTTTCGGAAAATGACGAGCGGCAATCCCGACGACACGACCGGCGGCGACAACGGTGATAACGGCAGCGGCGATAACGGCGGCAGCGGCTTTAACGGCGGCAGCGGCGATGGCGACGGCAGCGGTGATAACGGCAACACAGGCGATGGCGACGGTGATAACGACAATACGGGCGGCGGCAGCGGCGATAATACAGGCGACAACGGTAATCAGGGCGGCAGCGAAACTCCGAACCCGCCGGTGGATCCGGATAAACCGGAACCTGACAAGCCGAAACCGGAAGAACCCGATTCGCCAAAGCCTTCCGTGAAAGATGTGAATGTCAGTCTGAGCAGCACCGGTCTGAATATGGAAGTCGGGGGAAGCAGCCAGACGATCAACGTGTCCGGCAGCGACGGGGGGAGTTATGCTGCGGACTGGTCAAGCAGTAATTCTTCCGTGGCGACGGTGTCCGGCGGTACGATCACGCCCAAAGCGGCTGGAACGGCAACCATTACGGCTAAGGTAAGAGCCGTGGACGGCATCAGATTTAATACGACCACGCTGACCTGCAGCGTGAATGTGAAGGCCAAGGATACACCCAAGAAGGAAGTGACGGTGAAGCTGAATAAGACCAGTCTGGTTCTGGAAGCGGGAAAGAGCGAAACCCTGAACGTGTCGGGAGACGACGGAAGCAGCTATTCCGCGGACTGGTCAAGCAATAATACCTCCGTGGCAACGGTGTCCGGCGGTACGATCACGGCCAAGGCCGCCGGAAAGGCAACCATCACTGTAAACGTAAAAGGGACAAACGGCGTTACCATCAAAAATCCGGGGCTGAGCTGCAGCGTGGAAGTGAAGGAGAAGACCAATCAGGTGGAGGTTAAGCTGAACAAGACGGAGCTGAATCTTGCCAAAGATAAAAAGGAAACGCTGCAGATCATTGACGCAAACGGTAAGACCTATTCCGGCACATGGACTACCAGCGATAAATCCATAGCGGAAGTCCATTCCGACGGACAGGTGAAAGCAAAGAAGGACGGCATTGCCACGGTCAGCGTGAAGGTGAAGGCGCCGGAGGGTGTTGTCATTAAGAATCCGGATTTGTCCTGTAAGGTAATCGTCGGTTTCAAGGACTATAAGAAAATTACCATAAACGGACGGAAGGAAGTGGGCGTCAAGCAGAATATTACGTTGGCGGCGGAAACGGATCCGAAGGGCGCAGAAGTCGTCTGGAACAGCTCGAACGAGAAGATTGCGAAGGTGGATAAGAAAGGCGTCGTTACCGGCGTGGCGGAGGGCAAGGTTAAGATTGTGGCCGCCTGCAAGACAAATCTTGAGGTTTGGACCGATTATGAAATCACGGTCAAGAAGTCGGTGATTGATCCGAAAACCCTTTTAAAGGACAAGAACGGTAACCAGCTTTACTATAAGAAGTCCGGCGAGTTTAAGGAGGCGACCTATCAGGATTTCCTTGAGCACACGCATTTCTTCAAGAGGAAATCCTCGGCCTACAAATATACCGGCTGGCAGACCATTGACGGGCATCTTTACTATTACGATAAAGACGGCAAATACGTGACCGGCGATCAGGTAATTCAGGGCGCAAGGTACAGCTTCGGAAGCGACGGCAAGATGGCCAAGAGCGACGGCACAATGGGGATCGACGTATCCAAGCACAACGGAAATATTGACTGGAACGCGGTGAAAAACTCCGGCGTTTCCTATGTGATCATCCGCTGCGGCTATCGGGGCTACTCAACCGGCGTACTGGTGGAGGATCCCAAGTTTAAGAGCAACATCAAGGGCGCGAAGGCGGCGGGACTTAAGGTGGGCGCTTACTTTTTCAGTCAGGCGGTGAACGAGGTGGAAGCCGTGGAGGAGGCGTCCATGGCCATCGACCTGGTGAAGGGATACGGTTTGAATTATCCGCTGTTTCTGGATGTGGAGGGAAGCGGCGGCCGGGCTGACGGCATCAGCCGGGAAACCAGAACCGCAGTCTGCAAAACCTTCTGTCAGACAGTGCAGAATTCCGGCATTTCCGCGGGCGTTTATGCGAATAAGACATGGTTTACCGAGAAAATTAATACGTCCAGCCTTACCGGCTATAAGCTATGGCTTGCGCAGTATGCAAGCGCGCCGACCTACACGGCCACCCGTTATGACCTGTGGCAGTATTCCTCCAAGGGAAAAGTCAGCGGCATCAGCGGTAATGTGGATATGAATATAAGTTATGTAAACTACTAGCCTGTTTTGGCGGTCCGGAAATAGCACTTGCGTTTTCGGGCCGCTTCACAGATAATAGAACAGAAGGAATCCGAAGGGGTTCCGGTAAGGAGGAACAGAATGAAAACCTATCTTGTGACAGGGGGCGCCGGGTTTATCGGCTCCAATTATATCCATTACATGTTTGAAAAATACGGGGACGCCATCCGCATTATTAATGTGGACGCGCTGACCTACGCCGGTAATCCTGAAAATTTGAAGGAAGTGGAAAAGAGGGATAATTATACCTTCATTAAGGCGGATATCTGTGATAAGGACGCCATTTCGAAAATTTTTGCGGAAAATGAAATTGACAGGGTAGTTCATTTCGCGGCGGAGAGCCATGTGGACAGAAGCATTAAAAACCCGGAGATTTTTGTGCAGACAAACGTGCTGGGCACGGCGGTAATGTTAAACTGCGCGAAAGCGGCATGGGAGCTTCCTGACGGCAGTTTTAAGGAAAATAAGAAGTTCCTGCATGTGTCCACCGACGAGGTGTACGGGTCTTTGGAGGAGGACGGCGGTTATTTCTACGAGACGACCCCCTATGCGCCCCACAGCCCTTATTCTGCCAGCAAAGCCAGCTCGGACATGCTGGTGAAGGCGTATATGGACACCTATCATTTTCCGGCAAATATCACGAACTGTTCTAATAATTACGGACCCTACCAGTTCCCGGAGAAGCTGATTCCGCTCATCATTCATAACGCGCTGGCGGGGAAAAAGCTTCCTGTCTACGGCGACGGCAAAAACGTGCGCGACTGGCTTTATGTGGAGGATCACGCCAAGGCCATTGACATGGTGCAGGAGAAGGGAAGGCTTTTTGAAACCTACAACGTGGGCGGACACAATGAAAAGCAGAATATCGAAATTATTAAAATCATAATAGAGACCCTGCGGGAGATGCTGCCTGAGAGCGATCCGAGAAAGGCCCTTGTCAGCGAAGACCTGATTACCTATGTGGAAGATCGCAAGGGGCATGACAGACGCTATGCGATTGCGCCGGATAAGATTCGGGAGGAGATCGGCTGGGAGCCGGAAACCATGTTCAAAGAGGGAATCCGCCGCACCATCGAGTGGTATTTTGCCCATGAGGAGTGGATGGAGCATGTGACAAGCGGCGATTATCAGAAGTATTATGAAGAGATGTACAACGTGTAGCAGAGGTATGTGATGATTCAATTCATATCGGGTGTTATCCTTGTTCTCGTACCGGGAATGCTGCCGGCATATGTGAAATATCAAAGAGATAAGAAAGGCAATCGGCTTTCCGCGGCGGCGGATACGCTGTTGTTTGCCTTTCTTATTCTTGTCTGTACGGCCGGTACGACGAGACTGCTGTTCGGGGATATGGAGCTGAACCTGAAACAGAATCCTTATCTGCTTTTGTATGTCGTCTGGTTTGTGGCGGCCTGCGGCTTTTCTGCGGCAATTGCCATTGTTGTACAGGGCAGGAGGAAAAATGCGTCCATCCGGCGTCCGGCGCTGCTTTTTTGCACGGCGCTCTGGATGATTCTGCTGGCGGGAGTATGTTATGACGATTATGCGGTAAGGCATGTGAGAATCAACGAGGTCTGCTCCCATAATCTGTCTCTGGCGCTGGACGGCGACGGACGAAGCAGCGACTATATTGAACTGTATAATCCCTCCTTTACCGCCGTACCCCTGGACGGATGGCAGCTTACCGACGGGACGTATGAAGAGGGAGGCGGTTTTCTTTCGGAAATCATGCTTTTGCCCCGCTCTTATCTGCTTCTGTTTGCGGACGGCAGCGGCAGGGGACTGACGGTATATGAGAAGGAGGAAGGAGAAGAGGAAAAAACTGCCGTATATCTGGATTTTAAACTGGGGGAGCGGGGAGAAACGTTGACCCTTGCCGACAGCACGGGCCGGGCGGTTGATCGGGTGGAGGTGCCGGCGCTTTCCACAGACGTATCCTACGCCCGACTGGCGGAGGGATGGAGCGCTGTAAAAAACGGGACGCCAGGACAGGACAACGAGGGACTGGAGCCTTTTGTACTGCCTTCGCTGGAAGCTCCCGTTTTCTCGGCAAAGAGCGGCTTCTATCAGGAACCTTTTTTATTGTCTTTAACAGCCGGGGAGGGCGAGAGCGTCTACTATACGACGGACGGTACGATGCCCACGGCAAAATCTCCCAGATATGAGGAGCCCATCGCCATAGGGGACGCCTCCGGGAGGAAAAATATCTACGCCGCCATAGGCGGTATTTCCGATCAGGGAGATTACAGCCCGCCGGACGGGATAGACAAGGGGACGCTTGTGAGGGCGGTATGTATGAACGAGGCGGGACAGGTCAGCCGGGCGGTATCAGAGATTTACTTTGTGGGGTATGAAGAAAAATCCGCGTATGATCGGATTCAGGTGCTGTCCGTGGAGGCAGAGCCGGAGGATTTCTTTTCCCAGGAAAGAGGCATCTACATGCTGGGAGAGGATTATCAGAGGTGGGAGGCGTATCGGAAGGATATGGGCCACTCCTTTGAGGCTAACTATACCCATCCCGACAGAACCAAAGAGCGGCGGGTAAAGGTCACGCTTTTTGACGAGGACGGGAAGCTTGCCGGGGAAGAGGAGATCGGCGTCAGGATCCGCGGCGGCTCTTCCAGAAACATGCGGCAGAAAGGATTTAACTTCTATGTGCGGGACGAATACGGCGAGGATCCCCTGGGGCTTGGGGGAAAGATGCTTCGCACCTCCGGCTCTGTGGACACGAATGTGACCATGCTTCGCGATGTGTTTAATCAGTCCCTGGTGGAAGGCGGCAGTCTGGACACACAGCCCGGCGAACCCTGTATGGTGTTTTTAAACGGGGAATTTTGGGGCCTGTATAACCTGCAGGCGCGCTACGGGGAAGAATACTATCAGGAAAAGTACGGCATTGAGGAGGATAATCTTGTCGTAATCAAGCGGGAAAAGCACGTTTCGGTGGGGGAAGAGGAAGATCTCCTGCTGTATCAGTCGCTTTTGGATTATGCGCTGGAAAACGACCTTTCCCGGCCGGAATGCTATGAAGCCATCGGACAGATGATGGATATACAGAGCTTTATCGAGCAGTATTGCTTTGAAATTTACATCGGCAATTCGGACTGGCCGTTAAACAACGTATGCTGCTGGCGCGCCAGAGAGGCAAAAGACGGCAATCCCTATACGGACGGCAGATGGCGTTTTGGTGTGTACGATACGGACGAATCCACGGGTATCTACAAGGAGGGCATGTGCACTTACGACAGCGATCCGTTTCAGGAGGAAGCGCACTGGGCGGGAAGTCCCTTTACCACGAAGCTTATGTCGCAGCTTCTTGTAAACGAGTCGTTCAGACAGCAGTTTCGGCGGACTTTTTATGACATGATAAATAAAAACTTTGCGTATCCGCAGGTTCATGATAAACTATATGAGATGGCGGCGCGGTACGAGGAACCCATGGTGAAAAGCTATCGCCGTTTCAACGACGGCGCGTATACGGCGGATACCTTCTGGGAAAATATTGCGATTGTGGATGAGTTTTACAAGAAGCGCGCCGACTACGTGATTCCTTATTTTGAGGAGGCCATGCGCTCTTTTGGTGCAGAGTAGGGAATGAAAGAGGAGAAGAAACGTGGTTTGTTTGATTATTTTACTGTTGTTAGTGCCCGGTATGCTCACATGGAAAATTGCGGACGGAAGAGAGCCCGGCGGCTTTAAGGAATTTGCGGGGGCCTGCGTCAGCTGGCTGGTGCATGACCTGGTGATTGTCTGCGCGGTGTATACGGCCTTCTATGTGCTGAAAGGCCCGGTTTCCATCAGCTTTTGTGCCGCATGGCCCAACGAGGATGCATACTATTCCATTTACGATATCGGGTTTGTGTTCCAGTATTCCGCACTGGCGCTTCTTTGTGCGACGGGGCTTGGGGCGCTGGAGCGGCTTGTGGGCAAGCTGATTGGAAGAAAAACAGATGGTTTGAAAAAATAGAGGGATGATGAAAAGAAGCGGGATAAAAGGAAAAACAGGCAGACCGGCGGGCGTCCTTTTTTCTTTGTGCGCGGCGTTCTTATTGACGGCCTGCGCCGGGGAGGGACAGGCTTCGGATCAGGCGGCGCCGGGGACGGACTGGCAGGCGCAGAGAAAGCAATATGACAGAAGAACCGTGCAGGATCGGCGGATCAGCCCTGTGGATGAAGCAAAAATCGAATCGGTTGATCTGAATGCCTGCGAGGGCACCCTAATCCTTGCAGGCAGCGGTGACATCCGCCTGTCCGGCAGTCTGGAAGGCTCGGTGGTCGTTGACACGGCGGAGGACGAGCTGGTGCATCTGTATCTGGACGGTGTGGAAATCAACGCATACAGAGGGCCTGCGCTTCGCATTGAGGAGGCGGCCAAGGTGGTTGTGACGCTGATGCCGGGGACGGAAAATGTGTTGACGGATTCGCCGGATTATGTGGAGCCGCAGGGAGGAATTTCCTATGAGGAGATGCCCGCCTGTCTTTACAGCGTCTGCGACCTTACCGTCAACGGGGACGGCGCGTTGCGCGTCTATGGCTACTATGAGGACGGGATTCGCAGTAAGGACAGGATACGGCTTCTTGGCGGCAGCGTTTCGGTGCAGGCAAAGGGAGACGGGATCAGAGGAAACGACGGTATTTTGATACAGGACGCTTCTGTGGAGGTGCAGAGCGAGAAAAACGGGATCCGCGCCACCGCGCAGGGAGAAAATGACAGAGGCGTCATAGAAGTGAAGGACAGCACGGTTTCGGTTGTGGCCGGTGAGAAGGGCGTTTATACGGCCTCAGACCTGTATCTGTATGACAGCCGGTGCAGCGTAAACGCCGTGGAAGAAAAGGTAAAGGCGGGAGGGACGGCCTGCATTGCCGGAGACTGTCTGAATCAGTGACTGGTGTAAAAACGTTTATTCACTGGCGGCAAAGGCTGCCAAAGGAAACGGAGCGCGAAAAGTGTGACAGAGTACAGGCATGAATATAAATATCAGATAGACGCCATGCAGAAGGCGGTTTTAAGGCTTCGGGCACAGGGGGTTCTGGAGCGGGACGTCCATGCGGGAGAAGACGGAGAATATCTCATTCGCAGCCTGTACTTTGACACCCGGGAGGACCGCTTTTATTATGAAAATGAAGACGGCGTTGATCCCCGGGAAAAATACCGCATCCGCATTTATAACTGTGACAGCGGCAGGATTACGCTGGAATGCAAGGCAAAGGCGCGGGGCATGACAAAAAAGACGGCCTGCCCCATTACCAAAGACCAGTGCGAGCGGTTTATGGAGGGCGTGATACCGGAGCCGGAAGAGAGAATTTCAGGAAAACAGGCGGTTATGTTTGGCCGGATGCGGCTTCTGAATCTGCGGCCGGTGGTGATCGTCCAGTATACCAGAGCCCCTTATGTGGGAGAGGCGGGGAATGTCAGGGTCACTTTTGACGACGCGATTTCCTCCTCCAATGCCATCGGTGATTTTTTTAAAGAGGACATCCCCCTTCGGAGCGTTCTGCCTGCGGGCGGCAGTATTCTGGAAGTGAAATGGGACGAGCTTCTGCCCTCTTTTATCAGGGGGCAGCTGGAACTGGATTCTTTGCAGTGGACGGCATTTTCCAAGTATTATCTGTGCCGTAAATATAATTGCTATGGAGGCGTCAGGATATGAGACTTACCGAGGTGTTAAAAAAATCCTTTTTAGAGGGCTACGGCTCCGTCAATATTGATTTTTCAACGATTGTCATGTGTATGCTCATTACGGTGCTTGTGGCGATGTATATTTTCATGATTTACCGTCTGTTGAACCGCAGCGCGTTTTATAACCGCAATTTCAATCTGGCGCTGATTGCCCTTGCCGTGATTACCGCGGCGGTTATATTGACCATCCAGTCCAATATCGTGATATCTCTCGGTATGGTGGGCGCGTTGTCCATCGTGCGGTTTCGCACGGCGGTAAAGGATCCCATGGATCTGGTGTTTCTTTTCTGGTCGATCAGCGCGGGGATTATATGCGGCGCGGGTTTTGCGGTCGTGGCGGTGGTTGCATCTGTCATCATAACTGTGATAATATTATTGTGTGACAGGATGCCTGTGGGCAGGGCGGCGGTGATTCTGCTTGTAAACAGCTCGGACTACAGGACCGAACCACAGATAATGGAAATTGTGGAGAAGCGCTGCGAAAACAGCAGGGTAAAGGCAAGGAATCTGACGAAGGACAGACTGAATATGGCGATTGAAGTCAGGACGCAGGAGGGCGGAAAGCTGGTGGAACAGCTGATGGAGCTTGACAGCGTTATTTCCGCGTCACTGATGGATCACGACGGGGAAGTGACGTTTTAGGAACGGCAGCTTTATTAAGAAACAGGATTGATGCCTGGGATATGGAGGATAAAATGAAGGGAATTATACTTGCGGGCGGATCGGGCACAAGACTTTATCCGCTGACAAAGGCGGTATCCAAACAGATTATGCCGGTATATGATAAACCGATGATTTACTATCCGCTTTCGACGTTGATGCTGGCGGGTATCAGGGAGATTCTGATTATTTCCACCCCCAGGGATATTTCGGTTTTTCAGGAGCTTTTCGGCACAGGCGAGCAGCTTGGGCTGCAGATGTCCTATGCGGTACAGGAACAGCCCAGAGGCCTTGCGGACGCCTTTATTATCGGCGCCGAATTTATCGGGACGGACAGCGTTGCGCTGGTGCTGGGAGACAATATTTTCTATGGACAGAGCTTTTCCAGAGTGCTTCGGGAAGTGGCCGCCAGAGAGAGCGGGGCTACGATCTTCGGCTATTATGTGAGAGATCCGAGGGAGTACGGCGTGGTGGAGTTTGACGCAAACGGCATGGCCCTCTCCATCGAGGAAAAACCGGAACATCCGAAGAGCAACTACGCGGTGCCGGGGCTGTATTTTTATGATAACGATGTGGTGGAGATTGCGGCCAATGTAAAGCCCTCCGCCCGGGGAGAAATCGAGATTACCAGTATCAATAACGAATATCTGCGCAGAGGAATGCTCAGAGTGGAGACGCTGGGGCGCGGTTTTGCGTGGCTGGATACGGGCAGCCATGATATGCTTCTGGACGCGGCCGATTTTGTGGCGGCATTCCAGAAAAGACAGGGACTGTATATTTCCTGTATTGAGGAGATTGCCTATAAGAGGGGATTTATCTCAAAGGAACAGCTTCTTAAGCTGGCGGAACCGCTGATGAAGACGGCTTACGGACAATACATGGTAGAGGTTGCAAATGGACTCTAAGAGGATAAAACGGGCGATGATCTTTATGATCGTCGTGTTTGTGGCGGCCTTTGGCGTGCTTGCCGCCACAAATTGGGATATGGTGAAGCGAAAGCTTGGCTTTGCCGGCGCAGAGCCGGTACAGGAGGAAGAGCCGGTACAGGACGAGGAGATAGAACGCGCGGAAGGACAGATAGGAGGCGATCTGTCTGCTTTTCTGAGCGACGAGACCTTTTTTGACCCGGAGGTTAAATTTAAGAGCATTGAATCCTATTCCGGCAGAAACGTGTCCCTCATGATGAGTTCTGTAGCCAGAGATTTGCGGATTATGGTTGTGGACAGTGTGGGACGTCTGGTAACGGGGACGGAATTTACGGTAACGATTCAGGATGTGGGCGAGTATACGGACACGGACATGGACGGCGTTATCTATGTGGACGGCCTGCGCTCCGGGGAATACAGCGTGTTTCTCAACGAACAGGACGGCTTTCGCATACCCAATACCATCACAACCATTCAGGTGAGGCAGGATATTGAGTATCGCGTGATTGATAATATCGAGTACCTGATGCTGACCGAGGATGATATTGATCCCGAAAAGGAAGATAAGGCGGTTAACGACGCAAAGGAAGAGGCCGACGGTACGGAGAATATGGAGCTGCAGTTTGACAACGGCAGCGCGAAGCTTGGCATCGACGTGTCCAAGTGGAATAAGGAAATCGACTGGGAAGCGGTGAAGGAGGCGGGCATCGAGTTTGCCATTATCCGCTGCGGCTACCGCGGCGCATCTACGGGCGCTCTGGTAATTGATCCCAGATATGAGGAAAATATCAGGGGCGCCATTGAGGCGGGCATTCCGGTGGGCGTTTATTTCTTCACACAGGCCCTTGATGAGGTGGAAGCCGTTGAGGAGGCCTCCATGGTCATTCGTCTGATTGAGCAATACGATGTGGACTACCCCGTTTTCCTGGACAGCGAGAGCACCGGCGGCAGCGGAAGGGCCGACGATCTGGACAGCGATACGCGCACCAGAGCGCACAGGGCGTTTTTACAGACCATCGAGGCGGCGGGGTACGAGACGGGCGTTTACGCTTCCCGCAACTGGCTCAACGAGAAAATAGATATGACAAAACTGTCAGATTACAGGGTTTGGCTTGCGGAGTATGCGGCGGTGCCCACTTACGACGGGTATTATCATATGTGGCAGTATACTTCTCAGGGAACGGTGGACGGTATTTCCACCAATGTGGATTTGAATCTGTGTTACATGAATATTGATACTTCGATCAATCATGCCGGGAATGCGGCGGGATATTCGGGCGTGGTGAACGGCGACAGCGGAAATGTGCCGCGTTGAACATACGCGAGCGCGCAGCGCGATTTTGCGAATGGACCGTGCGCCGTGCTGAATGGGCGCGGGTTGAACGATAAGGAGGAAACATGGGAAAGATAACAGTAGAGACATGCGACATTGAAGGGCTTAAGGTGATCACGCCCACTGTGTTTGGAGACGGCAGGGGTTATTTTATGGAGACCTATCATTATGACGATTACAGGGCGGCGGGGATTGATCAGGTATTCGTGCAGGACAACCAGTCCTCTTCCGTAAAAGGCGTGCTTCGAGGCCTGCATTTTCAGATTCGGTATCCCCAGGATAAGCTGGTGCGGGTGCTGGCGGGCGAGGTCTTCGATGTGGCGGTGGATTTACGGCCCGGCTCTGCGACCTACGGAAAATGGTACGGCGTGATTCTTTCCGCTGAGAATAAAAAGCAGTTCTTTATTCCGAAGAATTTTGCACACGGCTTCTTCGTGCTGTCGGATTACGCGGAGTTTACCTATAAATGTTCGGATTTTTACCATCCAAACGACGAGGGCGGTATTTGCTGGAATGACCCGGAGATCGGGATTGACTGGCCGATACCGGAAGGAATGAATCTCGTTATGTCCGATAAGGACCAGAAATGGGCGGGACTTTCCGCGTTCACGGAAAAATACCGTTGACAGCGGTTTGAAGGGCAGCAGGGATGAGCGAAGAAAAGAGAAAAAAAGGTTTTATTAAAGAGAAAAAAAATATTCCAAAGTCCGCAGCGATAGCAATATTCTGGGGGCTTGGCATGCTTTTGGCGTTTGTGCTCATAGCGCACCATAATCCGCTGGCGGATCAGGTGACGGAGCAGATGAAGAAGGTCAGCGGCTGTGTGTTGATTGTTTTTACCTGTATTACGTTTTCCATCTATTATGAGAGAATTGTGACGATTCCCGTGGAGCTTTTTCAGAGCAGGATGCTGATCTGGAAGCTGGCCAAAAACGATTTTAAAAAGCGTTATGCGGGTTCCTATCTGGGAATTGTCTGGGCGCTGGCCCAGCCTGTGGTAACGGTGCTGATGTACTGGATCGTGTTTGACAAGGTATTTGACGCAAGAGTGCAGTTTGTCGCGGCGGACGGCGCGGAACCGCCCTATGTGCTGTATCTGATGGCGGGTCTGGTTCCCTGGTTTTATTTTTCCGAAGCCATCACGCAGGGAACGATGGCGCTTGTGGAATACACCTATCTTGTGAAGAAGGTAGTGTTTAATATCAGCATCCTGCCTATTATCAAGACGATTGCAGCCACGTTCATTCATATCTTTTTTGTGGCAATTCTGATGATTGTGGCAGTCTGCTACGGCTATACGCCCACCATCTATACCATACAGATTTTTTATTACAGCTTCTGTCTGTTTCTCTTTGTTCTGGCGCTCAGTTACCTGACCAGCGCGCTGGTGGTATTTATCAGGGATTTACAGCAGGTGATCGGCATTGCGCTGCAAATCGGCATGTGGGCGACTCCCATCATGTGGAATATCAGGATGCTGCCAAGCGACAATATGAAGACGCTCTTTAAATTAAATCCGCTTGTTTATATTGTCAATGGCTACCGCAGCGCCATTTTTGAGGAAGTGTGGTTTTGGGAGCATTTTTATTCCTCCACTTATTTCTGGATTTTCACGATCAGTCTGTTCTGTATCGGAACGCTGGTGTTCAGGAGACTGCGGACACATTTTGCGGATGTATTATAGCCGATCGAGCAAGCTCGATCACGAGGACTGCTTCGCAGCCTCGGCATGACTGTGCGAAACCGCGTATAGATAATTAATTATAAGGAAAAATCATGGAAAACATAGCGATTGAAGTTACCAATCTGGAAAAAGTATATAAGCTCTACGACAAGCCTTCGGACCGTCTGAAAGAGGCTCTTCGGATCGGACGCGGCAGGCACCATACCGAGCACCGCGCCTTGAAGGGGGTCAATCTGTCCATCCGGCAGGGAGAGTGCGTAGGCATTATAGGCACCAACGGTTCCGGCAAATCGACGATTCTTAAAATAATAACAGGTGTTCTGTCTCCCACATCGGGAGAAGTCAGGGTCAATGGACGCATTTCGGCGCTGCTGGAGCTGGGCGCCGGCTTCAACATGGAGTATAACGGCATTGAAAATATCTATTTAAACGGCACAATGATCGGTTTTTCCAAGAAGGAAATTGATGAAAAGATGGAGGATATACTTGCCTTTGCGGACATTGGCGACTATGTGTACCAGCCTGCCAAAACTTATTCCAGCGGTATGTTTGTGCGTCTGGCTTTTGCCGTGGCAATTAATATTGACCCTGAAATTCTGATTGTGGATGAGGCTTTGTCCGTGGGAGATGTGTTTTTTCAGGCAAAATGTTACCACAAGTTTGAAGAGTTTAAGGAGATGGGAAAGACAATTGTTTTTGTCAGCCATGATCTGAGCAGCATCAGCAAATACTGTGACCGCGTGGTGCTTCTGAATCAGGGCGTCAAGCTTGGTGAGGGAAACGCCAAACAGATGATAGATACCTACAAGCAGGTGCTTGTGGGGCAGTATGCGGCGCCGGAATCGGAGGAATCGCGTCTGGTGGATGACGAGCAGCTTCGGGAGATGGCGGCAAAAGGTGTGGACGGCAGTAAACAGCATGGGGGGAAATCGGATAAACAGCCGGGGATTGCGGAAAATCCCGAGCTTCTGGAGTATGGTTCTAAAAAGGCGCTGATTACGGAATACTATATTACGGACGAACAGGGTACAAGGACGTCCACCATTCTAAAGGGAAGCAGCTTTACCATTCATATGCGGGTGGAGATGGCACAGCGGATCGCCGCGCCCATCTTCGCTTTTACCATTAAAAACGTGCGCGGTACGGAGATCACGGGCACCAATACCATGATTGAAAAGGCGTTTCTGGAATCCGTGGAAGCCGGAGAGGCAAAGGAGATCACCTTCACTCAGAATATGAACATGCAGGGAGGGGATTATCTGCTTTCGCTTGGCGTTACCGGCTATGAGGAGGATGACTTTACGGTGTATCACAGGCTGTACGACGTGTTGAATGTGACGGTGATTTCGGACAAGGATACGGTGGGATTTTATGATATGAATTCCAAAATCACTGTTAAATAGTGGCTGTTATTGAAGGGACGGGAAAATGTCGGAACGTAAAATAGAAGAAATTGGAAAGATAAAACTGGATTTAACCCATTATCCGGGTGAAGATCTGTACTGTGACGGGGACGTGGAGGACGAGCTTTTAGATATAGCGAAAAACTATTCTTCGGTGGAATATCCCCGTATCATAGAGGAGAGAAAGAGCTGGGAAATATTATATCATCTGTCCTGCCAGCGAGAAAATATTGTGGAGTGGCTTCCCATCCATTCTTCCATGAAGGTACTGGAAGTGGGATCGGGATGCGGCGCGATTACGGGGGCTCTCTCAAGGAGAGCCGGGGAAGTGACGTGCGTGGAGCTTTCCAGAAAGCGAAGCATGATAAATGCCTACCGTCATATGGAAGCGGAAAACGTAACAATCCATGTGGGCAATTTTCAGGATGTGGAGCCTGATCTGCCCAAAGACTATGATTACATCTGTCTGATCGGCGTTTTTGAGTATGCGCAGGCTTATATCGGATCAAAGACGCCCTATGAGGATTTCCTGCGGATCATTAAAAAGCATCTGAAATCCGGCGGCCATATTGCTATCGCCATTGAGAATAAATTTGGATTAAAGTATTGGGCAGGGTGCAGAGAAGACCATCTGGGCAGCTATTTCTCCGGGATAGAAGATTATCCGGAGGGGGGCGTGGTCCGCACCTTTACCAGAGAGGGGCTGCTTTCTATTGCAAAACGCTGCGGCTTTAAGGAGACGCAGATGTATTATCCCTACCCGGACTATAAGTTTATGACGACCCTTTACTCGGACAAAAGGCTGCCCAAACGGGGAGAATTATCGAATAACATGCGTAATTTTGACCGGGACCGTATACAGCTGTTTGATGAAAAGCGGGTTTTCGATACGATTTTAAAGGAGGGGCAGTTCCCTCTCTTTTCCAATTCCTATATGCTGCTTCTGGGGCCTTCCCTGCCGGAGGAATATGTAAAATATTCCAATGACAGAAAAGAGGAATTTCAGATCAAAACACTGCAAAAAGGGACGGGATCGGGTAAAATCTTGGAAAAGCACCCGTTATGCAAAGAGGCGCAGAACCATATCGAAGCCACTGCACGGGCTTATGAAAAGCTGACGGAGCGTTATGAGGGAAGCCGGATAGCGGTCAATGAAAGTCGGCTGGACAAAACGGCGGACGGAATACCTTATATCACGATTAAATATTTGGAAGGCAGGACGCTGGAGGAAATTCTTGACGAGAGGCTTTTGGAAAATGACCTTGACGGCTTCCACAGACTTTTTGACGAGTACCTGAAAAGGATATCCTGGGGAGAGGAGAAGGCGGTCGCGGATTACGACCTTATTTTTGCAAATATCCTGATTTCACAAGGCGGTAACGAGCGTAATGAAAAAACGGGAAAAAGCGAAAATTTAAATATCGACAGTTATCTAAGTGGAGAAAAATGGGGTCTGATTGATTGTGAATGGACCTTTGATAAGGCTGTTGATACGAAGCAGATTGCCTTCCGCGCGATCTACTGTTATCTTCTTGAAGACGAAAAAAGGAACGCGCTAAATCCTGATTTGATATTTGATAAGTTGGGAATCGGGCCTGCGGAGGCGGAGCAGTACCGCAGGGAAGAGATGAAATTTCAGAAGTATGTGACGGGAAAAAGACTTTCCATGGCGGAGATCAGGGAGGCCATCGGCCAGCCGGTGTATACGCTGACGGATTTTTGCGAGGGATTAAGAAATAAGGCGGCGGACGACCGCATACAGATCTACGAAGATACCGGCAGGGGATTTCTGGAAGAGCAGTCCTTCTTTCCGGAAGAGGACGGGGAACAGATTCGACGCGGCGACGACGGACAGGTGGAGCTTTCCGTTCGGATTCCCGGCGGGCGCAGCGCCGTTCGGATTGATCCCGGCAGCCATGCCTGCATAATTCATGTGAAAAGAATCAGCTGGAACGGTGAGGGGATCTCCTTAAAGGGAAAGCAGTTACAGATGAACGGTTTTCGGATTGGTGAGGAGATGTATGCCTTCCCTACGGAAGATCCCAATATTACGTTGTCTCTCTGGGGACTGCCTGCCGGGGAGGAAAATCATCTGGAGGCGGTCATGGAGATAACGAGAATGTCATTGGAAAGCGTGAAACATTTGCAGAAAAGGGGATTGTTTAGCTGATGAGCAGACAGAAGAACCATCACGACTGGGCGGCGTATTATATGGCGGCCTACGAGGAGGAGCGGAAAAAGAATACGCAGATGGCCGGACGCATAGCGGATGCGGAGAGGCGGCAGGCGGATCTTTCGGATAAACTGAACCGTATCTGCGCCAATCCGCTTTATCGAATCGCGTCAAAAGCAACCGCTCCCGCAAGGAAAATGGCAGGCCGGATGAGGGGCGGCCCCCGGCCGGATGTAAATCTGTCCCGGGTGGAAGCGGCGCCTGAAAAGAGGCTTGCCTATGAAAAGGCGCTGGCGGAGCAGTCAAACCCCTATCGGCAGTGGATTGCATTTTGTGAAAAGGGCGGCACGGAAAATAACATAGCACCTGCTACTAATAGAACGGAGCCCGTTTTGGTTCATGGGTTCCGGGAAATTGCGGTGCCTGATACGGACGTCCGTATCCTGACTTACGGAGAGGGACTGCTGGCGCCCCATGTTTTCTCGGCGGTAAAGGCGTTTTTTGAGAAAAACAGGGAGTGTCTTCTGGCCTATGCGGATGAGGACTTTTACCGGGAAGACCTGACGGAAAGGATGGAACCCTGGTTTAAACCGGACTATTCGCCGGATACGCTGCTGGCGTTCCAGTACTGGGGACATTTTCTGGCGGTCAGGGTGGATGCCTTTGACAGCATGACCTATCGAATGGTGAGCATGAAGGACCCGGATTTGGGCTTTTATGAGCTGTGCCTGCGGCTGGAGGAAAAGATAACCGAGCTGACAGGAGGGGATTTAAAAAAGAGACAGGCGGCCGTGGGCCATCTGGATGAGATTCTTTATCATAATAAGACCGACAGGACGGCCGGGGAGCTTCGCCGTGATCTGGCGGAAGGAAAGCTTCTTATGGGCGCCGGCGCAAAATATGTGACGCTGAAAGAGGATACGCTCATGCGGCGGGGCATTCAGGGAAAGCTTGCCCAGGGGGCCGATCCTGATATTTACCATCTGCTTTATGACACTTCCGTTTCCGGCAGGGAGCGCTGTACCCGTTCCGGCAGTGAAAATACGGCGATTGCACCCCATCGTGTGGTTTCTGTGATCATTCTTTCAAAGGATCATCCGCAGGTGCTGGAAACCTGCCTGCGTTCCTTTAAGGAAAAAACTCAGTACCGCTACTATGAGTGGATTGTGGTGGATAACGGAAGCAGTGAAGAGAACCGTGAGAAGACGGAGGCTTTGCGTAAAATCTACGACTTTACCTATATCTATGAGCCCATGGAATTTAATTTCTCCAAAATGTGCAATCTTGGGGAGAAGCAGGCTAGGGGCGATCTGATCCTTCTGATGAACGACGATATGGAAATTATCGAGGAGAGCTGGCTTGGCCGTATGGCGGGACAGGCCCTGCAGCCCCACGTGGGCGCGGTGGGCGCAAAGCTCTGGTATGCGGGTACGGAAAATATTCAGCATGCAGGCGTTACCAATCTGAAAATCGGTCCCTCCCACAAGCTTGTTACGTTTCCCGACGAGGAGGACTATTATTTTGGCAGGAACCGCGTTACTTACAATGTGGCGGCGGTGACGGGCGCCTGCCTGATGGTGGCAAGAAAAAAGTACGAGGCGCTGGGCGGAATGGACGAAGCCCTGCCGGTGGCTTACAACGATGTGGATTTCTGTTTCCGGCTTTTGGAGGCGGGCTATGTCAATGTACAGCGAAACGACGTGATCCTCTGTCATCATGAATCCTTAAGCCGCGGGCTTGACGAGCAGAGCGGAGAAAAATGGGAGAGGCTGCTTTCGGAGAAAGAGGCGCTTTACGGACGCCACCCGGCGTTTGCGGGAAAAGACCCGTTTTACCATAAGGATTTGATTGACAATGCGTCAAATTACGTGTGTAATTATAAGTTTCCCCATGAAGATTGTCTCTGCACGCAGGAAGTGCGGCATGCGGCCAGGTCGGTTTTGAAAAAGCGCCTGCGGAGAGCGGGGCGGGGAAGGCTCCGGCTGACGGTGGACCGGGCCGAGATGCAGCATAAAATACACAGAGAAGAGCCGGACATCGTCTGGATCATGGGATGGAGTTATCTGCCAGAGGCGGACAACGCGGCTTTTCGGCGGGAAATTATTTTACAGCGGCCGGACGGCGCGGGTTATCTGGCCGTTCCGGCAGACTGGCATCGGACGGATGTGGAAGAGATTCTGCCGGAGGAGAAAAACGTCGGACTGGCCGGATTTGTTTTGCGGGTGCAGCTAAAGGACCTTGCTCCCGGCGAGTACCGGGTAGGGATGCTTGCCGTCAGGGAAGCCGTAAGCGAGGCCGAGACAGAATTGATTTTTGTGGATTGGTCTGAGCGAAAAATCACGGTGGAGCAGAAAGCGGCGGATTTTGCCGCAGAAGAATAGAGAGGATCATTTCAGAGAGGATTCATTTGGCATGGAACGAGGAAACTTGACGGAGGAAGAGGCGCTTCGTTTTTATAAGGAAGCCTATCAGAGGGAAAAGCGTCGCGGCCGCGCATTGAGACACAAGCTGGCGGAGGCGGAAAAAACCAGAGAGGCCACCCAGAGGAAGCTTGACAAAATCAGGAAAAGCATGCCTTGGCGTGCTTCGAAGCCGCTGCGCACGCTTTATCACAAACTGACGCGTATGAAGGAGCGGCTGGGCTGTTATGGCAGCCTTAAGGGAATTGCGCGCAAGGTGGGCGCAAAAATGATCGAGCGGCAGGCCAAGGCGCAGCATGGTACCGCCAGCTTTCCGCAGATCGAGGAGGCAGCCAGACAGCGGCTTTACAAATTTGACAGGGAAGTAAAATTCAGTATCCTCATGCCGCTTTACAATACGCCTGAAAAGTTTTTGCGGCAGGCGATTGAGTCTGTGATCGACCAGACTTATGAGGGCTGGGAGCTGTGTCTGGCCGACGGGTCGGACGAGGAGCACGCTTACGTGGAACAGATCTGCCGGGAATACATGGACAGGGACAAGCAGTATCTTCGCCCCAGAAGCAGCCTTTACTGCCGCATTCTCTATAAGAAGCTGCCGAAAAACGAAGGCATATCGGGAAACACCAACGCCTGCCTGTCGATGGCTTCCGGCAATTATATCGCGCTTTTTGACCATGACGACGTGCTGCATCCAAGCGTCCTCTACGAGTATATGAAGGCGATCTGTGAGAAGGGTGCGGATTACATTTACTGCGACGAAGCGACGTTTAAGGGAAACGCCACCATAGACGACATGATTACCCTGCACTTTAAGCCGGATTATGCGCCGGATAATCTGCGGGCCAACAATTATATCTGTCATTTCAGCGCCTTTGCCAGAAGGCTGCTGGACGGTACGCAGCTGTTCCGTTCGGAGTTCGACGGCAGTCAGGATCATGATATGATCCTGCGCCTTACTTCCCGGGCAAAGTGCGTGGTGCATGTGCCAAAGCTCCTCTATTACTGGAGATCCCATGCGGGAAGCGTGGCTTCCGACATTAACGCGAAGACCTATGCCATTGAGGCGGCCAGAGGGGCGGTGGCGGCCCATCTTACCGCGCAGGGATTTAAGAATTTCGAAATTACCTCAACCAAGGCTTTTGAGACCATATTTCAGATCAAATATGAGATTCTGGGAAAGCCGAAGGTGTCCGTGATAATTCCCAATAAAGACCATCTGGAGGACTTGTCGCGCTGTATTTCTTCCATTGTGGAGCGGAGCACCTATGATAACTATGAGATCATCGTGGTGGAAAATAACAGCGCCGGTGGGGAAATTTTTGATTATTACAGGAAAATACAGGAAAATTCGCTGATCCGTGTGATTACTTATGAAGGGGAATTTAATTATTCCCGGATCAACAATCTGGGTGTGTCGCAGGCGGCGGGCGAATATGTGCTTCTGCTTAACAACGACACTGGGGTGATCACGCCGGACTGGATCGAGGAGCTTCTGATGTATGCCCAGCGAAGCGATGTGGGCGCAGTGGGCGCAAAGCTCTACTATGAAGACAGAACCATACAGCACGCGGGCGTGGTGCTGGGACTTGGCGCACACGGGACGGCGGGACACAGCCATTACCGCGTCAGCAGCCAGAATCTCGGTTATATGGGGAGGCTCTGCTATGCGCAGAATGTGATGGCGGTGACGGGCGCCTGCCTGATGATGAGAAAGTCTCTGTATGAAGAGCTGGGCGGGCTGGACGAGACCTTTGCCGTGGCTTTGAACGACGTGGATCTTTGCATCCGCGCATGGAAGTCGGGGCGAGTGAATGTATTCACGCCATTTGCGGAGCTTTACCACTACGAGTCCGCTTCCCGCGGGACGGATCTGGAGGGAAAAAACGCGGAGCGATACGAAAAGGAATCGGCGTTGTTTCGGGAACGGTGGAAAGAGCTTCTGGAGCAGGGCGATCCCTACTATAATCCCAATTTTTCGCTGGAGCGCAGCGACTTTGCACTGAAAATTTCCGAGGGGAAGGCAGAATCGTGAAATGCCTTGACCGAAGCATCCGCTTTTACTATAATCTTTTTAAGAGACAGGAACAAAAGGCGGGAACTGTATATTAATGACGGATGTTATAATATAATTAACATACAAGGAGGGTTTGACAATGGGTTACAAAGAGCAGTTTGAGTTTTGGCTGGAGGATTCCTATTTTGACGATGGAACCAAACAGGAGCTTCTGGCGATCAGAAACGACGAGAAAGAAATTGAAGACCGCTTCTATAAGGACTTGGCGTTTGGCACGGGGGGACTTCGCGGCGTGATCGGCGCGGGTACTAACCGCATGAATATTTATACGGTCCGTAAGGCCACGCAGGGCCTTGCCAATTACATAAAGAAGCAGGGCGGCGAGAAGAAAGGCGTTGCCATCGCCTATGATTCCAGAAGGATGTCGCCGGAGTTTGCGGATGAGGCGGCTCTGTGCCTTGCGGCGAACGGTATTAAGGCTTATGTGTTCGATGCTCTTCGCCCTACGCCGGAATTATCCTTTGCGCTGCGCACGCTGGGCTGTATTTCGGGTATCGTGATCACGGCCAGCCACAATCCGCCGGAATATAACGGCTATAAATGCTACTGGGAGGACGGCGCGCAGGTGACGGCGCCCAAGGATAAGGAAATCATCACGGAGGTGAATAACGTAACAGATTATCACACCGTGAAGACCATGGATAAGGAGGAGGCGAAGAAGGCCGGCCTTTATGAAGTCATCGGTAAGGAAATCGACGACAGGTATATGGAGGAGCTGAAAAAGCAGATCATTCATCCCGACGTGATCAAAGAGATGGCGGAGGATATGAAGATCGTTTACTCGCCCTTTAACGGCACGGGTAACGTGCCTGTGAGGCGGATTTTGTCTGAGCTTGGCTTTAAGAACGTATATGTGGTGCCGGAGCAGGAGATGCCCGACCCCGACTTTACCACACTGGAATATCCGAATCCCGAGGATCCCAAGGCCTTTACGCTGGCGCTTAAGCTGGCGAAGGAGAAGAATGCAGACATCGTGCTTGCCACCGATCCTGACGCGGACAGACTGGGCATTTATGCACTGGATACCAAATCCGGCGAGTATGTGCCGTTTACAGGCAATATGTCCGGTATGCTGATTGCGGAATACATTTTAAGGGAGCGGACGGCGACCGGTAAAATGCCCGAAAATCCGGCTCTTGTGACAACCATCGTTACCACCAATATGGCGCGGGCCATTGCGGAAGACTATAAAGTCAGGTTTATCGAGGTTCTCACAGGATTTAAGTTTATCGGCGAGCAGATTAAGCTCTTTGAGCAGAGCGGCTCCAACAACTACGTGTTTGGTCTGGAGGAGAGCTATGGCTGTCTTGCCGGCACTCATGCCAGAGATAAGGACGCCATTGTGGCGGTTATGTGCCTGTGCGAGATGGCGGCATGGTGCAAGAAGAAGGGCAGAACCGTATGGGATCAGATGATTAATCTCTATGAGAAATACGGTTACTATAAAGAAAGCCAGTATGCCATTACCAAAAAGGGCGTTGAGGGCGCAAAGGAGATCGAGGAGCTGATGAACAAGCTGCGCCAGAATCCGCCCAGGAGCTTCGGCGAGCTGAAGGTGAAGGAGTTCAGGGACTACGACACGGGAAAGACTCTGAATCTGGAGACCGGCGAAGCGGGCGAGACCGGGCTTCCGCAGTCCAATGTTCTTTATTTTGACCTGACCAACGATTCCTGGTGCTGTGCAAGACCTTCCGGCACGGAGCCCAAGATCAAGTTCTATATGGGCGTGAAGGGCACAAGTTTGGAAGACGCGCAGGCGAAGCTTGACAGCCTGACCGAGGAAGTAAAGAAGAATATCTAGGCGGCAGAGAAAGCAGTCGTCGTGGCAGGATTGTAACAGAAACCAGGCCGCTCCGGCATGACAAGTGCGGAGCGGCCTGACTTATGCGCAGGGAAGAAAACGGGAAAAGGACAGGAGACCTGGCGGTGGGTAATCGGATACTGAGACTCGACAATGTAAGAAAAACAGTAAATTATTTAAAAAAGAACGGGCTTTCCGGCACTTTTTATGCGGCGGCGGAACGGATGCAGGAGGAGCGCAGCGCAGCGCCTTACCGCTATCAGCCGCCGGGGGAAGAGGCGCTGGAAGCGCAGAGAAAGAAGACGGGGGAAGGGGCCTGCCTGTTCAGTATTGTCACGCCTGCTTATGAGACCGGGGAAACCTATCTGCGGGAAATGATTTCCTCCGTGCAGGCCCAGAGCTATCCCCGCTGGGAGCTGGTGATAGCGGATGCCAGCGCGGGCTCCGGGGTGGAGAATACGGTGAACAGGATCATACATGAAACGGGCGACATGCGGATTCGCTACAGTAGGCTTTCCGAAAACAGGGGCATTGCCGAAAACACCAATGCGGGCATTGCGCTGGCCAAGGGAGATTACATTGCGCTTCTGGATCATGATGATTTCATAACACCTGATGCTTTATATGAAATGGCGGAGGCGGTGCGCCGGGGAAGACAAAACGGGTGCGCTCCGGCGCTTGTGTACTCCGATGAGGATAAGTATGACGATGCGTCGAAAACCTTTGAAAATCCGCATGTTAAGCAGGAATTTAATCTGGATTTAATATTATCAAATAACTATATCTGCCACTTTATGGCGGTGGAAGCAGGGCTCATGAAGCGGCTTATGCTGCGGGGAGAATACGATGGCGCGCAGGACTATGATCTGGTGCTGCGGGTGGTGGACAGTATTTGGCCAAGCGGGACAAGGCTTCCCTGTGCAGGGCGGATTGTCCATATACCGAAGGTGCTCTATCACTGGCGGTCCCATAGGGATTCCACGGCTTTAAATACAGCCAGCAAATCCTACGCATACGAGGCGGGAAAGAGAGCCCTTGCGGATTTCTGTGAAAGGAGAGGCTTTTCGGCCCAGGTTACGCACAGCCTGCATCTTGGCTTTTATCATATTGCCTATGACCCGGACATACTGCGTGTCAGACAGGATGTGGGGCTTGTGGGAGGGCGGCTTTTGAACCGCAGAAGAAAGATTTTTGCGGGAGCCTATGACGAGCAGGGACACATTCTTTTTTCGGGACTGCCCGCCCGGTTTACCGGGGGGAGCACGCACCGGGCGGCGCTTTTGCAGGACTGTGCGGCGGTGGATATCCGCTGTGTGCAGGTGCGGGAGGAGCTGCGTCCTGTTTTTAGCCAGATTACAGGGCTCCCCTATCGGGAGAGAAGCCTTTACGGGAAAGGGCGTCTGGAAAATCGGGAAATTCGTATTGCGGACGTGACGGGGCTTGCCTGTGATGAGGCGGGATATCGGAAACTGAGTATGGCATTGGGAGAGGCGGCGCGCAGAGAGGGATATCTTGTGGTGTGGGACCCTTCCGCAAGCTGTGAGGAATCAGAATGGAAAAGATAGATAATGGGATGGAAGGGTGCAGATCCACTATTATCATTCCCAACTACAACGGCATGGCGTATCTGGAAAACTGCCTTGCCTCCCTGCGGGGAGAACCGGCCCGGGTGATTGTGGTGGATAACGGTTCCACAGACGGCAGCAGGGAGCTTGTACAGGAAAAGTTTCCCAAAGTCCGGTTGATTTCCCTTGACAGAAACTATGGTTTTTGCAGGGCGGTGAACCGGGGCATGGAGGCCAGCGAAACAACATATGTTATCTTATTAAACAACGATACGGAGGCCCAGCCCGGATTTGTGAAAGCGCTGGAGAAAGCCATGGACGGCGATGAACGGGTGTTTTCCGGTGCGGCGCGGATGGTCAGGATGGACGCTCCTTCACGGATCGACGATGCGGGGGATTATTACTGTGCCTTGGGCTGGGCCTTTGCGGCGGGCAGGGATAAACCGGCTGAAAATTATGATGCGCCCAGAGAGATTTTTTCCGCCTGCGGCGGCGCCTGCATTTACCGCAGACGGATTCTGCAAAAGATAGGGATGCTTGACGAGAATCATTTTGCCTATCTGGAGGACGTGGATCTGGGGTATCGAGCCCGCCTGTACGGCTTTCGCAATCTCTATGTGCCGGGGGCTGTGGTGCGCCATGCGGGAAGCGCTTCCTCGGGGTCGCGTTATAACGCCTTTAAGGCGGAGCTGACGGCAAGAAACAGTGTGTATCTTGCTTATAAGAACATGCCGCCCGGGCAGATGCTTCTCAATCTTCCGTTTCTTCTGGCAGGCTTTCTGATCAAGCAGCTTTTTTTTCTGAAAAAGGGGCTTGGTAAAAGCTGGTGGAAAGGGCTGGTGAAGGGAATTGGGCTTTGCCGTTCTCCGGAAGGGAAAAAGAGGCGGGTGCGCTTTGACAGTGAGCGTCTGCCTGCATATGTCAGAATACAGTGGGAATTGTGGCGCAATATATGGTATCGCGTACATTTATAAATACCAGAAATTGTATATATTGTAAGATATGGTTGTTTTTTTTGCGTGGTTATTGTAAAATAACCATAAATATTGCATAAGCTATGTATATAACATGCAAACTTCCGGCTTATTCGGGAAAAAAACGCAGAAAGCGCGGGTTTGCAGATAAAGATGTGAGCATAGATGATAAAAGACAACCAGAAATATTTTAACAGACTGCATGTTGTGCTGGACGCCATTATCATTGCGGCGTCCTATACGCTGGCCTGGTATTTGAAGTTTGCCAGTCCTTTTTCAGACACCGATCCTAATGTCGGTGCTCTTGACGTGCATACTTATTTTGAGATGCTCTATCTGATTGTGCCGGGGTATCTCATTTTATATTACGCTTTTAATTTATACACGCCAAAGCGGGCCACGGTTCACCGTTATGAAATTCTGAATATTTTCCAGGCGAACACGGTGGGCATGGTATTGATGATGGCCGGCTGGTACATGATCGCGCAGATCCATTTCTCCCGTACCATGATGGCCATGTTCTACGGCATCAATATTATCCTGACTACGCTGGGACGCTCGCTGATCCGTGCGCTTTTGCAGTATTTTCGTGAAAAGGGCTACAACCTCAAATATATTCTGCTGGTGGGGTATTCCCGCGCGGCGGAGGAGTATATCAAGCGTATCAATTCGAATCCCCAGTGGGGCTATGTGGTGCGCGGCATTCTGGACGATCATGTGCCTGCCGGGACGCTTTACAAGGGCGTCAAGGTGGTCGGTACCATCGAAAATCTTCTCTATATTCTCCCGGAAAACAAGCTGGATGAAATCGCGATCACGCTGTCCTTGCAGGATTACGACCATTTGGAACATATTGTTGATCTGTGCGAAAAATCCGGCGTGCATACCAAGTTCATTCCGGATTATAACAGCCTTTTCCCCAGCCGTCCCTACACGGAGGATCTGATGGGGCTGCCGGTGATCAATATCCGTTACGTGCCGCTTACCAATACCCTGAACTGGTGTATGAAGCGGGTGGTTGATATATTGACTGCCCTTGTGGGAGTGGTGGTGTCTTCCCCCATCATGCTGGCCGCAGCTATTGCCGTCAGGCTTACTTCCAGAGGCCCCGTTATTTTTAAACAGGAGCGCATTGGTCTGCATAACAAGCCATTCCGCATGTATAAATTCCGCACCATGAAGGTGCAGCAGGCTTCCGCCGAAGAGAAGGGATGGACCACCAAAGACGATCCCAGAGTCACGAAGGTGGGAAAATTTCTGCGCAGGACAAGCATAGACGAGCTGCCCCAGCTTTTCAATATCCTGATGGGAGATATGAGCGTGGTGGGGCCAAGGCCTGAGAGGCCTCAGTTTGTGGAGCAGTTCAAAGAAGAAATTCCCCGTTATATGGTGAAGCATCAGGTCAGGCCGGGTCTTACAGGATGGGCGCAGATTAACGGCTACAGGGGGGATACTTCCATTAAAAAGCGGATTGAGTACGATATTTTCTATATAGAAAACTGGACCATATCCTTTGATATTAAAATTATGTTTCTCACAATTTTCAAGGGATTTATCAATAAAAATGCCTACTAGAAGGGATACTAAAATCTTAAGAATTGTGAAAGACTTTCGGAAGAAACGGGATTTATATTGCAATTATATCAAGATGTAGTATAATTGTATAAGAGCGGCCACTAAAGCTTGCTAAATCAGACAAAATATAACAACATGAGAAACAGATTTCAGGAGGATCAGGGAGTACAGGTTATGGCTAAGAGATATACGGATGAATATGATGAGGACGAGGTAAGGCCCAGGAAGAAATCTTCCGGAAAGGGCGGCAGCTCCTCCGGGAAGAAGAGATCGGGCAAGAAGAAGGCGGGAAAGAAGGCGCTGGCCAAAAAGCAGCGCAGGCGCATTATTCTTTTTATTGTTGAGATTATTATACTGCTGATTGCGGTGATGGTGCTTTATGCGGTGCTTGCGGGAACAGGAACCGGCAAGGTGGATCTCAAGGAGAAGGATATCATAATCAACGAATCCGTGCAGGAAGCGCAGGAGACGACCATGAAGGGATACCGAAATATCGCTCTGTTCGGCGTTGACTCCACCACAGGCGCGCTGACAAAGAATACGCGAAGCGACACGATTATGATTGCTTCCATTAATCAGGATACGGGCGAGTGTAAGCTGGTTTCCATTTATCGTGATACTTACCTGAACCTGAGCAACGATTCCTACAATAAATGTAACGCGGCATATGCGAAGGGCGGTCCCGAGCAGGCCATCAATATGTTGAATATGAATCTGGATATGAATATTACGGACTTTGTCACAGTGGGATTTGCAGGACTGACTGACGCTGTTGATGCGCTGGGCGGCGTAATGATTGACGTGGACGACTCAGAGATCAGCCATCTGAACAACTATCAGCTCTGTATCGCGGAAGATTTGAAGCGGTCCTACACACCGGTGAAGGATACGGGTTATCAGTTGTTAGACGGACTGCAGGCTACCGGCTACTGCCGAATCCGTTATACGGCTGGAGACGATTTCAAGCGTGCCGAGAGGCAGAGAGAGGTGCTTCTGGCTGTGGCGGATCAGGCGAAGAAGGCCAATCTGGCGAAGCTGACGGAGACGGCGAACAATGTGTTTGACGAGGTATACACCTCCCTTGATTTGTCGGAGATTGTAGATATGCTTGGTCATGTGGGGGAATACTATATTTCGGATCACTCAGGCTTCCCGCAGGAGGAAATGAGAGTGACGGGTACGATCGGTTCCAAGGGGTCCTGTGTCATTCCTACCAGCCTGGAAGACAACGTAAAGTGGCTGCATAAGTTCCTGTTTGATACGGAAAATTACGAGCCGTCAGAAACCGTGAAGCAGTGCAGTGACAAGATATACGAAGAAACAAACGGATATTTGACGAAATAAAAGAAAAGGGGCTTGTTTTGCAGGCCCCTTGCCTTTTGATTTTTAGCGGACGGAGGGCGGACGCATGGAGACAGTGGACGTGATCATTCCCGTCTACAAACCGGATCGCGGGTTTTTGACGCTGGTGGAAAAGCTGGAGACACAGTCGCATCCTGTGAATCAGATTATTATTATGAATACGGAGCAAAAATATTTTGACAGGCTGTTTTACGGTACTGTTCTTGAGAGGACTTATCATAATATAACAGTGAAGCACCTGTCAAAAAGGGAGTTTGATCACGGTCATACAAGAAATCAGGGTGTCAGGCTCTCCAAGGCGGATGTGTTTCTCATGATGACGCAGGACGCCATGCCCGCCGACGAATATTTGGTGGAGCGTCTGCTTGCGGGACTGCGGGACGAAGGGACTGCGGCGGCATACGCAAGACAGCTGCCCGGAGAAAAAAGCGGCGAGATCGAGCGGTATACGAGGCGTTTTAACTACCCGGAGGAGTCTTTCATCAAGACGAAGGCGGATCTGCCGGAGCTGGGGATTAAGACTTTTTTCTGCTCCAACGTATGCGCGGCCTATAAGCGGGAGATTTTCGACGCTCTCGGGGGATTTGTCAACCGGGCTATATTTAACGAGGATATGCTTTATGCGGCAAAGGCGGTGAACGCGGATTACGGCATAGCCTATGTGGCGGGGGCCTGTGTGTATCACTCCCATAATTATAATTACAGGCAGCAGTTTCATCGGAATTTTGATCTTGGCGTATCCCAGGCTGATCATCCTGAGGTGTTTGCGGCTTATCCGTCGGAATCGGAGGGGCTTCGGCTTCTTAAGGGCACGGTGGCGCACCTGAAAAAAAAGGGAATGAGAAATAAGATACCGAGCGTTATTTTACAGTGCGTCTTTAAATACGCCGGATATCTGTGCGGAAAGAAGTACCGCCGTCTACCAAAGCGGCTGGTGCTTTCCATGTCTTCCAATAAGGATTACTGGAGACAGGGCTGTCTGTAGATAAGGAAATAATAAATTGAGAAGAAGCGTTTAATGCAGCGCTTCGGAAAGAGGTATAATATGTGCGGAATCGTAGGATATATCGGGACAAAGCAGGCGGCGCCCATCATTCTGGACGGTCTGTCCAAGCTGGAGTACCGCGGGTACGACTCAGCGGGTATGGCTGTCATAGATGAAAAGGGAAAGGTGAATATCACAAAATCGGTGGGGCGGCTTAAGGTGCTGGAAAACATGACCCGCGGCGGGGAGACTCTGCCGGGAATCTGCGGAATCGGGCATACGCGCTGGGCGACCCACGGCGTGCCAAGCGACAGCAACGCGCACCCGCATTTTAACGAGTCGGAGACGATTACCGTGGTACATAACGGTATTATCGAGAATTATATACAGCTGCGGAAGATGCTTACCGACCGCGGTTATAAGTTTATTTCTGAGACAGATACGGAGGTTGTGGCGCATCTTCTGGATTATTATTACAAGGGCAACCCGCTTGAGGCAGTTACCAAGGTGCTGCACCGGGTGGAGGGTTCCTATGCGCTGGGCATACTCTTTGCGGACTGCCCCGATCAGATTTTTGCGGCCAGAAAGGATTCCCCCCTTATTGTGGGTCAGAATGAGGACGGCTGCTTTATCGCGTCGGATGTTCCCGCAGTCTTAAAGTATACCAGAAAGGTATATTATGTGGATAATCAGGAAGTGGTGCGTCTGCGGGTGGATCACATGCATTTCTATACGGTGGATGAGGAAGAAACCACAAAGGAACCCGTATTCATCGACTGGGATGCCAGCGCGGCGGAAAAGGGCGGTTATGAGCATTTCATGTTAAAGGAGATGTATGAACAGCCCAAAACTGTGGCGGATACGCTTACGCCCCGTATTAAGGACGACGACATTGTCATCGAAGAGCTTAACATGAACGACGACCAGATACGGGCGGTCAGCAAGATTCATATTGTGGCCTGCGGCTCCGCCTATCATGCGGGCGTTACCGGCAAATATGTGATAGAAGGGCTTGCCCGCATCCCGGTGGAAGTGGATCTTGCGTCTGAATTTCGTTATCGTGATCCGATCCTCGAAGAGGGAGCCATGGTGGTGGTGATCAGCCAGTCCGGGGAGACGGCGGATACTCTTGCGGCGCTTCGGGAATCCAAAAAGAGGGGTTTTCAGGTGCTTGGCATTGTCAATGTGGTGGGCAGCTCCATCGCCAGGGAGGCGGACAATGTGATGTACACCTGGGCCGGGCCGGAAATCGCCGTTGCCACCACGAAGGCTTACAGCGCGCAGCTGATTGCGCTTTATCTGCTGGCCCTCAAATTCGGCAGGGTGCGCGGCGAAATAGACGATGTGACATTTGCGTCACTTTTGGCCGATCTGCGCTGTCTGCCTGACCAGATCGAGCTTCTGCTCAACAATAAGAATAAAATTCAGAGATTTGCAAACCGCTATATCGGTGCAAAGGATGTGTTCTTTATCGGCAGGGGAATCGACTATTCGATTTCGCTGGAGGGCTCGTTAAAATTGAAGGAAATATCCTATATTCATTCCGAAGCGTATGCGGCGGGAGAGCTGAAACATGGCACCATATCCCTGATTGAGGATGGAACGCTGGTGGCGGCTGTGTCTACTCAGCCTGCGCTTTACGCGAAGACCATAAGCAATATGGTGGAGGTGAAGGCGAGAGGCGCATTTTTGCTGGCGGTGACCTGTGAGGAAAACAAGGAGATTGAGAAAGCGGCGGACTATGTGATCTACATTCCGGAGACGAATCCTTATTTTGCCAATTCGCTGGCCATCATACCGTTACAGCTTTTCGGGTACTATGTTGCCGTAGGCAAGGGATGCGATGTGGATAAGCCAAGGAATCTGGCTAAGTCCGTGACCGTGGAGTAAAAAACACATTTTTTAAATAAATTAAACACAAAATAGACACAAATGCCAGATATACTTAGGACATAATCAGCGAGGGGAAATAAAGCAGGCGGATTAGAATCCGTGATTTTATGGAAGGGAGCGAGATTATGTACGATAATAATTATCCAAACGGTTACTCCAATCATACGGGAAATCAGACCGGCGGCGCTTACGGACAAAACCCTTACGGACAAAGCGAGGGACAGTCTTCTTACAGACAAAGCGAGGGACAGACCTCTTACGGGCAGAATGCCGGTCAGACTTCCTATGGGCAGGGCGCCGGCCGGAATCATTACGAAAATGCCGGAGATTATCGTGCCAGCGCGGGAAATTATCATTACGGCAGCGCTTATCCGAATACCTATGCACAGACGGGGCAGAAAAAGGAACGAAAGGCCAGGGAAAAGAAGCCGGCCGGTTATCTCAGAAAAGCCCTTGTAGCCGTTTCTCTTGGATTGTTCTTCGGACTTTTTGCAGGTCTTGGATTGTATATTGTGGAGGCGGCTTCCGGTATGCTGGACAAAGACCCGGTAGAGATTTCAGAATCGGCGGATGGAACGAACCTTGCGCAAACGGAGACTGCAGGAGATATACAGGAGCAGGGCGCCAAAGACGGGGCTCTCATCAGACAGTCCGATACGGTGACGGCGGTGGTCACTGACGTGACGGATGTGGTGGAGAAAGTGATGCCCTCTATCGTTGCGGTAAATAACCACTATACGGAAACCATGTCTTACTGGGGACAGTCCATGAGCAGCGAGGCGGATGCCAGCGGTTCCGGCATCATTGTAGGTGAAAACGATACGGAGCTGTTGATTGTCACCAACTATCATGTGGTGGCGGATACGGATAAACTGACGGTTCAGTTTAACGAGGGGAGCGAAGCGGAAGCGTTTATCAAGGGACAGGATTCCAAAATGGATCTGGCGGTCATAGCCGTGCCGCTTACGGAGTTGTCGTCCGATACCCTGGATTCCATTCAGGTGGCTACCCTTGGCGATTCCGATGAACTAACGGTGGGCGAGCCGGCCATTGCCATAGGCAATTCTCTCGGCTACGGACAGTCCGTGACGACGGGCGTGATCAGCGCGCTGGAAAGAAGCATCAGTATATCCTCCAGCGTTTATGGCGGAGACAATGTAGAGGGAACCTTTATCCAGACAGACGCGGCCATCAATCCCGGTAATTCCGGCGGCGCGCTTTTAAATATCAAGGGCGAGGTGATCGGTATTAATTCCAATAAGATCGGCGGCAGCGCTGTGGAAGGCATGGGTTATGCGATTCCCATTTCTTCGGCAAGCCCCATCATTGCGGAGCTGATGCTTAAGGAAACAAAGAGTAAGGTCGCGGAAGAGGAGAGAGGGTATCTTGGCATTTCCGGCATCAGTGTGACGCAGGAGGTATCCCAGGCCTACGGTATGCCCGAGGGCGTATATGTGGCGCAGGTTTATGAAAACTCGGCGGCAGCGGCGGGAGGCATTAAACAGGGCGATATCATCACCGAATTTGACGGAGATAAGATTACCTCCATGGATGAACTGCAGAAGGAGCTGGAGTTTTACGCCAGAGGCGACGATGTGGACGTGAAGGTGATGACCATGACGGTGGCCGGTTACGAGGAGGCTGTCAGACATCTCACGCTGGGAAATAAAGTAAACGGATAGGATTACCACAGGTTTATAAGAGAAGGACTGCATTTCCATAAGGGAATGCGGTCCTTTCTTCACAAAGATTTTATACAACAGGCCTTATATTTATGGTAAAATAGACGCAGACAGCGGAAACGTAAAGATGAGGCGAGGAGGATATGATGGACGATCACAGAGACGATACCTACGAAGAGACTGCGCTGGAGGAAGAGAAGAAGCCTGAAACGCAGGATGGGAAAAAGGACGATTCCGGAAACGACTATGAGGACGTCTGTTTTATCTGCCGCAGACCCGAGAGTAAGGCGGGGAAGATGTTTAAACTGCCCAATCATATCTGCGTCTGCGACGACTGTATGCATAAGACCATGGATACGGTCAGCCAGTTTGATTATCAGGGGCTTTTGAATAACCCCAATATGAACGACTTAAACCTTAACGGCGCGAAAGGCTTTCCCAATATCAGCTTTGTCAATCTGGCGGATCTGCAGGGAGAGGGCGGTATTCCGAATAAGCAGAAGCCCAGAAAAAAGAAGAAGGCGGCTGCGGAGATTGACATCAGGAAGATTTTGCCGCCCCACATGATCAAGCAGAAGCTGGACGAGTATGTGGTGGGGCAGGAACATGCCAAGAAAGTGATGTCCGTGGCAGTTTACAATCATTATAAGAGAGTGGCCACCGGCACCATGGACGAGATCGAAATAGAGAAATCCAATATGCTTATGATCGGCCCTACGGGCTGCGGCAAGACCTATCTGGTAAAGACGCTGGCGAAGCTTCTTGACGTGCCGCTTGCGATAGCGGACGCCACTTCCCTGACGGAGGCGGGCTATATCGGGGACGATATAGAGAGCGTGGTGTCGAAGCTTCTTGCGGCGGCGGACAACGACGTGGAACGGGCGGAGCGGGGCATTATCTTTATTGATGAGATCGACAAGATTGCCAAGAAAAAGAACACCAACGCAAGGGATGTGAGCGGCGAATCCGTACAGCAGGGAATGCTGAAGCTTTTGGAGGGCGCGGAGGTGGAAGTGCCTGTGGGGGCCAACTCCAAAAACGCCATGGTGCCCCTTGCCACTGTGAATACCAGAAATATCCTGTTTATCTGCGGCGGCGCTTTCCCGGATCTGGACGAGATCATCAAGCAGAGACTGAATAAGAGAACGTCTATCGGCTACAACGCGGAGCTTAAGGATAAATACGATAAGGAAAAAAATATTTTAAACAGGGTAACGGTGGAAGATATCAGAAAATTTGGTATGATTCCTGAGTTTATCGGCCGTCTGCCGGTGATCTTTACGCTGGAGGGTTTGAGCCGCGATATGCTGGTGCAGATTCTGAGCAAGCCCAGAAACGCCATTCTCAAGCAGTATCAGAAGCTTTTGGAGCTGGATGAGGTAGAGCTGATTTATGATGAGGGTGCGCTGGAGGCCATTGCGGACAAGGCCATGGAGAAGGAGACCGGGGCCAGGGCGCTGCGGGCCATTATTGAGGAATTTATGCTGGATATCATGTATGAGGTGCCAAAGGACGACAACATTGGCCGTGTCACCATCACCAGAGAATATATTGAGGGGACGGGCGGGCCCATTATCGACATCCGCAGCAAAAGCGCGGAGCATCCCGACCGCCTGAATGTGGTGGACCAGCCTGCAGGCAGCTGAAAGGAACACATTCGCTGATGCCGCATAAAATAACGTAAGGAGCGATAAGGCGGTGCATGGGCTTGACCTGTAAGGAAATGATTTTATCGGAGGATTTTTTGGATATTATCGCGGACTATGACGCGATAGAAGAAATTTTAGCTTCCACGGACGTGGAGTACTGTTATCATGCGATTGACGCCGGATTTGGGGTTGCCAGCGTAAGAAGGAGTCAGGTGGAACCTCTGTCCATCAGTTATTACGGCTATTCCACCATTCCAAAGCTGTATGGACTGATGCAGGAAGGAGTAAGACCCTTTGACGCTTCGCCCCTTGCGGCCATGGGAAACATACGGGTACAGAATCCGCCGCTTGCCTTACAGGGAAGCGGCGTTATCGTGGGATTTATTGACACGGGCATCCGCTATCAGGAGGATGTTTTCAGGCGGGAGGACGGCAGCACCCGCATTGTCTCCATCTGGGATCAGACCATACAGACAGGGGAACCGCCGGAGGGATTTGAATACGGGACGGAGTACCGCCGGGCGGATATCGACAGGGCCCTTGCCTCTGAGAACCCGCTGGCAGTCGTGCCAACCACGGACGCCATCGGTCATGGTACGAGGATGGCCTCTGCGGCGGCGGGAAGCCTGCTGAACCAGGGGCTGGACTTCCGGGGTGCGGCGCCCCTTGCGGATATTGCGGTAGTGAAGCTAAAAGGGGCGAAGACTTACCTGCGCGATTACTATCTGATTGACGATCAGGCGGTGGCTTTCCAGGAAAACGATATCATGGAGGCGGTGAAATATCTCCAGCAGATGGCGGTAGCCTTTGAGAAGCCGGTGGTGATTGTCCTCGGACTCGGCACGAATATGGGCAGTCATGACGGCACTTCCGCGCTGGATTCCTACTTAAATATCGTGGCGGGACGCAGAAGCCGCGCGGTAGTGGTAGGCGGCGGCAACGAGGGGGACAAAGAACACCATTATGAGCATTCCATGCCCAGCAATGTGGAGATCCGTGTGGAAGAGCCGATGAAGGGATTCTGCGTGGAATTATGGGGCAATCTCCCGGACACTTACGCCGTTTCCGTTCGTTCGCCCGGGGGAGAAGTAACACCCATTATTGATTTCAGGAACGGGATTGACAGAAATCTGTCCTTTGTTTTTGAAAGGACGAAAATAAGAATCAGTTCCGTACTGGTGGAAAAGGACAGCGGCGATCCCATGGTCTTCATGCGCTTTGCCGATCCAACGCCCGGTATCTGGACGGTATCGGTAACGTCATCGGCAAGGAGAATGCGGGGAAACGGACAGTATCACATGTGGCTTCCCATTCAGGCCTTTCTGGGCGGCCGCGTGACGTTTCTTGCGCCAAGCCCGGACGTAACCCTGACAGAGCCGTCCAATGCGTGTCAGGTCATTACCATATCCGCCTATAACAGCTATACGGACAGCTGGTATGCGCCCTCCGGCAGAGGGTTTACCAGAAACGGCGGGATTAAGCCTGATCTGGCGGCTCCCGGCGTTGGCATACCGACGGCGCTTGGCGAGACGGACGGTTCCTGTATGGCGGCGGCGCTGGCGGCAGGCTGCGTGGCGCAGTTTTTAGAGTGGGCCGTCGTGGACGGAAACGCCTATATGGTGGACAGCAGGGGAACGAAAAGTTATTTGATACAGGGGGCGGAGCGGCCGGACAATGTGATATATCCTGACAGACAGTGGGGATACGGACGGATTGACATTAACGGTACGTTTGAGACGCTGGCGCGGCTGTAGATTTTGGAAAACTTGCTGATTTTGTCCGCTTGTGGTAATGTGTATATAGATTTATAACAACTTTGGAAGGCGGATACAGTGATAATGAAAAAACGATGGCTTGGCGTTGCCGGGCTGATTTTGATGTGTCTGTTACCGGGCTGCGGTCAGACAGCAGAGGACGCAGCGGCGTTCGGGGAGGAGTCGGCGGATGGGACACCCCAGCAGACACAGGAGGAAGAAGAGGACGAATCAGGCGTTGAGATGACGTCCTGGCGGGAGTCGGTGCAGAAAATGTTCGAGGATCCCTATGGGGATTACAGCGAGACGGGCGGCGAGATCGTCCTGCTGACGGACGGCTCCGTGGAGGATGGCGGATACAACGAGGCCGTCTATAACGGCGTGCGGATGTACGCGCTGGGAGCAGGCAGGTCCTTTTCTTATTATAATGCAAATCCGGATGAACCGGAAACTTATCCCGGTCTGGTGGAACGGGCGGCGCAGGAAAACGCCAGAATCATAGTCTGTGCCGGAGATATTTTTGGCCAGGCGGTAGGCGTCTTGCAGGATGCGTACCCGCAGACCTCCTTTTTACTGATTGACAGCGTGCCTCATGATCTGGAGGGAGAAGAGCTTTCCATCGCGGAAAATGTGCACTGCGTTCTTTTTCATGAGGAAGAGGCCGGGTATCTGGCAGGATATATGGCGGTCTGGGAGGGATACCGGCAGCTTGGATTTATGGGCGGCAGGCCGGAGCCTGCGGTTTTGCGTTACGGTTACGGTTACTTGCAGGGAATTGATGCGGCGGCCAAGGATCTATCCCTTGACGACGTGACGGTTAATTACTGGTATGCGGACACCTTTTCGCCGGATATTGCGGTGCGGGAGAAGGCGGACGGCTGGTATGAGAACGGTACGCAGGTTATTTTTGCCTGCGGCGGCGGACTCGATGAGTCTGTGCTGGAGGCGGCGGAGAATCAGGACGGACTTCTGATCGGCGTGGATGTGGACCAGTGCAGGGATTCGGACCGGGTTTTAACCAGCGCGGTTAAGAATATTGGCGCGGCTGTTACGGATACGCTGGACAGCTTTTATGCAAACGGCGGCTGGAACAGCGGAAGGTCAGGACAGGTGAAACGTTACGGTGTGGACGAGGGCTGCGCGGCGATCCCGGTGGTGGATACGGAATGGCGTTTCAAAGAGATACCCACGACCCATTTTTTTGAAATTTATAAGCAGATGAAGAGAGGCGGCAGAACGGTGTCGGACGATATCAGTGCGCCGCCCCAGGTTGCCGTTACGGTGAACTTTGAATGAACGCAGGAGGTTTGGGAGTGTATAAGGAAAGGAAGAGAAAGGTACGTCCCGTCTGTCTCCTGCTTTTAAGCATTGGGATATCCGCAGCGCTGCTTGCCGGATGCGGAAAAGAGGCGGCCCCGGTAGATGCGCCTGTGGCAGAGAAGAACGTGGAGAACAGTGCGGACGCAGAAAGGGAAAGGGAGCTTTCGGAGCTTGCGGCGGGTGAGACAAGCCTGTCGCTGGAGGAACTGTCCGAGTATGCCATGGATGTGTCCCTGATTTATGATGCGGAGCAAAGAAAGCTTCGCTGCTCGCTGGAGATGCCGCTGATTCCCGGAAGCGACGACGCTTATCTCTACCTGTTTCAGGCGGAGAGTTGGCAGGAAGACGGAGATGTGCTTGCGGGAGAGCCGGTTACCAGAGGACGAAAGGCCAGAGAGTGGGAGACAGCGTTTCCCTATCGGGACTCGTATCTGTTTAAGCGGTTTATTCCTGCTCTTCGGATAGACGGGAATTATGTACAGGTAGGAAAAAGTGTGTATCTGCTAAATCCCGAGGCGCTGGCAGAAAATCAGGATCCCTATCCGGAGCTTGGCTCCAAGAAAGGGATACTTCTGGATCCGACTATGGTTGGGACGCCGGAGCTTACGGATCTGAATGTAAAGCATGCCATCTATAATATTCCCCTTTCCCATATTATGGGAGAGACGGCGGATCCTACCTTCCCCACGATTACATACACTTACCGGGGAAGAAATTATGCCTTTAACGGAGCCGCCGTCAACGGTTACGACGGCCTGTTCAAGTATCTGTCGGATCAGGGAATGACCGCCACGGCGGTGGTTTTAAACGACTGGAACGATGCTTTTGCGGAGCTGGTCCACCCGGAGGCCAGAAATCAGGAGAGCGGCGCTTACTATTACATGTTTAATGCTTCTGAGGCGGAAGGGGCGAGGACGCTGGAGGCGGTGGCTTCCTTTCTGGCTCAGCGTTATTCTGACGGTGAACACGGAATGGTACATAGCTGGGTCATTGCCAATGAGATTAACCAGAACCGGGTGTGGAACTATATGAACACCAAGGACGTGTATCATTATGCAGCGGAATTTGAAAAGTCCTTCCGCATTTTCTATCAGGCGGTGAAAAGCCGTTACGCCAATGCGCGGGTGTATTTCAGCATTGACCACGCCTGGAACAGCAACGAGGGAGATAACAGCAGCTTCTTTAACGGCAGGGATGTTCTGGAAGCTTTTAACGAGGCGGCCCTGCAGCACGGGAATTATGACTGGGGAATTGCAATCCATCCTTATCCGGAACCGCTTACCCGTGTGAATTATTGGTCGCAGGAATATGATAAGTCAAGAGACGCCTCCCACCTTTCCATCATGAACCTGAATGTGCTGACGGACATGCTTTCCGAGGAGACCTATCTGGATAGAAGCGGCGACATAAGAAGCGTTACCATTACCGAGCTTGGCTTTTCCTCCGGGTCAGGAGAGAGGCTGCAGGCGGCGGCCTTTGCCTACTGTTACTATATTGTGGAGGACAATCCCCATGTAGATGCCTTCCTCATGAACCGGCAGACGGATGCGCCGGAGGAAGTGCTGGCGGGGATGGCTTTTGGCGTGTATGAGTATGATCACACGGGGAAATATATAAAGGATATTTTTCGGGATATTGATACGGATCGGGCAGGGGAATACACGGAATTTATTCTGAACATTCTCGGTGCGGACAGTCTGGAGGAGGCGCTGTCCTGGGCCAGGGCGGATATAGAGTAGAATCCCGGTTCCGGCCGGATACAGAGCAGAATCCCGGGCCCGGCCGGATGCCGGCGGTGTCCCGGACGGAGTGGAGCGATATGAAGGTTTCTTTGCTGGTGACGGTCTATAATGTGAGAGATAGTCTGCCCGTTACTCTTGCGAGTATTGAAGCGCAGGATTATGAGGATATGGAGGCGGTGATTGTGGATGGCGGTTCCACCGATGGTACGGTGGAGCTGATCAGGCAGTTTGCCGCAAAGATGGCGGACAGACAGGGTTTGTGCGTACGGTGGGTCTCAGAGCCCGACGAGGGATTGTACGACGCCATGAACAAAGCCTTCCGCATGAGCACAGGGGATGTGGTTGCGGTGTGCAATGATATATTATGTAAACCAAACGCGGTAAGCAGTCTGGTGGATGCGTTACGAAGCGGCGGCCCGCACTGTATCGGCGCTCATTCTGATCTGGTGTATGTGGAGGGCGAAAAAATCGTCAGGCAGTGGCGCATGGGACAGGGGAGGATTTCGCAGGGCTGGATGCCCGGACATCCCACTCTTTTTCTGCGACGGCAGGTGTATGAGAAATACGGTTTTTACGATACGTCCTATCGGTGTGCGGCGGATTATGAGTTTATGGTTCGTTTTTTAAAAGATGAGAGAAATATACTGGCTTATGTGCCGGAGGTACTGGTCGCCATGTTTTACGGCGGCACCAGTAATGCGGGACTTGGAAATTATCTGGTATCTTTTAAAGAAGGATATCAGGCTCTTAAAAAAAACGGCGTGCCCCGGCCGCTGTGGATTACCTTGAAAAGAACGCTGCGTGTTCTTTTGCAGTTTTCTCATAGCGGGCGGGAGGCAGGAGGAGCATAAATTGCGAAGGGGCTGCATTCTGCGGCATTCAGATGGCATTTCACGGCAAATCAGTCGTTCTGACAGTGTAAACAACCGATAAAACAGGGAAAAGCACAGCTGTGCATTTTGCGCGGCCTGATAATAATAGCAGGGGAGGCGATTGGGTGATCTGCATTGCGGTCTGCGACGATGAAAAAAACATGTCCGATCACATCAAAAAAATGACCCGTGACTTTTTTCGCAGGAAAAATGTGGAGGTTTCCATTTTACAGTTTTCGGGCGGAGAGGAACTGCTGCAATACGACAAAAAAATAGACATCCTTTTTCTGGATATCCAGATGGAGAAAATGGACGGCATGGAGACGGCAAAGAAGCTTCGGAAACGTAAATTTCAGGGTTTTCTGATCTTTGTCACTGTCCTAAAGGAGATGGTGTTTCAGGCCTTTGAGGTACAGGCCTATGATTATCTGGTAAAGCCGGTGGAGGCGGGCGCGTTTGCAAAAATGATGGAGCGTCTTTTTGCTTCCCTGCAAAATGCCGACGAGTCAGGACTTCTTGTTCAAAAGGGCTATGAAAGCCGTATTATTTCTCTGGAGGATATTGTCTTTTGCGAAATCATTGACAGGAAAATCTATCTGCATTTATCCACGTCGGAGGTGGTCGATTATTACGAAAGAATCGAAAAGCTGGAAGCCAGGCTGGGCAGCGGTTTTTTTCGGTGTCACAGGAGCTATCTGATCAATCTGAAATATTTAAAAGGCTTTAAAAACGGAACCGCATACATGGAGGGCGGCAGGGAGATTCCGGTTTCCAGGCTGCGGGGCCGGGAATTTTCCGAGGTTATTTTACGGTATATGAAAAATATGTGACGGCAGAGAACGGAAGGCTGATGGTATGGATATATTGGATTTATATGCGATGGCAGGCGGAATTGCGCAGATTTTTTCAGGGGTTGTCTTTTATGTGAGATTTATGCATAAGAAGGTGTCCCTCTGGTTTTATCTGCTGTCCGTGGTATGCGGGGGTATTTTTGTGCATGTTATCAGGGGCAGCGTAACGGTTCAGATGGCAGCCTATGTCCTTTTGCTTACGATATGCGGGATGCTGCTGCCGAAGGAGGGGGATCGGGCGGAGCGCCCGCGCATAAAAAAAGCGGCGGATTTCCAGTCCGCCGTTTTGTATGCCGTGATGGTGGCGGAGGTGATGCTGCTTTGTTACGGCGTTGTGAAATCGCTGTGGAGCGTTTTTTATCCGCTGCTGCCCGTGCCGGAAGGCAAAATAGCCGGATATGCATTTATGCTGTCGGGAGAACTGACATCGCTTTTTTTATTTTGGCGCTGCTGCCATATAATAGAACGGTATTTTTTCCGCCGTGAAACCATAAAGCGGCAATACCTGTTTATGGTGCTGATTCCCGTGCTGATGATTTTTTTTATGGAGGAATATATCAATTCCATCATTTACGGTGTAAATATCACGGACGGCAGAGGCATCACGGTGTATACCAACCACGGTCAGATGCTTGCCATACAGCTTTTGGGAATCGGCAGCCTGTTCTGCATTCTTTATGCCTGGCAGAAAATGCTGCAAAGTCTGCGGCTTGGCACGGAGCTGTCGCTTTTGGAGCAGCAGGAACGTTATCTGAACCAATACGTGGAAGAGGCCAGAACCCGCTATGAAAAGACGGCGTCGTTCCGCCATGACGTGAAAAACCACATTGCGGTGATCAGGCAGCTTTTGCAGAACGGAAACCTGGATCAGGCCATACAATATGTGGAGGATCTGGAAGAGATGGCGCAGCAGATGTCCTTTCCCGTAAGCACTCACAATCCGGTGGCGGATATTCTGGTGGGAAATAAGCTGGGAATCGCAAAGAGTATGGGGATTCGGGTGGAATGTTCGCTTGTCCTGCCATACCCCTGCGGTCTGCGGGACATTGATATTTGCATTATCCTGTCAAACGCATTGGACAATGCGATTCATGGGTGCCATAAAATGGAGGACGGCAGGGAAAAGTATATCCGCATGGCGGGGCGCATGCAGGGAGATTTTCTCCTTATGGAAATAGAGAACAGCTTTCAGGGAGAGGGGATGTTCAAAGAGGGGACGGGTCTTTCAAATATCAGGGCAGTGGCGGAAAAATATCAGGGAGCGGTGAGCGTGAAAAGGCAGGGAGCGGTTTTCCTCCTGCATGTGCTGTTAATCATTCCACAGCATCCAGAAAGCATCCTGCGGCAAATGGATTTATTCGACCTTCCGGGCGGCCGAAAGAGTAATTGAAGGCGGCTGTTTGTGGACTGCGCCGTCTTCAAATACCATGTAAGGAGGGAAAGAGTATGTCCATGAAAATCAACGGAAGCTACAATCATTCCACCGCTAAGTATGTAGAGGAGGCAATGCGCAATAAGGAGGAAGCAGGCAGCGCCGGAGCGGCGAAGGCAACGGACGGCGTGGGAGGGCCTGCGAAGGCAGCAGACGGCGTGGAAGGGCCTGCAAAGGCAGCAGACGGCGTGAAAGCGCCCCACGACGAATACATCAGCAGCGAGAAGGAGGGGGCCCGGCCTTCCGGTCTGTACCGGGTAGGACAGGATGAGGACGGCAGCCGTAAGATCTTTTACGACGATCCCCGGAAAGCCGGGAAGGCGGATGAGAAGAAAGAGCCGAAGGTAAATGGGGAAAATCCGAAAGACTCTGAGGAAGAGTGGGTCGGCAACACGGATAAGGTAGAACGGGAGATCCGGGAATTGAAAGAAAAGAAGAGACAGATCGAGCAGCAGCTCCGGGCCGCCTCCGGGGATGAAGAGAAAACAGAAGAACTGGAACAAAAGCTGACTCAGGTGGAAAATGAATTGAAACAGAAGGACAACGACACCTACAGACGGCAGAATGCCAAAGTTACCCCGAAAAAATAGGATGGGGATTGATCTTGCGGGAGAAATTCGGGTATAATAGTCGCAGGGAGGTCTTTATGACGGTAATTATCTTTGCGATTCTGGCGGCTGGAATTTTCCTGCTGGATCTGCTTATAAAAAATTATATCGAAACGCATTTGGAGGTGGGACAGGAAAAGTCTGTCTGCCGGGGGAAGCTTCTGATCAGAAGATATCATAACAGGGGCGCTTTTCTTGATGCGGGAGAAAAGAGACAGAAGGCGGTTGCCCTTCTGTCCCTGCTTTTAACGCTTTTTATGACAGTTGTGTTTCTCTCCACTTTCAGCCTTCGTGGAAACTCTACCCTAAGGGCAGGGTTAGCGCTTCTGCTTGGCGGCGCATACAGCAATACCTATGACCGCCTGACCAGAAATTATGTGGTGGATTATGTCAGCTTTCCCGTAAAAAACAAACGGGTCCGCCGCGTTGTCTTCAATATCTCAGATTTTTGCATTATGATCGGCGCGCTGCTCATGGTTTTGGGCGACATGCGGCGAAAATAAAGGCGGCATCAGGCGGTAATCACGGTGCCGCTTTTTCCTTTGAGGGCGTCTTTCACGTTTTTAAGCGATGTGATCAGCACCCGGCCCTCCGGGTTGGCTTCCAGATAGGCGATGGCGGCTTCGATTTTCGGCAGCATGGTTCCTTCCTCAAACTGGCCTTCTTCGCACAGCTCTCTGGCCTGTAGCACGGTGAGGGAAGAGATGGGGGTCTGCTCCTGCTTTCCGAAGTCCCGGTAAACCTGCGGGACGCCTGTCAGGATGATCAGCTCATCCGCCTGCAATTTGGCGGCCAGCCTGCCGGCTACGGCGTCTTTTTCGATTACCGCGGAAGCGCCTTTTAAGGTGTGGTTCTGCTCAATAACGGGAATGCCGCCTCCCCCGCAGGCAATGACGATCTGGTCTGCCTGCGCCAGCGCGCGGATCGCGTCGATTTCTACAATGTCGATGGGGCGGGGAGCGGCCACTACTCTTCGAAAGCCCTTGCCGGGCTCTTCCTTCACATAGTTGCCCTTTTTGGTTTCCGTTTCCGCGTCCTCTGCCGACATATAACGGCCGATCACCTTGGTAGGAGTGTAGAATGCCTCGTCATAGGGATCTACCGTGACCTGTGTCAGAACGGTGCTGATGGTTTTTGCGATACCGCGGCCAAGAAGCTCGGCACGGAGCGCGTTTTGTATGTCATACCCCACATAGCCCTGGCTCATGGCGGAGCAGACGCACATGGGTGCGGGGGTATAGTCGATGTAGACTCTGCGCAGTTCGGTCATCGCCTTATGGATCATGCTGACCTGCGGCCCGTTGCTGTGGGTGATGGTAAGCTGATAGTCGGCTTCTACCAGATCGGCCAGCGCCTTTGCGGTGATCTTGACTGCGTCCCACTGTTCCAGCGTGGTGTAGCCGAGCGCTTCGTGTCCAAGAGAGACGACTGCTTTCTTTTTATTCAAAATTTTGTTCATGAAAAATCCTCCAATCGACAAATTTCAGGGCGGGTTTTCCCGCATATTCTCAGTATAACAAAAGTCGAACTCTTTGTATAGGAGGGTTTGACGCAAATTATGTAAACGAATTGTATGGTTTATATAAAAAATTAGGCAAAACTAAGAAAAATATTATGCAAAATACACATGTATAGTTTGACAAGGCGGCAAAGGAATTGTATAATAGACGCAAAGTCAGGGGATTTGGTATAACAGACGCTGGAGAATCAGGGAAGGGGTGGAGCCGATGAATTCAACTGACAGTGCAGGAGATAAACTGCATGACATGAAGGTGCTGCAGGGAATGACGCTGGAACAGATCAGAACGGTCATTGAGATCATGCAGCAGTCCTCGGACGCGTACATGTTTATTCTGGATTTGAGCGCGGACATTTATATTCTGTCGGAAAAGGCGACGAAACGTTTTCCCTTCCGCACTATGGTGATCGAGAACTGCACGGAAACGATCAGAAAAGTGATACATCCTTCCGACTATGAGATGGTGGCATCGGATCTGGAAAAGTGCCGCTTGGGCGAAAAGGATACGCATGCGCTGGAATACCGCTGGATGGATCGTATGAACAGGGTGGTCTGGATCAGTTGCCGCGGCACGGTGGTGACAGGCGCGGAGGGGCACCGGCTTTTGATCGGGACGGTCAGCGAGCTTGGAAGGAAGGCCAAGGCTGACAATGTCACCGGGCTTCGCAGGGAAGCGGCGCTGCGTCTCGATATGGGGAATCTTCTTCAGGAAAATCCCGGTTCCGTTCATTATATGATGCGTATCGGCATAGATAATTTTAAGGAGATTAACGAAAAGGAAGGCATTGAGGCGGGCGACGAAGTGCTTCGGGAGCTTGCGGAGTGCATTTTAAAGACGGTGGGCGAGAACGTAAGGGTTTATCGGCTGATGGCGGACGAGTTTATGGTGGTGGATGAGGGACAGGCCATGGAGCTTGAGCCCCGCGCCGTTTACAGACAGGTGCAGCAGGCCATAGCCGTTACGGCCAAACGGAAAGAATACAGCCGTTTTTACACTGTCTCCGCAGGAGTGCTGGAGGGAGATTTTACAGGCAAAACCGTAGAAGAAATTATGCGGTATACGGAGTTTGCCCTGAATGAGGCTAAGCGCGGCGGCAGAAATCAGATGAGGCCGTTTGTGCAGGCTGATTATGAGGTTTACCTGAGGAAGCTTGATATCCGAAAGGCGCTGCGGCAGGATATCAATCATGATTTCAGAGGATTTGAGGTATATTACCAGCCTATTGTGTCAACGGCGGGCGGCTATAAGCTGATTGGGGCGGAGGCGCTGTTACGCTGGAAGAACGATGGGTATGACAATATGTCGCCGGCGGTGTTCGTTCCGATTCTGGAGGAGAGCGGACTTATTATCCCGGTGGGACGGTTTGTCCTGTGGGAGGCGGCCAGAGCCTGCAAGAAATGGCAGCAGTACATACCGGAGTTTCATATCAACGTGAATCTGTCCTATGTGCAGCTTCACAAAAGCGATCTGATGCGGGATGTGGAGAAATGTGTGCAGGAGGTCGGACTTGACCCGGAAAGTCTGGTGCTGGAACTGACCGAGAGCGGTTACATAGAAACCAATGAGCGGATTAAGGAGCTTTTCAGGGATCTGAAAGCGAGAAATATTGATCTGGCTCTTGACGATTTCGGTACGGGTTATTCCAATATGCGCTATCTGAAAGAGATTGATTTCAGAACCGTGAAGATTGACAGAAGCTTTGTGGCTCAGGCGCTGCAAAGCGAATACGATTTTAATATTATCAGCCATATCATTGATATGGTGCACAGTCTGGGCTCCGCGGTCTGCATGGAGGGAATAGAGGAGAAGGAAGAGCTTGCCAGAATGATGGCCACGAAGCCGGATATGATACAGGGATATTATTTTGGAAAACCCGCTCCGGCAAAGCAGTTTGAGGAAGATTTTCTGCTGGCTAAAGATTCTCTCTGATACGGATGTCCACATCTACATAGTTATTTTCTGCGGCGGGCATTTCTCCTGTGGTCAGGTGGGCGAACAGGAGAGCGAGCGGCTGGGAACCCTGTAAAGAGGGCTGTTGGCAGATGGTGGCTGCGATCAGTCCCTTTTTCATATATTCCCGTGTTGTGGGAACCATATCGTTTGTTATGACAGTTATGTCGTTTTTACGGGCGGATGCTTCGATTGCCTGACAGCCGCCGTACACGCCTCCGGCAGTGAAGTAAAAAGCGTTGATTTCCGGATGATCCGCAAGAAGCTTTTTCGTCAGCTGACAGCTCACCCTGTCGTCGTCATTGTTATTGACGGTGTCCACGATACGGATATTGGGGTGAGATTCGATTATGTGGGAGAAACCGGCAATGCGCTCGGTGTGGCAGAGGATGTTCCGGGAGCCGGAGACGATGCCGACGCGCACTTCGCCCTGTGTCATAAGATGCATGAGTCCGGCCGCGGTCTGGCCGGAGCGGTAGAAATTACTGCCCACATAGGCAAGACGGCTGGAATTTTCGATATCGGTGTTAAGCGTTACCACAGGGATGCCCTGGGCGCAGAGGCTGTTAATTTTTTCCCGCACGGCGCTGTCGTTGTAAGGAGAAATGGCAAGGCCGTTGATTCCTTCGGCAAGAAGAGCGTCTATGGCATGAAGCTGTTGCTGTAAGCTGTATTCCGTCTGTTTTATGAGCACGCTGCAATTGTAGCCGGCAAGCTCTTGCTCTTTTTCGCGAACGCCGACAAGCACGTCGTCAAAGAAGGGATTGCCCATGCCCAGAAGCACCACGCCCAGCTTCAGATTTTTTTTCTGGGCGGCCAGAACAATACCTGCCTTATTGGGCTTATAATCAAGATCGCGGATGATTTGCAGGATCTTTTTTTCCGTCTGCGGATTGACGTCGCCGCGGTGATTTAAAACGCGGTCCACCGTGCCCCGGGACACGCCTGCGAGTGTGGCGATTTCTTTGATGGTTGCCATAATGGGTTTTCCTTTCCGTTTTTTGTCTGCGGCATGATCTTTGACTAGCGTAGCATACTCAGTGGAAATAGACAATGTGTTCCGTTGTATTTTGTATAAAGTTCCGAAAAAAAGATACGGACTTGCTTTTCGGGACGGGACGGCTTATCATGAAATCAGAAGGAACGTGCACGGGCACGGAAAATTTTAACAGATGGCATAGGGAGCGTCGCTATTGTTGCGTAAACGCTCCGGAATAGGAGAAAAACATGTTGTATATTGGGGTGGATTTGGGAACCAGCGCCGTGAAACTGCTCTTGATGGAAGGAAGCGGAAAGATCGTCAATATCGTATCGAAGGAATATCCGCTTTATTTTCCTCATCCGGGATGGTCTGAGCAGAAGCCGGAGGACTGGTATGAGCAGAGCATTGCAGGGATTAAGGAGCTGATTGCGGATGTGGATAAGAGTCAGATCGCAGGCATCAGCTTTGGCGGTCAGATGCACGGACTTGTGATTCTGGATGAAAACGATCAGGTGATCCGGCCTGCGATTCTCTGGAACGACGGAAGAACCACGGAGGAGTGCGATTATTTAAATAACGAGATCGGCAAGGATAAGCTGTCCGCTTATACGGCGAACATTTCCTTTACGGGCTTTACCGCGCCGAAGGTATTATGGGTGAAAAACAAGGAGCCGGAAAATTTTGCCCGGATTAAGAAGATTATGCTCCCCAAAGATTATATTGCCTATAAGCTGACGGGCGTGCACTGCACGGATGTGTCCGACGCTTCCGGCATGCTTCTGTTTGATGTGAAAAACCGCTGCTGGTCAAAGGAAATGTGCGAAATCTGCGGCGTCAGGGAAGAACAGCTTGCCAAAATTTTTGAGAGCTACGAAACCGTTGGGACAGTGCTTCCCGAGATTGCAAAGGAACTGGGGATTCCCGAAACTGTTAAGGTTGCGGCGGGCGGCGGCGACAATGCGGCTGCGGCTGTGGGCACGGGTACCGTGGGAGACGGGATGTGCAATATCTCTCTTGGCACCAGCGGCACCATATTCATTTCCTCCGACAAGTTTGGCGTGGATAAGTTCAATGCCCTTCATGCCTTCGCCCATGCGGACGGTCATTATCATCTGATGGGCTGTATGCTGAGTGCGGCTTCCTGCAATAAATGGTGGATGGACGACATCGTCGGCACGCAGGAGTACGGCGCCGAGCAGAAGGCGATTACGGACGATAAGCTGGGCGAGAACCATGTGTATTTCCTGCCTTATCTGATGGGAGAGCGTTCCCCCCACAACGATCCTGATGCAAGGGGCACCTTTATCGGTATGACCATGGATACGACAAGAGCGGACATGACCCAGGCGGTGCTGGAGGGCGTGGCTTTTGCCCTGCGGGATTCTCTGGAAGTTGCCAGGTCTCTCGGAATTCATATTGAGCGCACGAAGATCTGCGGCGGCGGCGCGAAGAGCCCGCTGTGGAAGCGCATGATCGCCAACATCATGAATCTGAAAGTGGATGTGATCGAGAGCGAGGAAGGGCCTGCCATGGGCGGCGCGATGCTGGCGGCGGTAGCCTGCGGCGAATATGCGAATGTAGAGGAAGCGGCGGAGAAAATCGTAAAGATCGTGGATACGGTGGAGCCGGAGCCTGCGTTGGTAGAGAAATACGAAAAGAGATATCAGCAGTTTAAACAGATATATCCGACCTGTAAGGAGCTGTTTAAAAAGATTCATTAACCATGTAGAAAAAACTTCTAACCATAGATAGAAAGGAGCGAAAAAGTATGGAGATCAAAAAACTGACAGACCCGTCGTTTCGTAAGTACGGCAGGGCTGTGGAGGGGATCGACTTCACGGATCTGGTGGAGGCGATCAAAAGTAAGACGCCGCTGCCGGAGGGCGTGGCTTATGAACCTTCCATCCCGGCGCTGGAGGAGACAACGGCGGCCAGAGCGTTACAGAAGAGAACCTACGGTGAACTGCCCATTGAGGTTGGATACTGCAACGGTCATAATTACAAGCTGAACGCGGTTGAGTATCACAGAAGCTCCGAGGTCAATGTGGCGGCTACGGACGCGGTGCTGATCCTCGGTATGCAGCAGGATATTACCGATGATTTCAAGTATGAGACGGCTAAGATGGAGGCCTTTCTTGTACCGGCGGGCACGGCGGTGGAAATCTATGCGACCACCCTGCACTATGCGCCGTGCAGTGCTAATGAAGACGGTTTCAAGGTAGGTATCGTGCTCCCTGCGGGCACCAATTATCCGCTGAAAGAAGGGCATGAAGGCTGGGAGGATTCCCTGATTACAGCCCAGAACAAATGGCTGATCGGCCATGAGGAGGGCGGCCTCGATGCAGGCGCGCATATCGGTCTTGTAGGAAAGAATTTAGATATTAGAGAATAAACCGGTCAACCCGGTTAAAGGAGGATAATAAATATGAACAATTTACCGAAGGTAAAAATTGGTATCGTGGCGGTAAGCCGTGATTGTTTCCCGGCATCTCTTGCGATCAACAGGAGAAAGGCGCTGGTGGAGGCGTACACGAAAAAGTATGACGCGGCGGATATTTACGAGTGCCCTGTCTGCATTATCGAGAGTGAAATCGACATGGTGAACGCATTGAAGGACATCAAGGACAACGGATGTAACGCTCTTTGCGTATACCTTGGCAACTTTGGCCCGGAGATTTCCGAGACACTGCTTGCAAAGCATTTCGAAGGCCCGAAGATGTTTGTTGCGGCTGCCGAGGAATCTCAGAATGATCTGATTCAGGGCCGTGGCGACGCTTACTGCGGCATGCTCAATGCCAGCTACAACTTAAAGCTTAGAAACGTGAGGGCTTATATTCCCGAGTACCCTGTAGGGGACGCTGAGGACTGCGCTGACATGATTCATGAGTTTGTTCCGATTGCGCGTGCAATTGCGGCGCTTTCCAGCTTAAAGATTATATCCTTCGGTCCCAGACCGCTTAACTTCCTTGCCTGCAACGCGCCTATCAAGCAGCTTTATAACTTGGGCGTGGAGATCGAGGAGAACTCTGAGCTTGACCTTTTTGAGGCTTATAACAAACATGCGGATGATCCTCGTATCCCCGATGTGGTAAAGGATATGGAGGCAGAGCTTGGCGCAGGCAACAACAAGCCCACCATTCTGCCCAAGCTGGCACAGTATGAGCTGACCCTGCTTGACTGGATCGAGGAGCACAAGGGGTATCGCGAGTATGTGGCGATTGCAGGAAAGTGCTGGCCTGCATTCCAGACCCAGTTCGGTTTTGTTCCCTGCTATGTGAACAGCCGTCTGACCGGCAGAGGCATCCCGGTATCCTGTGAAGTGGATATTTACGGCTGCTTAAGCGAGTTCATCGGCGAAGCTGTCAGCGACGATATCGTAACACTGCTTGACATCAACAATTCCGTTCCGAAGGATATGTACAAAGAGTCTATCGAAGGCAAGTTTGATTACAAGTTTACCGATACCTTCATGGGCTTCCACTGCGGTAATACCTGCTCCAAGAAGCTGTCCAAGTGCAGCATGGAGTATCAGATGATCATGGCGAGATCCCTTCCTGAGGAAGTGACTCAGGGTACGCTGGAAGGAGATATCGTGCCCGGCAACATTACCTTCTATCGTCTGCAGAGCACGGCTGACAATATCCTGCGCGCTTATGTGGCGGAGGGTGAGGTGCTTCCTGTGGCGACCAAGTCCTTCGGCGGCATCGGCGTATTCGCGATTCCTGAGATGGGCAGATTCTATCGTCATGTGCTGATTGAGAAGAATTACCCGCACCACGGCGCGGTGGCGTTCGGTCATTACGGAAAGGCGCTTTATGAGGTGTTTAAGTATATCGGCGTGGATGTGAGCGAGATTGGCTACAACCAGCCTAAGAGCCTGCCGTATCCCACGGAGAATCCTTTTGCGTAAAGTGGACGGGAAAGAACGGGAACCTTTCAGGTTGAATAAAGTTATAAAAAGAACGGAGCCGAAATGGCTCCGTTCTTTTACGTTCTAATGATTGTGTTACGGCAAAACAGTTTCTTTTCTTGCGGCTTACAGAACCGTATCCACCATGGAACCCATGCTGGGCACGTTGATGCCGCTGCCGCCGTTGTCGTAGGTCTTCTTGTTCAGGGCGTCACCCTGCGTCGCATAGCGGTAAATGCTGTTGACCCTGTCGCCAAGCTTCTCCGCGAAGGAGTAAACGCCGGTAAACAGATTCTTAACATTGCTCATGTCCGCTTCCTTAAACTTCTCCTCGTTGATGGAGAGGGATTTGTCGGAATTTACGGTCACGCCCATTTTGGAGAAAGCGCTCTTATTGTTGTTTACGAGGCTCTTGAGATAGGAAGCCTGATTGACAACGTTGCTGTTGGCGCTTTTATCGGTGTTTTTGATCAGCTCGTTGTAATTCTTTACAAGAGAGGTAAACGCCTTATAAACGTTTTCCTTGTTGTCGTTGTTAATCTCCATGGCGTTCAGCGTCTCGATGGAATTGTAGAGCGAGTTGGCGGCCGCCGCCGTGGAAGCGTCCGTTACAACTTTGTTTTTATCCTTATCTTTCGTGGAGGACGTGCTGGAAGTACTCGTTGAGGAAGAACCGCCTACGCCCGCGTATTTTGCCTTGGAGGAGGTAACGGAGTCTCCGCCGCTGGCAGCCCGGTAAATCTGGCTTGCTTTGTTGACAGCCTTGTCAGCGAAAGAGCCGATACCGCCAAAGAGCGTCTTAACGGTAGCGCCGTTTGCGTGCTCCGTGTCGGCGAGGGCCTTTTTCATGGAATCCTCGTCAAAGGAGAGCGTTTTGTCAGAGTTCATGGTGATGCCAACCTTGGCAAACAGCTTGTAGTTTGAGTAGTAGGAGTTGTATAAGGACTCCGCCTGCTTCTGTACGGTAGAGTTTTCGCTCTTTCCCGCGTTCTTCATCAGGCTGTTGTAATCCTTGACAAAGGCGGAAACAGAGTCCGTGATTTTGCCGATGTTTTCCTCGCTGCGGTCATCGTAGTTTAAAGAGGTAAGCGCAGAGGCGGATTTATAAAGGGACGCCGCTGCGGACGCGGACGCGTTGTCCTTCACTTTTCCGGCCTTCGTCTGCTTGGTTTCGCCGGACTCCTCAGCCTCCTGCTTTTTCATTTTGGCATAGTAGGATTTCATCATCTTGCCATAACTGCCGTTTTTAATCGCGGCGTAATCGCCAAGCAGCGAGCTTACGCCGCCTGCGTCGTCTGAACCGCCCATACCGCCAAGCAGTGTGGAATAGGTGTCAGCCATTCCTGAATTTAATCCGTTCAAACTAATTCCCATGGTTTTCCCTCCTTGTCATAATCTATATCTGACATCCTTGTCATATATGTGGCAATAACATAAGTTTCTATATCTATTATTTCGTCTTTTGTGCCGATTTGTAAAGGGGTTTGGAAAAAAATTTTTAATATTTCAGGGCAGGCTTGCATAAACGTCTGCTATGCATGCCGCCTGATCCGGAAAATGCTCTCTCAGGAACATTAAATATTGAAGAGCGCTTCCCTCGTAGACGTGTGTGTCCCCTAACAGACTGACCTCGTAGCAATTGCGGATTATGTTAATAATACAGTTTTCTGTGTGGTCTTCCTTGCAGTCCTTACATTCCTTTAAGATATGCGCGATGGCCGTTTCCAGCTCCACCTCGTCAAAGGTACGAAAGTCCGTGGTGGGGATATTGTCCGTGCCGCCGGGGACTTCCTTTTTGGGAGCTTTTTTGTAGTCGGAAATGCAGCGCTTTGCAAAGCCTATGTTGCACGCTGTATTACGGCACTGGCCGCAGAGAGCTTCGCCCCGGCAGCAGTTTTCCAGATCAGATTCAATTAAATCAGCATTCAAACCTTTCTTATGTGTTTCGTCCATGTCATGACCTCCTTTGAATGATTTAAGAATGATTTTGAAGTGGCTTTGGACAGTATAGCATATGGTATATTTATTTTCCATATACTTAATTAAAATTATATGCAGGGTGTCGGTATGCCAAAAAAGAGAAGCTGGAATGATAAGGTTATACTTGCCATGGGGGAATTGGAAAATAAAATACAGAGGGAGCGCAGGGGACGGGGTAAAAACGACGTCTGGCCCGCGCCGGAAAAGGTGGAGGAATGGAATGAGGAGAGAAGGAAGCAGAGAGGCTGCGGGCAGTATTGCGGCTCCGTGAGCACAATGGAGAGAGAACAGACGAAGGAAGAACATAAACGGGAGCTGTTTTTGAAAAATGCGATTGTGCAGACAGCCAAGTCGGCGGCCTTTCTTCTGGCGGCGGTGGCGCTGATACAGGGTATCATGAGGTTTTTGCCTGACTCCATTACGGTGAGCAGCTCCGTTGGAGGAAGGGAGCTGCCGATCTACTGCGTGGAGACAGACAAAAAGCAGGTGGCGTTAAGCTTTGATGCCGCCTGGGGCGGCGGTAACTTGCGGCGCATTTTCGGCTGACAGATACGTCAGCTGCCATTTCCGGCGGATACGTCAGCCGCTGTACCCTTGTTTTCACCGCCTGTATACGCGGTTTTAAAAAGGGCTTCCAGATCGCCGGAAAAATTGTAGGTGATCTTGATTTTACGGTCTTCATATACCGTTATTTCGTGTATCATTTCCAACACAATATCCCTGTCCAATTCTGCAACAGCTCCAAACGCCAACAGACGTTTTATCCACGGATTGTCAAAAATATCCGGCGCAGCTTTGTCCTGTCTGTCGCCAATGCTTTCGAGCTGCTTTTCCAGTAAGGCTTCCTTTTTCATATAGTCCTGCCGGTATGCGAAAAATTCATCTTTGGAAATCAGTTCGTCTCGGTAATCCTCGTAAACCGCCTTTTTCAGCTTCCGCACTTTTTCCAGTTCGGCGCAAAGACGGCGTTTCTCTTTTTCGTTAATCTGCGTTGCAGTAACGACGGCGGTCTGGTTATGCTCAATGATTTCATGTATATTATTAATGCTTTGTATGATCGCCTGCAGATCGTCCAGAATGATTTTTTCCAGAACCCAATGGGGTACCTTGTGGGGCGTACAGAACTGTCTGCCGGAGCGTACATAGGCGCCGCAGTAGTAATTGACGTTACTGCCGCCGTGCCCCGGCGCTCCCGTTTTCTTTGCAAGCGCTCTGCCGCAATCCCCGCATTTCAGAAAACCGGCGAAAATACTCAGATTGCTGTTTAAGTCGAGATTGCGTGTCCGGCGCTTTAACAGGTCCTGCGCCCTGTTCCAGGTTTCAGCATCAATAATCGCATCGTGCGTGCCTTTCACCACAATCCAGTCTTTCCGGTCCTGGGCCTTTGCCTTTCCGCGCATTCTCTGGCTTTTCCTGTTCTGTACCATATTGCCGGCATACATCTCGTTTTGAAGAATACGGTTTATGGTCGAGTACGTCCAGTAAAAGGTGCTGTCCAGACGGGTGCTGTTTCTGTAATTATCCCCATTTATCCTTTTGTATTCGGACGGGCATACGATGCCGGCCTCATTCAGCAAAGCCGCAATACGGATTTTTCCATATCCTTCGATATAGAGATCGAAGATTTTGCGGATAACCCCGGCGGCATATTCGTCAATAACCAATTTGTTTTTATCGGCGGGCGATTTCCTGTAGCCATAGGAAGCGAAAGCCCCTATAAATTCCCCCGTCCGTTGCTTGGTTTTTATGGAAGCATGGACTTTTTTTGATATGTCCCGTGCATACTGCTCGTTAAAGATGTTTTTAATGGGCAGCAGCATATCGTAAGCCTGTTTCATGCTGTCAATATGATCCGTAATGGCAATGAAACGCACTCCGCGCTCCGGAAAATAACGTTCCAGATATTTTCCGGTGTCAATATAATCGCGTCCGAACCGCGAAAGGTCTTTCACAATCACGCAATTTACTTTTCCTGCTTCTATGTCTTCGATCATTCTGGTAAATGACGGACGGTTAAAATTGGTTCCCGTGTAGCCGTCGTCTATGTAGGCGTCATACAGGACAAAGTTGTTTTTGCCTTTTAAGTAATCTGCAATCAGCTTTTTCTGATTTCCAATACTGTCGCTTTCCGCCTTGTCGCCGTCTTCTCTGGATAATCTGATATATTCGGCTGTATTGAAAAGTACGTTTGTTTCCATAGTTGTTTACCCTTCGATGGTTGTCTGTTCTTTTACGTGGGCCTGTATAATTCGGTTTATAAATTCTGTAACAGTGATTTTGCTTAAAAATTCTCTTTCAACGGTATAGCGAATTGCTTCCTGCCTGTCGTTTTCCAATCGGTTGTCCCTCCCGTAAAAATCCATTTAAAATGTTATGCCATCTTTTCATAACAGCATATTGGGTACGGCTTATCCAATATGCCAAATGATTTTCAAATAAAATTATTCTTGACTTTATATCAAAAATATGTCCATATGTTAAAAATATACATAATGC
>VSNG01000007.1 GCA_009774175.1 Lachnospiraceae bacterium | reverse complement strand
AAATCCTCCTGTCGGAGGGTTTTAAAGTTTCAGGCTCGGACCGCACACCTTCCGATCTGACCCGTATGCTGGAAGAACGAGGCGTCAGAGTCTTCTATGGCCAGCGCGAGGAAAACCTTACCGCCGCAATAGACCTGGTCGTTTATACCGCTGCCATAAAGGGCGATAACCCGGAGCTTCTGGCCGCAAAAAAGCTTGGCATTCCGACTCTCACACGGGCGGAGCTCCTGGGGCAGATGATGAAAAATTACAAAATGCCTATTGCCATCAGCGGTACCCACGGTAAAACAACCACCACTTCCATGCTTTCCACCATCCTCCTGAGCGCGGACACCGACCCCACGCTTTCCATCGGCGGTATCTACAAGCCCATCGGCGGCAATATCCGGGTGGGCGCGTCCGATATCTTTGTGACGGAAGCCTGCGAGTACACAAACAGCTTTTTAAGTTTTTTCCCTAAAATCGGCGTTATTCTTAATATAGAAGAGGATCATCTTGATTTCTTCAAGGATCTTGCCGACATCCGCAATTCTTTCCGCCGTTTTGCCGAATTATTACCTGCCGATGGAACGCTGATCATAAACGGCGGTATTAAAGATTATCAGGAAATTACCGAAAATCTTCCCTGCCGTGTCATCACCTACGGCTTTTCGCCGGATTTCGACTATAACGTCTCCGACATTACCTTTGACGAATCCGGCTGTCCCGCTTTCCTGTTAAAGGAAAAGAACGGTTCGGACCGCAGATTTTCTCTACGGGTACACGGGGAACACAATATCTTAAACGCAGTGGCGGCAATTGCCGTGGCCGACCGGCTGCAGCTTTCCAACAAAGATATTGACGAGGGTCTCTCTTCCTTTGGGGGCACGGACAGACGTTTTGAATATAAAGGACAAATGAGCGGCGTCAATATCATTGACGACTATGCCCATCATCCCACGGAAATCCGCGCCACGTTAAACGCAGCCGCACAATATCCCCACAAACGGCTCTGGTGCGTCTTCCAGCCGCATACTTACACAAGAACTAAAGCCTTTTTGGATGAATTTGCGAAAGCCCTCTCTCTCGCGGACGAGATTGTCCTGGCAGATATCTATGCCGCCAGAGAGAAGGATACGCTGGGCATCAGCTCCCAAACCCTGCAGGAAAAAATCAGGTCGCTTGGGCACTCCTGTTATTACTTCCCCTCCTTTGAAGCAATTGAAAAATTTCTCTCAGAAAATTGCACAAAGGATGATCTGTTGATAACTATGGGTGCAGGCGACGTCGTAAAAATCGGAGAAACTCTGTTACACAAATAATTATTCACAATATCCACAGAAAAGAACCGCCGACGGCCAATTATTTTCTGTGGATATTTTGTGGAAGAATAAACACCTTTTGGGGGCTTCCTTTTTTCCTGTCCACAATTTCCACAAAAAATTATCCGACTGAATTTAATATACGCTAATCCGTTTCTGACAGTTTGCCCATTTATTTTCAGAAAAACAAATGCTATACTCAAAAAACAGGCGAACAGGTTCGCTTTGATTAAGCGGCCGGCGGAGGCTGTATTATGCCGGTTACTACTATTTCTTTCAGGGGTGTAATGATGGGGGTTTTGACTATCTATCAGGATAATTATACTGATTCCACGGTTATTTCTAACCGTTTTATCGACGAGTATATGCAGGCAGCCAACGATGCGCAGTTAAAAATATATTTATATCTGATCCGCATGATGAGCGCCAGGCTCGACACAAGCATTGGCGATATCGCGGATAAATTCAACTATACGGAGAAAGATGTGATACGCGCCCTCAAATACTGGGAAAAAAACCGCCTTCTCCTTCTGGACTACGACGACCGCAAAAACATAGTTGGTATTCATCTGATGGATTCCGGGGCTCCTTCCGTCAATATGTCCGCCAAGGCTCCTTCTGTGGGCATGACCACTTATCCTTCCGCAGAAATGGCCGCTTATCCGTGCGCCGCGCCGACTGCGCCCACATTGGCAGCCGTAGTCGAGCCCACATTGGCAGCCGTAGTCGAGCCCGCTTTGCCGGCCGTACCCGAAAAACCGAATTATACCGCGGCACAACTACAAACCTTCAAAGCGGACGAAAACATTTCCAGGCTTCTCTTCGTGGCGGAGCAGTACCTCAAAAAACCGCTTTCCGTCGGCGATATGCGGACAATTCTTTTTATTATGGACAAGCTGGGCTTTTCCGAGGATCTGACGGACTACCTGATTCAATACTGCGTCGACCGCGGCAAAAGGGATCTTCGTTACATAGAAAAAGTAGCCTTAAGCTGGGCCGAGCAAGGCATCACGACTCCGAAACAGGCGGCGGCCCTTTCAGGGAAATACGACAAAGCGGTTTATGATATCATGCGCGCCCTTGGCCGGAACAATATGCCAACGGAAACGGAAGTGGCTTACATTGACCGCTGGCGGAAACTTTACGGCTTTGAAGCCGATGTCATTCTTGCTGCCTGCGAACGCACGGTTCTGGCTACGGACAGCCACCGCTTTGAATATGCGGACAGCATTCTGACAAATTGGTACAAAGCCGGCGTACACCATAAAAACGATATTCTGCCTCTGGACGAAAATCATCGCCGCGCAAAGGCAGGCCGTCCCGCGGCGTCCGTCAACAAATTTAATCAGTTTACACAGCATGATTATGATTTTGACGCCATTCAAAGATCTTTGGAAAAGAAAATTCTGAGTAACTGACAGGATATGAGGAGGAGCCCGTGCCGCTGACTAACATCCAATATGACCGCATCTTTCGACAATATGAAGAAAGGCAGAAGGAAAACCGTCTGGAAACAGAGCGCAGACACGCCTGTGTGTATGAAAGCATTCCGGAATTCCAGAAGCTTGAGAACGCCGTTGCTTCTCTGGCCGTTGCGCAGGGAAAAAAGCTCCTCTCGGGAGACGAAAAGGCTCTGGATGCGCTTCGAAAATCCCTTGCCGATCTGAAAGCGCAGAAAGAACAGCTGCTTCTCGACGCGGGATTTTCAGTGAACTTTCTTGATCCCGTTTTTTGTTGTCCCGACTGTCAGGATACCGGCTATATCGGCCGCGAGAAATGCCATTGTTTCAGACAGGCGGAAATTTCCCTTCTTTACGAGCAGTCAGGCATTCAGGATCTGCTCAAACAAAATAATTTCAGCCTGCTCTCCTATGAGTACTACAGGGGGGAAGCTTTGGCGCTTTTCCAAAATGCGGTTAAAACCTGCCAAAGTTTTATCAAAAATTTTAATTCGGACTACCATAATCTCTTTTTTTATGGTACAGTGGGTACGGGAAAATCATTTCTTTCCTGTTGCGTTGCAAAGGAATTGATGGATCAGGGCCATTCCGTGATTTATTTCGGTGCAACGGGGCTGTTCGATCTGCTTTCGAACGCCGCCTTTCATACCAAAGACCGAGAAGAACGGCAAAACGCCTACTCCGATCTTTATCGGTGCGATCTGCTGATCATTGATGATCTGGGCACGGAACTGACAAATCAGTTCACCTCCTCCCAGTTATTTTCTCTTTTAAATGAGAGGCACCTCGGAAAGAAATCTACCCTTATTTCTACAAATTTTACTCTGGCGCAGCTGCGGGACAGATATTCTGACCGTATTTTTTCCCGCATTACCAGCAATTTTGAAGTTTGTAGATTAGCCGGTGAAGATATCCGTATGTACAAATTACAGTGATCAGAAAGCGAGGATTCATGAACAGACGCGAAGAGAAACGGAATCTCGAAACGATACCCGTCGGTTCTCTGGGGATGATTCCCCTCAAGGGCTGCAGTAAACTGGGAGAAAAGGTTGATTATTATCTTGTAAAATGGCGTACTGAAAGAGAAAGCGAGCACAAGGACTCTCTTGCCTTTTCAGGCTACCAGCGCGCCACCTATATTCTTGACGCCGTGGTTCCCCGTTTCGGATCCGGCGAAGCCAAGGGTGTTATCAAAGAATCTGTGCGGGGCACCGATCTCTACATCCTTGTCGATGTGGCAAACTACAGCCTCACCTATTCTCTCTGCGGGCATGAAAACCATATGTCGCCCGACGACCATTATCAGGATTTAAAGCGTATTATTGCGGCAGTCGGCGGCAAGGCAAGGCGCATTACCGTAATTATGCCTTTCCTCTATGAGAGCAGGCAGCATAAGCGCTCCGCCAGGGAATCTCTGGACTGCGCGCTTGCGCTTCAGGAAATGGTCAATATGGGCGTAGACAATATTATTACCTTCGATGCCCACGATCCCCGCGTACAGAATGCCATTCCCCTACACGGCTTTGAAACCGTACAGCCTGCCTATCAGTTTATCAAAGGTCTTCTGACCCATGTAAAGGGTCTTCGGATTGACACCGACCACATGATGGTGATCAGCCCGGATGAAGGCGGCATGAGCAGGGCTATCTACATAGCCAATGTGCTTGGCCTTGACATGGGTATGTTCTATAAGAGACGCGATTACACGAAGATTGTAAACGGCAGAAACCCGATTATTGCCCACGAATTTCTCGGCAGCAACGTGGAAGGAAAAGACGTAATTATCATCGACGATATGATTTCCTCCGGCGAAAGCGTACTGGAAGTCGCCTCCGCCTTAAAGGAACGCAAGGTTAATAAAATTTTTGTGTTCTCCACCTTCGGTCTTTTTACTGCCGGGCTGGATAAATTTGACAGGGCCTACGCGGAAGGCACAATACACAGAGTCCTGACAACCAATCTGATCTACCAGACCCCGGAGCTTCTCAGTCGGGAGTGGTATATCGACTGCGATATGAGCAAATATATTGCCTACATCATCGACACATTAAACCATGACACCTCCATCAGCGATCTTCTCAATCCTGTGGAGCGCATTCAGTCGATTGTAGCCAGATATCATGCCGGGGAACTGGTTTAATATCCCCTGTTTTCCGGCTTGTATATAAATCGGTGAGTTCGAAACCATCCTCACCTCAAAAACAAAACTAAGGAGACAACTACACATGAAAACACAACACACACAGTCGGTTTCTATGAAAACCGCGCATTTTCGTGCGCTTTTTCTGGCGCAGGCGGCCATGATCGCCGCAATCTACATCGTACTGACCTTTGTCGCAAACGCCTTCGGGCTGGCCAATTATGCGATTCAGGTCCGCTTCTCGGAAGCGCTCACCATTTTACCCTACTTCACACCGGCCGCCATACCGGGACTTTTTATTGGATGCCTTTTAAGCAACATCCTGACGGGCTGCGCGTTGCCTGACATCCTTTTCGGCAGCCTGGCCACGCTGCTTGGCGCATTGGGCACTTACGTCCTGCGACGGTATAAATGGTGCGCTCCAATCTGCCCGATTATTGCCAACACCGTCATTGTTCCCCTGATACTGGTGTACGGTTACGGCCTGATGATCGAAGGCATGACGCTGGTTCAATGCCTTGGGTTCTACTGCCTGACCGTAGGCGCCGGAGAAGTGATTTCCTGCGGTATTCTGGGAATGATCCTGCTTACGGTACTGGAAAAATATAAGGGGCGCATCTTTTAGATGCCCCCTTGGGAATGGTTGATATCTGTGAGACTCTCGACCTAGAAAAGCTCCTGCGGGAGCTTTTCTATTTTCTCCGAAAAGTATCCTCTCACCTGAAACAAATCCTCAAATACCGCTTCACTTAAATCCTGCATCTCCTGCGTTACAGCCATCATATCAGGCACCATAACAGGATGCAGCCCTGCGCTGTGCGCCGACCGAATCCCATTATGGGAATCTTCTACGGCATAAGTATTTTCAGGGAGAACTCTCATGCGTTCGCAGGTCATCAGATAGATGTCAGGAGCCGGTTTACTGTTTTTTAAAAGATCGCCGCCCACCACTGTCCCGAAAAAATCATACAGTCCGGCGTCCTTGAGCTCCTGCGTGACAACGGCAAGCCTTGTGGAAGAGGCCAGCCCGAGAGGCACCTTCTGTTCCCGTAGATACTGCAGTATTTCCTTTGCTCCCGGTTTGACCGGCAGTCCTTCTTTCCCCGTCATGTCCCGAAACAGCACGGAGCTCTCCGCACTGAATTTTTCATAGGGAAATTCCTTTCCATAATGCTCGTCCACAATCTCTCTCGTGCGAACCTTGTTGGTCCCGATGCACTGCATAAAAACTTCTCCGATGTCAGGTACCCCATATTTTTTTCCTATGATCTCCCAGCAGCGCAGCACTATTCTTTCGCTGTCAAAAATAGTGCCGTCCATATCAAAGATTACCGCAACATCCGGCTTTTTCATCCTCTGCCCCCCTGTCCTAGTCTTTTCTGATATAAGAGATAAACTGATTTCCGTTTTCCTCAAGCCACCCCGTAGAGTCGTTCATGCCTCTTTTTTCCAGTGTCCCGTCAACCGGGTCCATAACCACAATATTAAGCTCATTGAAACCCACGATCAGCACCGCGTTACCATCCTCAAGGGTAGCCAGCACAGGGATGTCCTTATTCACATAATATAGCACCGCATCCAGACTGCAGCCGGACAAATCCAGAATGGTGCAGTTTTGCAGGTCGCCCTCCAGAATGTCAAATACCGTATCTCCCTGATTTAAACGGCTCTGCGTATTTCTTGAAATACCCTCATATTTTAATATGGTGTCAAGACAGACGGCAAGCGACCCCTTGGTCTCTGTCACCTCGTTTTCGGTAATCGCCATAATCTGATTACGCGTACTTCTGGTTTCTCTTCTCCATACAAAATCTCCGTCGTCATCCACCACCACGCCGGCCGTCCTGTATGCCAGATCTACCGCTTTTCCCGGATTGACATAAATATTTTCTATTCCCTCTTTCCCATACACATAAAAATATTTCTCGGAGGCTTCTCCTTCCAACTCACCCACGGAGCGGCTGCCCTCAAATAAAATTTCCTTAGGCATCAGATGCTTTAACGACCGGCTGTCAATCTCATCCTTTACCACTATCTGGCAGATCGTCTCATAAGTCTCCGTAACCACATAGCTAAGTTCATTGACTCCGCTTTTGACTTCCTCCGTATTCATAATCTGATCGTCGGGAGCGGGCACATAGCTTTCATTTTCTTCGTCATAAGTCACTCTGATCAGCGTGAGCTGGTTTTCTTCAATCTCACTGTCAACCACATAAATATTTTCCTTCTGATAGCTTTTGAGAATATCGCCTTCGTCGCTCTGTATTTTCAGGCAGTACATGGGGAAGGTTGTAATTCCGGTCCTGTTCTCCCTGACATCGCCTTTCTTTGCCAACCCATAAACCAGGTCCTCCTCCATGAACCCCACTACAGAAATATATTCTCCCGCTCCAGCCCGAATCCTGTTCTGCTTTTGCGTGTTCAGATTCATCAGCACAAGCTCATCGGCTGCATACAGGTCGCTGCCTTCCTGCCAGACCAGCATTTTATCAGACTTCGATACATGATATCCGCCTTCTTTTAAACCGGTCACCACAGTCTCCACTTCAAGCGATTGGAGATCCACCGAATATACGCTGCCATCCATCATAAAATAATAATTCCCTGTCCTGCTCAGATAGGAAAGTTCCTCGATATCGGTCTTCAAAAGCTCGTAGGATTTGTCATACGGAATGTACGCCAGCTCCTCCACCGTATTCGCAATGCTGTTATAGACATAGAGCACAACGCCCACACAGCCTTCATGACGTCCTCTGTTCATATAACCGTATACGAGAAAAATAGTATTTCCCGTCTCGTCAACCGTCAGCACCCGTATATCATGGTGATTGTATGCGCTTCTCTCATCCGTCAGCTCCTCCGTATTGCCATAGAAGCTGAACAGTCTGGCCAGCTTGTTATCCGCTACATTATAGCAGTAAAGCTTATCCGCCACGGTAAAGGCAAACGCATTGCCGCCTGCGCTCTCCTGCAACGTCACGCTGTCCCCTGTAATGCCCAGAACAATCTTGTCATTCACATAAGCCGGCGCTTCCTCGTCAAACACCTGCTCCATAGTTCTCTCAAAATCCAGCAGATACATCCGATCCGGCGTATAGCGGACTCTGTAGTATTCCTTTACGCGATAATAATCCGTCTGTTTTCCATTTTTAATGCTTACCAGATACACTATATTAAAAGAGCCTGTCTGCTCCGTAAGCTCCCTGATAATAATGCGTGCATCCGCACCCCTTCTAACCGGCAGATCCCCCCAAGTCACCTGATTGAAGCTGGAATGTATCGTCACCCGGTTAAAAGTGGTATTGTCACCCTCCGCATTGGATTCCAGATATTTCGTCAGCTCCGCCGCCGCTTCTCTGTCAAAAGTCCTTTCATGGAAATCCGATATATAGTCCAGTTTCTCCTGAATATGAAGGGAATCGCTTAACACAATTCTGGAATAATACCTTACAGGCGCGCTTCCCTTTGGCGTTACAAGAAATACAAGCATATATTCCGTGTCGTTCTCAATCAGATCCTTTAAGGTGATTGCGAAGGTGATGGTATCGTCCTCTTTCTCATACTCCTCCACCGGCGTGCTCTCCACAAGCCGCTCGCCGTCCAAGCTTCTCACCTCAAACCCGATGGTATCAATTTCCCTCCCGTAGGTATCTATTCTCACATCTATTTTTCGATCTTCACCGACAGGCTGAAGGTTGTCCCGCAGATAGGCAGACTCCATATTCTGCGCATACCCATGCAGACTTCCCACCCTGTAATTGCCCACATACATGGACAGCACAGGGTAAGTTGCCTCTTCCATCTCCGTCGTCATATCCGTATTTCCCTGATTCATTACTGCGCTGAGAATCATCAGCGCAAGTGCAAAAATGCACCCCAGGCAAAGACCTTTTATAATTGCTCTCTTCATATTCCCTCTATATCTGCTGCATAAAATCGCAGTGCCGCCGTATCCTGCCAGCTATGCACCTTCCTTATCATTTCGCATTCAAAACTTCAAAACTCCGTTTTCATTGCTATGCCGCCTCTTATAGATTTCATAGCACAAAAGCACCTGAATAAAATCTTCGGCCGGCTCCTCCTTCCCGGATTCCTTTACTTTATCTGTAACGATCTGCGTCAGGCGGTAAATCTGCCATTTATCGGGATATTCGTCATAAATCATACTGCCTTCATAGTCTAACCGATCCAGAATCTCCGCAATCACTTTCTGGTATTTCTTCGCTTCAAGCGGATACATTTCCTGTAAATATTCCAGATCCCGCATCACCGCATCCTGTTCCTGATAAAAAAGCGGCATCGGGTAAGTCATATAAAAAGGTAAAATTCTCGTTTGTCTCATAGGCTCACCATGATAAGTAATCATTTTATTTTATCATATGGCGCCGTCCATGAAAAGTGACTAAAACAGGGGCACGGTGTCTCCCGTCCCCCTGCTGGTTTCTGTCATTTCTTCACGGTTTCAATTCTGGCCACTGCCCTTTTCAGAGACATCTCAGCCCGGCGCATATCCGTTCCCGGCGCATGCTCCCTGATACGCTCCTCCGCACGGGATTTGGCTTCCTCAGCGCGGCTTATATCAATCTCTTCCGGCCACTCAATAATCTCGGCAAGCACCGTGACCTGATCCGGAAGCACCTCGGCAAAGCCCGCATGCAGCGCCGCTTCCGATATCTCCTGATCTTTTGTGATCGTAAGGATTCCGGGCGCGACTATCATCGTCATCGGAATATGCTCCCTATAAATTCCGACCTCGCCTTCCACCGTGTTGAACTCCACCATGGACACCTGATCCTCATAGAAAACTCTGTCAGGTGTGATGATCTTTAATGTAAAATTTCTGCTATCCTCAGCCATATATTACCTCCTGCGGCTATTCGGTATCACTGCTTACTTCTTCACACGGGCAACCACGTCGTCAATGCTTCCCGCATTCAGGAAGTAGCTCTCCGGAATGTCGTCGTGCTTGCCATCCAGAATCTCCTTGAAGCCGCGGATCGTCTCAGAAATCGGCACATACTTTCCGTTCATTCCGGTAAACTGTTCCGCTACGTGGAACGGCTGGGACAGGAATCTCTGTATCCTTCTCGCACGGGCAACCACCAGCTTATCCTCCTCGGAAAGCTCATCCATACCGAGGATCGCGATGATATCCTGCAATTCCTTATATTTCTGCAAAATCTCCTGTACGCCTCTGGCTACCTGATAGTGCTCCTCACCCACGATTCTGGGATCAAGGATTCTGGAAGAGGACTCAAGCGGATCAACCGCCGGATAGATACCCAGCTCCACGATAGAACGGGAAAGCGTAGTCGTTGCATCCAAATGCGCAAACGTCGTAGCAGGCGCAGGGTCAGTCAGGTCATCCGCAGGCACATATACCGCCTGAACGGAAGTAATGGAACCGCTCTTTGTGGATGTGATACGCTCCTGCAAAGTACCCATCTCCGTCTGCAGCGTAGGCTGATAACCTACGGCCGAAGGCATACGGCCAAGCAGCGCGGACACCTCGGAACCTGCCTGCGTAAAACGGAAAATATTATCAATGAAAAGCAGCACATCCTTGCCGCCCTTGTCACGGAAGTACTCCGCCATGGTCAGTCCCGTCAGACCCACTCTCATTCTTGCCCCGGGCGGCTCATTCATCTGACCAAACACCATCGTGGTCTTATCAATAACGCCTGATTCCTCCATCTCGTGATACAGGTCGTTACCCTCTCTGGTACGCTCTCCAACACCGGTAAATACGGAATAGCCGCTGTGCTCTGTCGCAATATTACGAATCAGCTCCTGAATCAGCACCGTCTTACCTACGCCGGCGCCGCCGAACAGGCCGATTTTACCACCTTTCTGATACGGGCATAACAGGTCTACGACCTTAATGCCTGTTTCCAGAAGCTCTGTTGCCGTGGACTGCTCCTCAAACGTAGGCGCCGGTCTGTGAATCGGCTCATGTCCTACATCTGTAGGCGCAGGCTTGTTATCAATTGGTTCTCCCAGGACGTTAAAGATACGTCCCAGTGTATTTTCTCCTACAGGAACCGTGATGGGAGCGCCTGTTGCAACCGCCTCCATGCCTCTCACAAGTCCATCGGTGGGACCCATGGAGATGCATCTGACGGTATCGTCACCCAGATGCTGCGCCACCTCCACAGTCAGCTCTCCGCCATCTTTGAGCGGAATCCTGATTGCGTCATTAATCTCCGGCAGGCTGCCTGTCGAGAATTTAATGTCCAGTACGGCACCGATAATCTGAGTGATCTTTCCAAGATTTTCACTTGTCTTTACTTCTGCCATCTCTTTTTCCTTTCACTCGTATTTAATTTTAGCTGATTGCATTTGCACCTGCAATAATTTCTGTTAACTCCTGCGTAATAGATCCCTGACGCGCTCTGTTATACATCAGTGATAAATGATCTATCATTTCCTCAGCATTGCTCGTTGCGGAATCCATTGCCTGCATTCTCGCGCCGTTCTCGCTTGCAACCGCCTCCACCAGACCGCCGTAGATCAAACTGGTAATGTATTTCGGAATGATCATATCCAGCGCCTCGTCGTCTTCCGGTTCAAAATTCATCATCGCCTTGCTCTCGGGTTCTTTCTCGGTTTCCGCCTCCGCAGAAGCCTCTACCGGGAGAAGTTTTAACAGCGTGGGCACATGTACCACGGTATTCTTAAATCCCGTATAGGCAAGATAAATTTCGCTGATCTCACCTTTCGCATAAGCGTCCAGCAGTTTGCTGCTGATTGCCATAGCGTCCACATAGGAAGGCTCTTCGATAATTTCGGAGTTTTCTTCCATGATGTGATAGCCGTTTCGGTTCAGCGCATCCCTGCCCTTCTTACCGATTGCATAAATCTCCAGCTCATCTTTTCTGAAATCGCCCTGCGTGATCAGCTTCACCACATTGGAATTATATCCTCCTGCAAGACCCCTGTTAGAGGTAATAACGATAACCGCCTTTTTCCCGGACTCCGCCTTATTCAAATAAGGATGGTTCAGGCTGCCGGACTTGGCCAGCATGGAAGTCACCGTTTCATACATGCAGTTAAAATATGCTTTCGCCTGTTCTGCGCGCTGTTTCGCTCTTTGCAGTTTAACGGTAGAAACGAGTTTCATGGCTTTGGTAATCTGCTGGGTACTCTGAATACTGCCTTTACGCCTTTTAATGTCTCTCATCGAGGCCATAGCATTACCCTCCTAACTGCTTCGCAGTTACTGCTGCACTTACTTGAACTGCGCCTTAAACTCTTCAATGGCTTTTTTCAGCTTCGCATCAGTCTCGTCGTTAATTTCCTTATTCTGCGCGATTGCATTCGGCACCTCAGGATATTTCGTGTCAAGGAACTCAAAGAATTCCGTCTCAAACCTTGTGATATCCTCAACCGGAATATCCAGCAGATACTTGTTCGTTACCACATAGATAATGATAACCTGATACTGAACCGGCATCGGCTTGTACTGGGGCTGTTTCAGCACTTCCTTGATTCTCTCACCCTGTGCCAGCTTCTCCTTCGTATCGGCATCCAGCTCCGAACCGAACTGGGAGAACGCCGCCAGCTCTCTGTACTGTGCCAGCTCCGTACGGATAGGAGCCGCAATTTTCTTCATCGCCTTGATCTGCGCCGCACCACCTACACGGGATACGGAAAGACCCGCATTAACTGCCGGACGGAAACCGGAATTAAACATTTCCGTCTCCAGATAAATCTGGCCGTCCGTAATGGAAATAACATTGGTAGGTATGTATGCAGATACATCGCCTGCCTGGGTCTCGATAATCGGAAGCGCAGTCAGCGAACCGCCGCCGTACTCTTCGCTCATTCTTGCCGCACGTTCAAGCAGTCTGGAATGCAGATAGAATACATCACCGGGATATGCCTCACGCCCCGGCGGTCTCTTAAGCAGCAGGGAAAGTGTACGGTATGCGGCAGCCTGTTTGCTCAGGTCGTCATAAACCACCAGCACATCCTCGCCGTTCTCCATCCACTCCTCACCGATTGCACAGCCGGAATAGGGTGCAATGTACTGTAAGGGCGCCGTCTCGCTGGCTGTAGCGGCAACTACGGTGGTATACGCCATCGCGCCGTACTCTGTCAGCGTTTTCACAATCGAAGCGACAGTGGATGCTTTCTGACCTATGGCAACATAGATACATTTCACGCCCTGTCCCTTCTGGTTAATAATAGTATCAATCGCAATCGCCGTCTTACCGGTCTGTCTGTCGCCGATAATCAACTCACGCTGTCCTCTTCCAATGGGCACCATGGAGTCAATTGCCTTAATACCTGTCTGTAACGGTGTGTCTACCGATTTTCTCGTGATAACACCGGATGCAACTCTCTCAATTTTACGATACTTGTCAGTCTGGATGGGACCTTTACCGTCTATAGGCTGGCCCAGAGCATTTACGACACGTCCGAGCATGCAGTCGCCCGCAGGAACCTCTACCACGCGTCCTGTGGTCTTTACGGTATCGCCTTCGTTGATATTGTGCTGGTTACCAAACAGAACCGCACCTACGTTATCTTCCTCAAGGTTTAAGATCATACCGTAAACTTCACCGGGGAACTCCAAAAGCTCACCCTGCATTGCATTCTCAAGTCCGTGCACACGAGCAATACCGTCCGCCACCTGAATAACCGTACCCACTTCGGATACTTCCAGCTCGGAAGCATATCTCTTAATCTGATCCTTAATGACTGAACTGATCTCTTCTGGTCTTAAATTCATGGATCATACGCACCTTTCTTTATAGATTTTATATCTGTACCTTTAACAGATCCTTTTGCAGCTCATTCAGTTTCGTCCTGATGCTGCTGTCAACAACTCTGTCGCCAATTCGGATAACCATGCCCCCGATCAGGGATGCATCCACGCCGTAACTGATCTCCATTGATTTGTACTTTGTGGTGTCAAGCAGTCTTTTTTCAACTTCTTTACACTGGCTTTCCTTGAGCGGAACGGCCGTCGTCACCGTGGCGATGCCTATTCCCTTATACTCCTTAACCTTCGCGACAAAATATGTCAGGATCTCGTTGATCTCCCTGTAACGGTCCTTCGAGATAATAATAGTGAGGAATCCAAGCAGCTCCTCGGATATCCTTCCCGCAAACACACTCCCCGCAACCTCGATCTTCTCTTCCTTAATGATCTTCGGGTGGTTCATCAGTCTGCCGAAATCTTCATTCTCTGCAAGGATTTTCTGAAGCTGTTCAATCTCCTCTAACAGGACGTCTACCTTATCTTCTTCAACCGCAAGCTCGAACAACGCGTCACCGTATGTCTTTGAAATCAGCTTAGCCATGTGCTATCACCTATTTCCTTAAGTGTCTCTTCCACAAGACTGTCCTGTACAGTCGTATCAATCGCCGCATTCACGACCTTGGCCGCCATCATGGATGCAAGCACAACCATCTCGCGCTTCACCTCATCGGCCGCTTTCTTCTTTTCAAGCTCCGCCTCTACGCCGGCTCTTTCAAGAATTCTTGCCGCCTCTTCCTTCGCGTCCGCCACGATCTTATTTTCATTGGCCAGGGCCTTCTTTCTTGCTTCAGCAAGAATTTCCTCAGCCTCTTTGTCCACTTCCTTAAGCTTTGCCTCATACTCTTCCTTCAGCGCTTTGGCGTTTTCCATATCGGATGCCGCCGTATCAAGCTCGTTCTTGATGCGCTCCTGCCGCTTTTCCATCATTTCCCGTACAGGATTGAACAGAAAATGGGACGCGATCAGAAAGAGTGAGAACACAGCTATAATCATCAGCACAGAATCCGCGATAAGCTGTAAGTCGAGGTCAAAAAGCCTCGGCGCCATCTCCGCAGACACCATTACCAAATCTGCAACTGTCGCACTCAAGCGTTAGTCCTCCTTTCGTTGAAATGTACCTCACAGGTCTGCGCATTCGCCGCACGGACCGTAAGAACACTTATATTGTGCCAGGCATCAGGCCCATCGCAAAGCGATTGAGAATAGCTTGATACCTGCCGTAACACAGTTACGGCAAAAGCGGCTTAACGAAGAGCAGCAGCATTGCGATCAACAGTCCATACAGACCTGTGGTCTCAGCAACGGCCTGTCCAAGCAGCATGGTCGAGGTAACGTCGGACTTAGCGCCCGGGTTTCTTCCCACTGCCGCCGCAGCATGACCCGCCGCGATACCCTGACCTACACCAGGTCCGATACCTGCGATAACCGCAAGACCAGCGCCGATCGCTGAACATCCTAAGATAAAATTGTTGTTAAATTCTCCCATTTTTAATTTCCTCCTTATGATTTAGGCGAATAAACAGAGTCAGAAAATACGGCGGACAGAGACATGCTTGCATGTCACTCTGGCCGGTGTGCTTTATGATAAGCAACGCGAGCAAAAAATGCGCAGCATTTTGAGTCTGCTTATTCGCAAATTTACAGTTTCCTACTCCGTCGTGCAGGCGTCCGTAATGTACGTCATGGTCAGCATACAGAACACATAAGTCTGTATCGCTCCCGAGAACAGATCAAAATATACATGGAGCGCTGCCGGCCAGATAATCGCGATCTTTGAAAGAAGCGCGTACACCAGAGCCATCATAACCGTGCCGGACAATACGTTTGCAAACAGACGCAGCGACAATGAAATCGGCACCGCCACATCACCGATCACATTAATCGGCGCCCAGATCGGCCATGGATCGCACAGTCCCGCGATTACGCCCTTTACCTTCTGATACCTGAATTTGTTGAAATGGATCAGCGTAAACGTCATAAGACCCATGGGCAAAGTAACGCCATAGTCCGCCGTCGGCGGCCGCAGCCCGAACAGCCCGGAAATATTGGAGAGCAGGATGAATATGAAGATCGTGCTTATGTAGTTGCGGAATTGCGGGCTGAATTTACCCATAACGCCGCCAACCATCTTGTCAAGCATTTCCACTACCAACTCGACAATATTCTGGAATGTTCCCGGAACATCCGAAGCACGCTTGATGACACGATTGGCCGCAATACAGAACCCAACAATCAGCAGCATGACGATCAGAACACAGACATGCGTAGTCGTAATCCATACCGTCTGCCCGAAGAGCTGATAAGGAAAGACGCCGTGAATCATGAAATCAATATCTGCTGCTCCGGATAACATAATTCCCTGTCCCATCTTTTCACCTCCTTCTACACATTAGTAAAATATATTAACTGTAACGGCTGTATATATCACCGTTACATAGCAGTGCCGTCAGAAATTTCCTCTTCCTGCTTCTCCTTACCCGTCCGAAGCCTGTGAATCAGCGGATTCAGATAAGCGGAAACCTTCATGCCCATATAGCCGCAAAAAGCAAATATGGGATTCGCAAAATCGGTACACATGAGCACGGCCAATACCGCGGCTATCGTAACATAACGTATGATATTCTGTGTGCTCATACTCTTTACGGCAGCCTTCTGCGGCAAGTCCAGTCCCCGGTTCAGAGACCACCACATATGGACGGCTCCGGCCAGAGCCAGAATGATACCGATCCAAAGGCCTGCGCTGTAAACCGGATTTCGGGAGAAAAACAAAAGCACAATCTCAAAAATAATGCCGTAGGCCGCAATGCCCATGCAAAGCTCCAACAGCGTTGGATCAATCTTTCTTCTCATCGCTCTCTCTTACCTGCGTGCTACGCCTGCGCGTCTGCGCCGGTATCTCATAAATCTTTCTTGCAAAGCGGAATACATTGGTAAAACCGGCCAATGCTCCCACAAAAAAGAGCGCCACCATCCATATGTTCGTTCCAAGCTTTCTGTCCAGGTACATCCCTGCGAAAGAACAGAGAAAGATGGGAACCAGCATGTTGACGCCAAACTGTGTAATCATAACAAGGGCCCGATAAACAGTTTTATTATACTTCAAAGTATCGCCTTCCCAATCCGCAGAACTTCCCCCAAAGTCTAACAATAAAATTATACCCATTTTTGGTACTTATGTCCAGTAAAATTATGAAAAAGAGGGATATTGACTTTTCCCCTCCGTCGGTGTACGTTTAATAACAAAGCAAGCAGTCTCACTTGCGGGATTCGCTTCGCGAACTCAAAAACAGGACGGGAGACAACGATATGGCAGATCCTATTCTTTACCGAAAAAGACTGATTCCGGAAGAATGCGTACTACTGAAGGACGACAGATTTCTCTATCGCGACGAAAAAATCATGGTCACCGCCTGGAATACCCTCAAGCCCCGCAAGGATCTCCATCACGGCCGCTCCTGCTACTTTTTGCGGGAAAATATAAAAGTGAGCCGTTTTTACAGCGCTGACGACTCACTTCTTTACTGGTACTGTGATATTGTTGATTATGACTATAACAAAGAAACCGATACCTATATTATCACTGATCTTCTGGCGGACGTAATCGTCTATCCCGACGGGTTTGTAAAGGTTGTGGATATCGACGAGCTTGTCACCGCCAGAGAATCCGGCCTGCTCAGCGAAGATATGCTGAAAAAGGCGCTTCTGACACTTAACAGTTTGTTACAGATTATTTATGAGGGCGGGTTTGCAGATCTGCAAAAACCGCTGGAACAATATACCTGATTCGCCAAACCGCCGCTTTTCGCGGCTTTCTTTTGTTCATTGCTTAATAGAAAATATGCCCTCCGATTCGGTATCTGGGCTCAATTCCGTCCACAGGCGTCCTGAAATAGACGCAGTTACTCACGTTAGTGGTGCCCCCCATAACCTCGTCCGCCGCCTGATAACACGAAGCCGTGGCGCGCCCCTCCGCCAGCGCAAGGGCAAGCCTTCCGCTGCCTACAGGTGAAAACTGTCCCGATTGATATATAACACCCGTTACTGTATCAGGATACACAGAGCTCAGCACTCTGTTAATCACCACCGAACCTACGGCTACCTGCCCCACATAGGGCTCGCCGCCCGCCTCGCAGTAAATCAGATTCGCCAGCAGATACCGATCTCCCTCCGCAAAGCTTACCTCGGAGATATCCCGCCAGCTGGACTGCGCAGCCAGCTCCGCCATGCGAATTTCCTCCGCCAGCTTTGCCCGGAGAGCCGAAAGATTTTCCTCCTGTTCTTTCAGCTGCTGCTCATAAGCGAGGGCCGCCGCCTCCGCCTCGGATATCTGATTCTCCGTCGCATTCAGGGAGCTGGAGGTCTGGCTGACAAGGCCGGATACGCGCCCCTGCTCCGCCACAACCTGCACCCTGTAATCCGCCAGCTCTTCTCTGTTCTGTTCCTGCTGTGCCTTTGCAAGCTCCAGCTCTTCCTGCTTCTGTTCCATGGCAGCCTGCGCGGCCTTGTACTCGTCAAGCACCTTTTTCTGATATGCCGAAAGCTGTTCAATATATTCGTTTTTGTTCAGAAAGTCAGACAGACTTCCGGAGGAAAAAAACAGTTCCATGTAGAGGTTGCTGCTGCGCTCATAGGTAAACTGAATCTGCTTTTTCATGGTGGCATACTGCTCATCTTTCAAAGCTATGGCCTCCGCAAGCTCCTGTTCCACCTGCGCAATATCAGCCTCCAGATCATCAATCTCCGCTTCCTTATCCGCGATCTGCTCTTCCAGATCATTCAGGTTATTGCTCACCTGCGTAAGTTCTGTATTTAATGTGGAGAGCGTGCCCTGTAAGGAACTGTGCTGCTCATTTAAGCCCTGCAAATTCTTCTCTGTCTCATCCAGTCTGTTTTCCGTCTCTTCCCTCTGCTGTTCCGCCTCCCTGATCTGCTGCTTGGTTTCCTCCGTAGCCTGTACGGAGAGCGGCATCGCAGCGCAAAACAGAACCACCGCCAGACAAGCAGCCGATCTTCGTCTCATCTCCATAATAGCCATGCCTTTCTGCCTCAGCTCAAAGTCCCAGACATGATTGCGATGTGGCACATCAACAGTTTTCAATCTCATTAATTCTTCTCTGGTGCTTTTCTTCCCCGGAGAAAGGCGTGTCCAAAAAGATATCCACAATATTAAGCGCCACTCTCTCTCCGATAATTGCCGCCCCCATGGCAAGCACATTGGCGTCATTGTGTTCTCTTGTAAGTCTTGCGGAAACAGGATCTCCGCAAAGCGCGCAGCGAATCCCCTTCACCTTGTTCGCCGTGATGGAGATACCGATGCCCGTAGTACAGATGACAATTCCTCTGTCACACTCCCCCGCAGCTACCGCCTTTGCCACTGCCGCGCCAAAAATCGGATAGTCACAGGAAGCTTTATCCGAACAGCCAAAATCCTTACATTCGATTCCCCGTTCCTTCAAATGTGCGATTACCTTTTCCTTTAAGTCATATCCGCCGTGGTCACTTCCGATTGCAATCATTTCCTTTCCCTCCTTAAACATCTATCATTCTATGTCCGGCCGCCTTTAGCAGCCGGTTCATTACAGCCTGAGAAACGCCGTCTCCGTCGAAGCTCTCCGAGTAGATCAGCTCCACCCCCTCGTCGTCAAACTCCCGCAGAATCCGATACAATCCCTTCGCCACCGCGTTAATGTCCCTTCTCTTTCCCACGCTGCGCGGCACGTCGGCTTTGTAGCCTCCTATCGTTTCATCCGTTGCTATAACACCCGTTTTTTTATTATTTATCCGCCCCTCTGCAAGGCCGTCGTTAATGTAACGCGCCACTTCCTCCGCCGGACCTCTGACAATCGTAAGCACGCCGTTTGGCGCATAATGCCGATATTTCATGCCGGGCGCTCTGGGAGCCTGTCCACCGTCGTCCGAAAAAAGCGTTACGTCCTGTTCCACCTGCCCAAGCACCTCGCCAAGTGCTTCTCTGGTAATAAAGCCCGGCCGCAAAACCGCCGGCGGCTCCACCGTCAGATCCACAATGGTGGACTCCAGCCCCAGCTGTGCATCGCCGCCATCCAGTATCATCTCTATTCTGCCGCCCAAATCCTCCTCAACATATCTGGCCGACGTAGGGCTCGGCCTGCCGGAGCGGTTGGCGCTGGGCGCCGCCACATAACCGCCGGATGCATCAATAAACTGCAACGCCGCCGGATGAGAAGGCATGCGCACCGCCACGGTATCAAGACCGCCCGTGGTTTCTTTCGGAATCGCCTCGGATTTTTCCATAATCATGGTCAGAGGCCCGGGCCAGAACGCCTCTGCCAGTTTCTTTGCCGCCTCCGGCACATACCGCACAATGGCAGGCAGTGACTCCATCCGCGCAATGTGTACAATCAGGGGATTGTCGGAAGGCCTTCCCTTTGCCTCGTAAATTTTTCTGGAAGAGGCGGGATTGGTTGCATCGCCGCCAAGCCCGTACACCGTCTCTGTGGGGAAGGCCACCAGGCCGCCGGCCTTAATAATCCCGCCCGCTTCCCTGATCAGGGCACGGTCAATATGCTGTTGATCTATTCTGACTACTTTTGTATCCATGTGCTTCTTATGCCTTTAAGCAGACCTTTGTTTTTACTTAGCCTCTGTATCCCGCTTGTTTTACTTAGCGCTTATATATTGCAAAATGGCCAGATGAATGGCCCACGCCGTCTTCTCCTGATACAGCTCGGAAGAAAGCTTCTGCGCCTCTTCATAATTGGAGAGAAACCCGCATTCCACGATGACAATAGGCGACGAGGTCTTTTTCAGAAGATAGTAGCTTTCATTCGCCTTGGCCTGTCTGGCGTTATCAGGATCAATCTCCGCCGCAAGAACCTGCTGTATCCGCTCCGCCAGCGCCTTACTTTCCTCACTTGCCCCATAGTAAAACACCTGCGCGCCGTGCACATATTCCTCATGGTAGCTGTTCTGGTGTATGCTGACCGTCAACACAGGCTTCTTCTCCTCAATAAGCGCCACCCGGTTTTTCATGTCCTGCACTTTTTTATTGGAAACATTTTCCTCATAGAGGCCCTCGTCTGTCTCTCTGGTCAGAACCACATCCACATCCGCCGCCGTAAGAAATGCAGCCAGCTTTTTTGCAATCTTTAAATTAATATCCTTTTCCAGACTGCCATCCACGCCCACCTTGCCGGGGTCTGCGCCGCCGTGTCCGGCGTCTATGATTACGCAGGGCTTTTCTCTTTCCTCTCCGCCTGTCGCTATCCGCCTTGAGGATACCAGACGCGCGCCGCCCCGAAATGTGAATCCTATTGCAATACATAATAACAGAAACAGTACATTCCTGACAACTTTGTCATAACTTTTCTTTTTTTCTTTCTCCATACCTCACCCATACCGCAACACCTTCGCCCCTGCCATGACGGAATCTCCGTTTCGCCCTGCAATTCGGCGCCTTTGTGCAAATATATGAAGAAAGAAATTGAAAAATTACGGCTGATTCATATATTCCTCTATCACATCCCAGACATTGGCCGACTCATGGCCCAGCCGCCATGCCGCCACACCCGCGATATCGTAATTTTGCATGATGTTCAGCTTCACGCGAATCGAATCCGCGTCCTCAAGCCATACCTGATAAAAGGTGTCGTTCTCCTGAATCTCCCCGTAATTCTGGCAGGTGGCTTCGTCCCAGCGGACTGCAATACCATGGTTTTCCACAAACTCCTGCGCCATGCCCATTGTCACCGCCTCGCTGCTAAGGCCCTCCGCGCCCGATTTCCAGATTCTGGTATAAAAAGGAATCCCGTTAATCACCTTCTCCGGCGGCACCTCCGCCACCGTGTTTTTGATGCCGTTTTCCACAAAATTAATGGACGCGACGGAACCGGCCTCATCGCTGCCCGCGTAATGCTCGTCATATCCCATGATAATCACATAGTCCGCCACCACACCCTGCTCGGCCCGGTCATAATGATCCGTGTGTCCCATAGGCACATAATTGTCCACCGACAGCACAATGCCATATCTTCTACAGGGAACGGAAAGCTCCCTGATAAACTGAATAAAGGGTTCCCCTGCATCCAGACTGATATTTTCAAAGTCAATGTTGATGCCGTCCAGATTATACTCCCGCGCAGCTGCTATCAAGTTGCTGATCAGATTCCATCTGCTGTGTGTGCGGGAAAGCAGCTCATACATATCCACATCCGCACTCTCGGCCTCCACGTTGCTCATAAGCGCCCAAACCTCAAGCCCCATCCCATGCGCCCTGTCCACATAATCAGTCGAGGCAAAGCTGGTAAACTCTCCCTCGTTGCCGGTGAGCCTGAACCATGTAGGCGAGATCACATTGAGTCCCTTCGTCTGCGACACAACACTCTCCAACGTCTGGTTTCCATCCACGCCACCGATCACATGCCAGCCCAGATTAATCTTATAATCCCGGGTATTGGACTCATAGTCGACAGGCATATTTGCCGGCGGCGGCTCCAGCGTCTCCACAGACTTTTCTCCCAGCCGCTTATTCTCCACATAGCCGATGAAGGAATCCTGCGTCTTCACCTTCGTCCAGTTTTCCATCTCCTCCAGCACAACAACCGTGTCTCCCCCGGAGACGTCCGTCAGGATATCACTCTTGATGCCGCCCTGATAGCGCACCTGCGTATCCTTTAAGACGGGCGCGGTCTGCCGCTCTCCTCCCTCCGTGTAGACCTGCATACGGTTCGGCCCTGTAAACAGCTCGTAGGTAAAATTGGAATACCGCTGTACAAAATCCGCCTCAATATAGAGTACGCCGTCCTCATAACGGGAAATTACATAATCCCATGCAATGCCGGCCTCCTCAAAATCCGCGCCGTAATCCGAAAAATTTATCGTTCCGATATCAACGGTCCAAAAACCTCCCGGCATGGCGTAAACCAACTCTTCCGCCGCCTTGTCCTCGTAAAATCTGTCGTTAAAATATTTATGCACTGTGGCTATATCGAAATAACACATGTTATCAAATATTTTCGCATGTTCTTCGATCAACTCGTCCTGTAAAATAATCGGTACGTCGTTGTCTCCCTCAACTCCAAAATATTCCGTTAAATCCGCCCTCTCTTTCGAGTAGGAGTACTTTTCAAACAGCTTCGCCCCAAATCCTACCGCCGCAATCACTATAATAAGGACGATCGCGACGATCACAGGAATTATTTTTTTCATTTGTCCAGCTCCTTTTTGACCGTCTGTAGTAAACGCCGGCCGGGCAGAGAAGTTTTCCCTTTCCTGCCCGCCGCATTTACTACGATTATAACAAACTATTCCCTTTCAGTCATTAGTTTTTTTTGGGTATTTCGGCCATCGGCGTGTTTTAGCGGGAACCTCCTTACGCCATACTCTCCTGATGCTATAAAAAACAGGCAGGCCGTCACTCATTTCCCAAAAACGGCATGTACCGGGCCCCTTATGCCTCATCCCATAAAAAGGAGAAAAAAAACTATAAAATAACTCAACCGTGATATACTAACGGCATATGATATATGGGGCGGAAACAGTTTTAAAGATACTTCTGACATGCAGATAAATTTGAAAAATAACTGTATAACCTACTCGTTCCTTGTGAATTATAATTTGTGTACACTCGAAGTAAAGAATCTTTCGAAGAGAGTAAGATATGTTCTCTGACAGGCACGTCGCCCATAAGACCGCCTCCGCTTCATGATACCGCGAAGACGCAGATGTTATTATTAAATTTGGCATGCCTCCTTTCCCTGCGGATTATCAGAAGACATCTTGTAGTAAGATTATATCCATAATCTGACATAAAATGCAAGCATTTTCTAAAATTATTAAAATTTTTTAAACACTTTCCGCGCACTATTGACTAAAAGCGACGGTAGGAGTATATTTTCCACAAAGGAAAAACAAGCGGTTAGAAACCAGAATAATTATAAGTAGAAAAGGAAGCGACCGACAGCATGAAAATAGAAAAAGTAAATGAGCAGCAAATTCGCTGCACGCTCACCAGAGAAGACCTGTTGAACCGGGAATTGAAAATCAGCGAGCTCGCCTACGGTACGGAAAAGGCAAAAAGCCTGTTCCGCGACCTGATACAGCAGGCCGCCTATGAATGCGGTTTTGAAGCCGAAGATATTCCCCTTATGATTGAGGCGATTCCCTTAAACGCCGAATGCCTTGTGTTGATTGTAACAAAGGTGGAAGATCCCGAAGAGCTGGACACCCGCTTTGCAAAATTCGCCCCCTCCGTGCATGACGACGAATCCGATCCCGAGGATGCCGGGGATAACGAGGCCTTAATGGAAGCCTTCGCCGACAGTGCGGATGAGGTTTTAAACCTTCTTCGAAGAATGAATGGCACCGAGGATGCCGGACACGCCGCGCACAGCTCTTTCCGGGAGGGCGTACGTCCCCCCGCCGATAAGGACAGAGCGGTAAGCCGCCTTTATTCCTTCCGTTCCCTGCGCGAAGTATCCAGACTGGCCCGGGTTGCCGGCCGATTCCGTCAGGGAAGCGATACGCTTTACAAAGATGAAAACACCGGCGCATATCTTCTGCTTCTGGATCCTGAATCCGGGAAAGCCGACGGTTACGATCGTCTGTGCTGCCTGATCTCCGAGTATGCAAAAGCGGAAAAGGCCGAATCCTCCACCAGAGCTTATCTGGAGGAGCATTGCGACCCCCTGATCAAGGATAACGCTCTGGAAGTATTAGCCGGCATATAGCAATAAAACAAAACCCCTGCGCTCTCTGTTTGAAGAAAGCACAGGGGTCCTTTCTATTTGCGTTTTGCTGCTTTCTAAACCGCTGCGATTCTGCTCATCAGATCGTCCACTTCAATACCGTGCACCATAGCGGCTTCTGCCAGCGTCTCACCCTGAGCGGAGGGACAGCCGAGACAATGCATGCCGATCTCCATAAGAACGGGCGCGATATCAGGATTGGCCCTGAGCGCTTCGCCGATTGTTGTGTCCTTCGTAATATCTGCCATAATGATCCGTTACCTCCATTCGTGAATACATCCCGTTTTTTGTACCAATAGAATTATAGTAGAAAGCGTCAATTCCGTCAATCATATCCTTATCTTTTCCAATACTGCCTGTTTTATTGCATTTTTCACAAAAATTCCAGCCGATTTTTTGCATTTGTATAAGAAAAAGAACAAGGGCTGTCTTGACTGTGATTCGTCCGATGGCATATAATATTCTTACCGATTCAGCCATGCATACGGCGGTTGTGCAAAACACTGAATACGGATGTTTATACGTTACTTTATAAAAATTTTAAAATAGGAGGTTGGTACAGAAATGAGATCAGAATGGAAAGATTTTGTAGGCGGTAAGTGGGACAAAGAAATTAATGTCCGCGACTTTATCCAGAGAAACTATCACCCTTACGACGGTGACGAGTCCTTCCTGGCAGAGCCTACACAGAACACAAAGGACCTTTGGGCACAGGTTCTTGACTTACAGAAGCAGGAGCGTGAGGCAGGCGGCGTTCTTGATATGGATACCAAGGTTGTATCTACCATCACATCCCACGGCCCCGGCTATCTGGACAAGAGCAAAGAGACCATCGTAGGTTTCCAGACAGATAAGCCCTTCAAGCGTTCCTTACAGCCTTACGGCGGTATCAGAATGGCTGAGAAGGCCTGCTCTGACAACGGCTACGAGGTTGATCCCGAAATCAGTGAGTTTTTCTCCACACACAGAAAGACTCACAATGCGGGCTGCTTTGACGCTTACAATCAGGAAATGAGAGCCTGCCGTTCTTCCCATATCATCACAGGTCTTCCGGATGCATATGGTCGTGGACGTATCATCGGTGATTACAGACGTGTTGCTCTGTACGGTATTGACAGACTGATCGAAGACAAGCAGACGCAGAAGGATTCTACCGGCCGCGTTATGACAGACGATGTTATTCGTCTTCGCGAAGAGATTTCCGAGCAGATGGTTGCTCTTAAGATGATGAAGGAAATGGCTGCTTCTTACGGCTGCGATATTTCCAAGCCCGCTTCGAACGTACAGGAAGCTATTCAGGCTACTTACTTCGGATACCTTTGCTCCGTAAAAGAGCAGAACGGCGCTGCTATGTCCCTCGGACGTACATCTACTTTCCTTGATGTATACGCAGAGAGAGATCTTGCTAACGGTACATTCACCGAGCAGCAGATTCAGGAATTTGTTGACCACTTCATCATGAAGTTAAGATGCGTGAAATTCGCCCGCACACCTGAGTACAATCAGATTTTCGCAGGCGATCCGGTATGGGTAACCGAGTCTCTGGGCGGCGTTGGCGTTGATGGACGTCACATGGTAACAAAGATGAGCTTCCGTTATCTGCATACCCTGACAAACCTTGGTCCTTCTCCCGAGCCCAACCTTACGGTTCTCTGGTCCACAAGACTTCCTGAGAACTGGAAGAAATACTGCGCGAAGATGTCCATCCAGACCTCTTCCATCCAGTATGAGAACGACGATCTGATGAGAGTGACACACGGCGACGATTATGGTATTGCTTGCTGCGTATCTTCCATGGTTATCGGTAAGGAAATGCAGTTCTTCGGCGCTCGTGCAAACGTTGCAAAGTGTCTGCTGTACGCTTTGAACGGCGGTATCGACGAAGTTACCAAGAAGCAGGTTGGTCCCAAGTATCGTCCTGTTGTCGGTGATGTTCTGGATTACGATGATGTTATGGATAAGTTCATCGACATGCTTGAGTGGCAGGCAGATGTGTATGTAAACACACTGAACATCATCCACTATATGCATGATAAATACTGCTATGAGAGAGCAGAGATGGCTCTTCATGACAGAGACGTTAAGCGTTACTTCGCAACAGGTGTTGCAGGTCTTTCCATCGTAGCTGACTCCTTCTCCGCTATCAAGTATGCGAAGGTTGAGCCCATCAGAGACGAGGACGGCATCATCGTTGACTTCAAGACAACCGGCGAGTTCCCTAAATACGGTAATGACGACGACCGCGTAGATGAGATTGCTCAGGAGATCGTTCACAAGTTCATGACAGCGATCAGAAGACATCACACCTACAGAAACGGTGTTCCTACAACCTCTATCCTTACCATTACTTCCAACGTAACCTACGGTAAGGCTACCGGTAACACACCTGACGGACGTAAGAAAGGCCAGCCTTTCGCACCCGGCGCTAACCCGATGCATGGTCGTGATACCCACGGTGCAGTTGCTTCCCTGTCTTCCGTATCCAAGCTTCCGTTTAACGATGCACAGGATGGTATCTCCAATACCTTCACCATCATTCCGGGCGCTCTTGGTAAAGAGGATCAGGTATTTGCAGGCGACATCGAGCTTGACCTGAACAAATAGGAAAAATGCCTGAAATAAAGGCATTCCCCATTATACGGGCACTGCTTTGCGGGCTCGGCATAAAATGAAACAGAAGGAGTTGTGACGCTATGGATGATAAACAGATGATAGACGATTTTATCAAAATGATGGATTCCGGGATGGCACAGGGCGTCGGCCATGTAAATGTTGACGTCAGCGACCAGACAGACAACTCTAAAAATGTTCAGACCATGGGGTGCACGGATTGCTCCCGCACCCCGTTGGCCTGCAGCGTTCCTACCCTCCACGATGGATTGGATGGACTGGAAGATTATAAGTAGTATTGAACCATACGGATTTAGGACGTCACAGCTCTCGGGAGCTTGTTCCCAAAGAAATGATATGGATTAATACAAAAAAAATATATGAATATAGGAGGATCATAAAATGGCAGCAAATGCTCAGGTAGATAACTTAGTAAACTTATTGGATGGTTATGCAACAAAGGGCGGCCATCACCTTAATGTAAACGTGCTCAACAGAGATATGTTACTGGATGCGCAGAAGCATCCCGAGAACTATCCTCAGTTGACAATCCGCGTTTCCGGCTATGCAGTAAACTTCATCAAGCTGACACCGGAACAGCAGGCAGATGTTATCTCTCGTACATTCCATGAGAACATCTAATTAAGGGCCAAAAGCACACAAAGGCTGATCGGATAATCCGGTCAGCCTTTTTCATCTCATACCGCGGCTTTCGCAAAAGCTTTTGAAACCTCTGGTTTTTTCCCGCCATAAAGGTTATACTATAGATATCCAAAACGCTATTTTCCCATAAATAGCAGAAAGAAGGTAGACTGATATGCAGGGACGAATTCATTCTCTTGAAAGCTTTGGCACCGTGGACGGTCCGGGAACCAGATTCGTGGTTTTTGTACAGGGCTGCCCCATGCGCTGCGCCTACTGCCATAATCCCGATACCTGGGATATGAACGGCGGTACGCTGATGGAACCGGAATATATTTTTGAACAGTATAAGCGAAACGAAGCGTTTTATCATGGAGGCGGCATTACCGTCACCGGCGGCGAACCGCTCATGCAGGTAGATTTCCTGATTGATCTGTTTACGCTTGCCAAAAAAAATAATGTGCATACCTGCATCGACTCTTCCGGAATTGCCTACAAAAAGAACGCCAATCCGGAATGGCTCGCCAAACTGGATAAGCTTATGACGCTGACAGATCTCGTTATGCTGGACATCAAACATATTGATCCCGAAAAACATAAAGAGCTGACCTCTCAGCCCAATGAAGGTATACTCGCTTTTGCAGAGTATCTGGACGAAAAGCATGTGGACGTATGGATTCGCCACGTCATTGTACCGGGTATCACTGACGACGATAACTATTTATACCAGCTTGGCTATTTTATCGGTTCTTTATCCAACCTGAAAGCGCTTGACGCGCTTCCCTATCATACGATGGGCGAATCCAAATACGAAAAGCTTGGCATGGAATACAAGCTTTCGGGCGTCCCCGCCATGGAAAAAGACAAACTTGTAGAAAAGAAAAAGATTATCCTGGAAGGCGTTCGGAAACGCCGCGAAGAGCTGGGAGTACACTAACCGTAAAAAAGGACGGCGCCGGTCATCGGTTCCGTCCTTATGTATTACTTTTATTTGTCCCACGCCGCTATCGAATCCACCGTATGAGCGCCTCTTCCAGCTTCTGAACATCCACCGGTTTCGAAACATGACTGTTCATGCCTGCATCCTGCGACCTCTTAATATCATCCGCAAAGGCATCCGCCGTCATGGCAACAATGGGAATCTCTTCCAAATCCTTCCTGCCGCTTGCGCGGATCGCTCTGGCCGCCTCATATCCATTCATAACCGGCATTTGAATATCCATGAAGATTAAGTCATAATAACCCGGTTCCTTCTCCATAACGGCCTCTACAGCCAGTTTTCCATTCATCGCCGTCTCAATCTGAATGCCTACGATGCCAAGCAGTTCTTTGGCCACTTCAATATTAATTTCATTATCTTCCACAAGTAATACCCTTTTGCCCGAGAAATCCTGCTGTTTAAAGGTCTCAAGCACCGTAGATCCCCCTTCTTCCCGATGCTCTTCATGTCCCAGCACTTCCTTAAGCACCTGTATCAGGCGGGATTTAAACAGAGGCTTTCCGATAAAAGCGTCTACACCCGCATCCACAGCCTCCGATTCAATATCGGCCCAGTCGTAAGCCGAGGAAATGATAATGGCAATATCATGCCCAAATGCCTTTCGAATTTCCTTTGTCGTCTCGAGGCCGTCTTTTCCCGGCATCTTCCAGTCCAGAAGCGCAACCGCAAACTTTACGCCTTCCGACTCCGTCTTCGCAATACGCTCCATCGCCGCCTCACCGCTGAGCACATACTCAGCGTCCATACCAAGACTCCTGAGCATTTCGCAGGAACTCTCGCAGGAAAGCTCCTCGTCGTCCACCACCAGCACCGGCAGTCCATTATATGCCGCCAGATCTGCATCCGTGGTATCGTCCAGCTTCAGATAGACGGTAACGGTAAATCTCGAGCCCTTACCCAATTCACTGTCTACTTTGATATCGCCCTGCATCATGCGCGCTATATTAACCGCAATTGACATGCCCAGACCGGTTCCCTCGATTTTACTTGTACGGGAATCCGCCGCACGGGAGAAGGGCTCAAAGATCTTGTCAATATATTCCTTCTCCATACCGATACCAGTATCTTCAAAAGTGAACTCATAGTAGCCGCAGCCGCGGATCGCAGAAGGTTTCTCTTCTATAAATATACTGATTTTGCCACCCTCCGGCGTAAACTTAACCGCATTACCCATAATATTCATAAAAATCTGCTGCAAATGCTGTTCATCACCAATTACATTTTCATGCTCCAGCTTTGCAATGCCGGCATTTAACATAAGGCCCTTGGCATCCATCTGCGTGCGGAACACCGTCATCAGGCTTTCTATTGTATCCGATAGGTTAAACGACCCTTCCGCCAGACTGACTTTACCACTCTCAATACGGCTCATGTCCAGAACTTCATTAATCAATCCCAGAAGGTGTTTGCCCGAAACCGTAATTTTGCCCAAAGCATCCAGCACGCGTTCCTTCTCGTCGATATGCATTGTCGCTATGGATGTCATACCAAGAATAGCGTTCATAGGCGTACGGATATCATGACTCATTCTGGAGAGGAAATCGCTCTTGGCATGATTCGCGGCCTCGGCGCGTTCCACAGCCTGCTCAAGCATCTGCTTCTGCTTTTCCTCACGGCTTATGACATCGTCAATATTACGAACCGCCATGGTAAGCGCCGTCAGCTCGCCGTTCTCCTCCTCCGCGGCCGTGATCGCAATAGAGCACCATTCATAGGCTTCGCTCCCGGCCCTTTTCACCTTAAACTGCTGTTCAATATGTTCCTTTGCCGCCAGCTGCTTTATAATATCTGGCAGGTTCAAAAAGGCTTTCAGCTGATCTACATATTCTTCCTCTACTCTTCCGAAATCTAAATACTCTTCCACCGCCCTATCGTAAGGTCTGCGTTTAGCCCTCCCCTCCCTTCGGGGATAAACCGTCTCCGTAGTCTTTTCCTTTACATCAATATAATAAATCGCCCTGCATGCACGAGCCGTACTGTCCATGGCATTCCGATAGATCCTTGTTTGATCCATCAACGCCTGATGGCTCTTTGCATTCCCGTATTCTCTGAACACCTGAAATACAAAAACGGCAATACCGAGCAGAATCAGCATAATACTGATATTCTGAAACGTATCCGTGCCAGACAGAATTTCCTCTTCGGGTATGGTCAGAATCCCCGTCCAGCCGTTGTCCATATGATGAAAATAGACATTGCGGACAATACCGTCGGCGGGTCTGATATTTTCCAGAACATGACTTTTCTGATTACACTCCGCGTCCTCTATGTAGCTGTAAACAAGGGCCTGAAATTCATCGCGCTCATAATCCCAGCAGGATTGATAATAGAGCAGGGAATTTTTTCTGCCCACCAGATAATAGGATGCGTTCTGCGGCAGCACCAGATCCTTATTATTCTTTTCGAAGCAGCCAGGTTTGATATCAATGGCCATAAAGCTTCCTGTCTCAGGCACCACTTTGCACATGGTAACAATGGGAAGCCCTGTTAAAAAATCCGTATAAACCGCCGAAATATAGGTCTCTCCGGCGGCCGCCACCGCTCCCTGATAATACTCCATATCTGTAACATCGTGATCTCCGGCATTTTCCACCTCGGGATCATCCGATAAAATTTCTGTGGCGTCAAAGACTCTTCCATATATGCGTATATTTTCGCTGCCATACATATCCGTCAAACCGCTCATAAAAGGATACAGTCCCTGTCTCAGTTCTTCAATGGAAATGTCTTCCTTTTCCCGCTCTCCGATATAATTCACACAAATATCAAGAATCGCCTCGCAGGTACGGATATTGCTCTCCTCCGATGAAGTATAATTCTCCACAAGAGTCAGCCCCATCTGATTCGTATTCTCCCACAGAGTCTTTCGCAAAATAAATGTGCAGAGCCCGACAATTAAAACGAAGCAGCTCAACACAATAATATTGTTTCTCATTTTTCTGAAAAGCTGTATTTTCTTATTTTTTCCCATTGTTCTGAATCTTCCTCTGTAATTATGTACTGTTGCGACTCAACTCAACCTGCCCGACAGCATAACCCCTCACATTATATTTTACTCATAGATGCGGTGAAAATCAAGAGATAGCTATATTTTTCTACTTGTATATTAGTTCCTTTTATATTAAAATAAAAATATGGCAAATTGCTATTGCTACCAATTATTTTTATAACATAAGGAGGATATTGTCATGGCATATGTAATCAGTGACGCTTGTGTATCTTGTGGTGCCTGTGAGGCTCAGTGCCCGGTTGGCGCTATCAGCATGGGAGACGGTAAGTTTGAAATTGATCCCGCCAAGTGTATCGACTGTGGTTCCTGCGCAGGCGCTTGCCCGACAGGCTCTATTTCTCAGGGTTAATTACATTCGGTCAAATAATTGAAGGAACCGGCTCCCCAGAGTTCTACTTTGGGGGGAGCGGTTCTTTCTTTTTGCCCCTGGCAAGCTTCTCCACGGGATGACGTCTGCGGCTTATCATCTCGTCAATCTTGCGGTAATGCTCCTCATCCAGTCTGCGCCGCTCCTCATCTCGTTCCTCCTGCTGTCTGAACTGGTAGTCCAGTTCTTTCAATATACTTTCCTTAATCTCTGTACACATTTCCCTGTTAGCCGATTTGACCACATCGGTCATCATATGCTGTAACAGATATTGAAGGCGTTTCGCCTTTTTCTCCCGTTCGTCATCCAGCGGCTCCTCATATTCTTTCAGCTCCTGTCCTTCTTCCGGCATTTCCAGTACCGTTTCCTTTCCCTTTGACATCGTAACCATATACTTCTTTGCTTTCTTCATGACCATATCCTCCACCTTTTCTGCAATTGCCTCATTCCCAAAGGCTTTATTCTCCGTCTCCTCTTCCTTTCCGGCACTGCTTTGCAGCACCATTCGTATGGCCTTTAACTGCAGGCCCTGCTCCTTAAGCTGCTTAATCCGCCGCAGAGTCTCTATGTCTTTTCCCGTATAGCAGCGATGTCCCATTTCATTGCGCGCAATCGAAAGCTTTAACTCGTCCTCCCAATAGCGCAGCACATGGGGCTCCACCTCCACCTTTTTTGAGGCCTCTGAAATATAGTAGATTGTATCGTTCATATACGATCCTCCTTTTCTTTGCGGCTTTTTCTTCATCCGCATAAGCAGAGTAAAAAAGAGACTCCCCCGCCCGGGTCGTCTCTTTCGTAATTTCGGTATTATGTTCAGCCAAATACCTCTTTGTTTGAACTATTTTGCTAAATTCGCAAATTTCGTAAAGTCCGGCAGCCATACAAGCTCTACCGTGCCTATCGGACCGTTTCTCTGTTTGGCGATAATGATTTCCGCAATTCCCTTTCTCTCTGTATCTTTATTGTAATAGTCATCGCGGTATATAAACATAACCACATCGGCATCCTGCTCAATGGCGCCGGATTCACGCAGATCCGAAAGCATCGGTCTGTGGTCGGGACGCTGCTCCACCGCACGGGAAAGCTGCGAAAGAGCCATCACAGGCACACGCAGTTCCCTGGCAAGGGCTTTTAAGGAACGGGAAATATCCGAAATTTCCTGCTGTCTGGAATCCGTAGATCTGCCGCTTCCCGACATCAGCTGCAAATAGTCGATAATCACCATTTCCAGATTATGCTCCAATTTATATTTCCTGCATTTTGAGCGGAGCTCCGATATGCTGATACCCGGCGTGTCATCAATAATCAGATTGGACTTACCGATCTGTCCGGCGCTTTCGATCAGCTTCTCCCACTCCGCATCCGAAAGATTACCGGTCCTGATATGCTGGGAATCCACCCTGGCTTCCATGGAAAACAGACGGTTCACCAGCTGTTCCTTCGACATCTCCAGACTGAATATGGCCACTGTCTTATTCTGTTTAAAAGCCACATACTCGGCTATATTCAGGACAAAGGCCGTTTTTCCCATGGACGGTCTTGCCGCTACCAGAATCAGGTCTGACGGCTGCATTCCGGAAGTCTTATAATCCAGATCAAGAAAGCCCGTGGCCACGCCGGTAACATTTCCCTTATTATGGGAAGCCTTCTCGATATTGTCCATCACGTTCATTACAATCTGCCTGATGGGAACGAACTCGTCTGCACCGCGCCTCTGTACCAGATCAAATACCCGCTTCTCCGTCTCCTCCAGAATCGTTTCCAGACTCTCCTTACCGACGTAACACTGGTTTGCAATCTCCTCATTCATGCGGATCAGCCGCCGAAGCACCGCTTTATCCGCAACGATACCCGCGTAATACTTCACGTTCGCCGAGGTGGGAACCGCTGTAATCAGATCCCTGATAAATTCCGGACTGCTGACTTCCGGCGGCACATCCTTCTCCCGCAGCCTGTCCTGCAGGGTTACCAGATCCACCGGCTTTCCCTCATCGTTGAGCTCCACCATCGTATCAAACAAAACGCCGTACTGCCTGTTATAGAAATCTTCTCCCAGTACCATCTCCGAGGCAGCCACTATCGCTTCCCTGTCCATGATCATGGATCCGATCACGGACTGCTCCGCCTCCATGCTGTGCGGCAATATTCTTTTTAATATCGCTTCCTCTGCTGCCAAAACATACCCCCGCTGCGGAAAGTGTCCGCTTCCGCGTTAACCTTCCGTCACTTTCACCTTCAATTTACCCGTCACCTTCGGGTGCAGCTTCACGCTTACTTCATATACGCCAAGCGCCTTGATGGGCTCGGGAAGCTGTATCTTTTTCTTATCCAGCTCCAGTCCGCACTGCTCCTTCGCCGCCTGCGCAATCTCCTTTGAGGAAATCGAACCGAAAGCCTTTCCTCCTTCGCCTGACTTCATCTTAAGGGCCACTTCCTTTGTCTCGAGCACCCCTGCCAGCTCTCTGGCCGCCTCAAGCTGTTCCTTCGCAATTTTATCCGCATTGGCCTTCTGGAGCTTCAAATCGTTTCTGTTTTTGGAATTTGCTTCCACGCCAAGCTTTTTGGGCAGTACAAAGTTTCTTGCATACCCGTCGCTGATTTCTACAATTTCACCTTTTTTTCCTAATTTTTTCACATCTTCCAGTAATATAACCTGCATATTAATCCAACTCCCCTTCCTCTATCATCGTATCCAGCGTTCTCTTAATGCTCTCAATGCCTTCTTCCATCGTGCCGTTTTCAATCTGTGCCCCGGCCATATTTAAATGACCGCCGCCGCCCATTCTCTCCATGATCACCTGCACGTTCACCTCGTCGATGGAACGGGCACTGATATAAATAATACCGTTATATCTGGTAAGAATAAAGCTGGCCTTGATTCCCTTGATATTTAACAGCTCATTGGCCGCCTGCGCGCCTACTATAGTAGGGCTTGCGACATCCTCCGCCGTACACACGGATATGGCATAATAGTGACGGTATATCTCCGCCTGACTGACCGCATCAGCCTTCGCCTTATATTCCGCCGCATCATCCCGGAACAGCTTTCTGACGCGGGTGACATCCGCGCCGTTCCTTCGCAGAAAGGCGGCCGCCTCAAAGGTTCTGACACCCGTTTTAGTCATAAAGTTGTTAGTGTCTATCATAATGCCGGAATACATGCAGGCCGCCTCCTCGGCACGCAGCCGCAGATCGTCGCTGATATATTGCAGAATCTCCGAAACCATCTCGCAGGAGGAAGACGCGTAAGCCTCGATATAAGAAAGCGTCGCGTTCTCAATACTCTCCGTCCCCTGTCTGTGATGGTCCAGCACCACAATGGATTTACAGCGCTTTAACAGCTCCGGGCACTCCGTAATACTCGGCTTGTTGACGTCCACCACCACAAGCACGGCATTGTTTCCTACCATCTCCAGCGCCTGCTGGTTTGTAATTATCATGTCGTCCGCATAATCTTCATTATGCCGGAACATATCTACCATGGGCTGCATGGAAGCCGTCACATCGTTTAACACAATATGGGCTTTCTTGTCAAGCGCTTCCGCAATCCTGTAAATACCTACAGACGCGCCGAAGCTGTCCACATCGCCTATGCGGTGTCCCATGACATAAACTTCATCCTTGACGGAAATAATCTCGCGCAGGGCATGGGCTTTTACTCTCGCTTTGACACGGGTGCTCTTCTCCATCTGCTGGCTCTTTCCGCCATAATAAATCACATTTTCCGGCACCTTTACTACCGCCTGATCGCCGCCGCGCCCCAGAGCAATATCTATGGCGTTTCGTGCGAACTCATAATTCTGAGCGTAGGACAGGCCGTTTAATCCCATACCGATACTGATGGTGACAGCCATCTCGTTACCGATATTGACTGTCTTTACGTCCTCCAAAATATCAAACCGGCTTTCCTGCAGGTGGGTTGCCGCCTCCTTACGCATGATTACCAGATATTTGTCCTTCTCAAGCTTCTTACAGATACCATCCAGCGCTGCGATATATTTGTTTACCTTACGGTCGATCAGCGCGATCAGAAGGGATCGTCTGACCTCCTCCACGCTCTCCAGCGCCTCGTCATAATTATCCAGATAAATGAGCGCCACCGCAAGAGACTGGTTATCCACCTCCTGTAAAGCAATCTGCAACGCCGTCTCATCAAACAGGTACAGGGCGATCAGATACCCGTCGTACCCCTTCGCCTCAATAATATCACTGTTTTCCGCCATCTCCTTAAGGGAAATCTTTTTGAGCTTCGCCAGGTAATTTCCATTCTCATAGTCCACCTGACATTCAATCTCCCCTTCCCCCTCCCGGCCGGGAAGCCTGTCCTTCGTAATGGTCGGGAAAAGAGTGGTTATGGATTTGCGGTATCCCTTTTCCTGATGCGTGATATGTTCAAAAGCAATATTGGTCCATATTATTTTACCGGTATCATCCAAAAGCGCATGAGGCAGCTCCAGATCCCGCAAAAGCCTTCTCTGAATCTGTCCGTACTGGGTCGCAAAACTGATCAGTTCATTCATGATAATCGGTTTGTTATACAGCATCAGGGACACTACGATTGCAAAATAGAAAATCAAAAATGCGGTCACCACCAGCCCTGCCCGATAATCCAGCATATAGACTAAAATATCCACAACCGCAAGCAAAAATCCCAGATATAGAGAGGATTGCAGATACGCCTTCATCCTCCCCTTTAACTTCACCGTATTTTTCATCTTATCCCTCTTAAAACCGTTTCCCGTCACTCATGAAGAACGCCGTTTTCTGGCATTCTTCAATATGAGACTTAGCGCTTCTCTGCGAAGCAGCCTCTGCTGATGAGCATTAGAAGCACTTCTCACATTAGTATAGCATTTTTTGCCAAATACCGCCACACCAATATATAGACCTTTTTCTTTTAAAAATGACATAATATAGGGGTGCCTGTTGCCTCCGACAGATAAAAAATCGGATGCCCACGGCACCCGATTTTCTGTAAAAGTTATAATCTGTTTTCTCAGACACCTTAGTCCTGTACATACGGCATCAGCGCCAGATGTCTTGCACGCTTGATCGCTACGGTAAGCGCTCTCTGATGCTTTGCACAGTTTCCGGTAATTCTTCTGGGCAGAATCTTTCCTCTCTCGGAAATATATCTGCGCAGCTTGTTGCTGTCCTTGTAATCAATCACGTTATCCTTGCCGCAGAATACGCAGACTTTCTTTCTTCTGCGCATGCCTCCCTTTTTCTTGGGGAAATCCGGCTTGTCTGATTTATTAAATGCCATAGTAAACCTCCATTCTGGCGCCCAACGCGCTCTCCTTAATTGAACGGCAGTTCTTCGTCAATGCCATCGGGGATATTCATGAAACCGTCCCCCGCAGCCGCCGGAGCAGAATCGTTTCTCTCTGCGGGCGCATACCCGCCGTTAGCCGCGGACGCGTTCTTGCTCTCCGCAAACTCCTGATCTTCTACCACAACGTCTGTCGTATACACTCTGACGCCATCCTTATTGGTGTAACTGCCCGTCTGGATGCGCCCTGTAATTGCGATCTTTGTGCCTTTGTGAAGATATTTCTCCGCAAATTCGCCCGATCTCCCGAAAGCAACACAGTTGATAAAATCTGCCGTCTGTTCATCATTATTGCGATTAAATCTGCGGTCTACCGCCAGCGTATATCTGGCAACCGCCGTCGCATTCTCCCCCTGGGAATATCTCACCTCGGGGTCTCTCGTCAAACGTCCCATCAGTATAACTTTATTCATATAGAATACCTCTTCCTATTTCTCGTCCTGTCTGACGCACAGGTATCTGATGACGTTATCCATGATGCGGATGCGGCTTTCGATCTCGCCGGGAGCTGTGCTCTCTGCTTCAAAGCGAATAAAGTAGTAATAAGCCTCTTTCATCTTCTGCACTTCGTATGCGAGTCTCTTCTTACCCCAGTCGTCAACTTCTGTGATCTTTCCGCCGAACCTCTCCACTAAGGCTTTCACCTTCTCCAGAGTAGCGGCACGCTCGTCATCTTCAATCTTAGCGGTGACAACAACGGCTAACTCATACTTGTTCATGCTTCTTTCCCTCCTTTTGGTCTCTGGCCCCTTCGCTAAAAAGGAGCAAGGATGTGGGGTTTTACGCCCAAATTAATATATCACGGATATATATGATAACATACTCCTGCATATAGTGCAAGAGATTTTTAGCTGCTCTCGTCCCCGCCGCGTGGGCTGCTCCCGTCCCTGCCGCGTCGACCTCACTCGTCTTCTCCGTCCTGACGCCCTGCCTCGCGATGCGTAACGGAGCGCACATTCTTTTCCGCCTTTGGCCGGGGAATCATAATCTGGTGTCCGCAGCCTGCGCATTTTAACCGAAAATCAGCGCCGATTCGAAGCACCTCCCACTCCACGCTGCCGCAGGGATGCTTTTTTTTCATTTTCAAAATGTCGCCAACCCGAATGTCCATACCCAAGCTCCCCAAACTAGTTGAGTTGTGAAAAAATCTCTCCGATGCTTCCCTGTACCACCAGATCCGCTATACCATCCCTTGCTGTGGGCGTCTTGTTTACAAGCACCAGCTTATTTCCATTATAGTAATCCAAAAGTCCTGCCGCAGGATACACCGCTAAAGACGTGCCGCCTACAATCAGTACGTCCGCTTCGCTGATGGCACGGATTGCCCCGGAAAGCGTGTTCTGATCCAGCCCTTCCTCATACAAAACCACATCCGGCTTTATATCTCCGCCGCAGCTGCACTTTGGCACGCCCTCCGAATCTGCAATATAATGCACATCATAAAATTTATGGCAGGATTCGCAGAAATTTCGCAGCACCGAACCGTGAAGCTCATATACTTTCTCACTGCCGGCCGCCTGATGAAGTCCGTCGATATTCTGAGTCACCACAGCCTTAAGCTTCCCTTCCTTTTCCCACTGCGCAAGCTTAAGATGGGCCGCATTGGGCTTCGCGTCCAGACACAGCATTTTATTACGGTAAAAACGGTAAAATTCTTCCGTATTTCTTCTGTAAAAAGTATGGCTCAATATGGTTTCCGGCGGATAATCATACTGCTGATTATAGAGACCGTCCACACTGCGAAAATCCGGAATACCGCTTTCCGTGGAAACGCCTGCGCCTCCGAAAAAAACAATATTATCCGACTCGTTCACCCACTGCCTGAGTTGTTCTATCTGATTCATAAGTCAGCCTCCTTACTTCTTTTCGCCCAGCCTGAGTCTGTTCACTGCCGAAAAAATCGCGCGCACGGATGCCCTTGTGATATTGGAGCTGACTCCCACGCCATAGGTCACTCTGCCATCGTCCGCATCCAGAAGGTGAATATAAGCCGCCGCCTGGGAATTGGAGCCGCTTTGAAGCGCATGCTCTTCATAATCCAGAATCTTCATATTGACGTTCAGCACTTCCTGCATCCCCCGCTTCACTGCGTCAATGGGGCCGTTTCCAACCGCCTCAAAGGTCTTTTCCTCTCCGGCGTCGGTATAGGCCACCGTCACCTTCGTATCAAACTCGGAATCTGTCTCGTCACTCAGATCATCCACCCGAAGCTTACGGAAATGAATGGGTTCCTTCTTCATCAGGTACTCTTCGCGGAAGCTCTCCATAATCTGATCCGGGCTTACCTCTCCCTGTTTCTCCGAAATTGCCTGAATGACATCGGCAAACTCTCTGTGCATGCCCTTGGGCAGTTTAAATCCAAAGTAGGTATCCATAATAAAGGCAACGCCGCCCTTGCCAGACTGGGAATTAATACGCACAATCGGTTCATACTCCCTGCCGATGTCCGCCGGGTCTATGGGCAGATAGGGCACCTCCCAAAATTCGCCGCCCCGCTCCTTCATGGCCTTTACGCCTTTGTTGATAGCGTCCTGATGGGAGCCGGAGAAAGCCGTGAACACCAGCTTGCCAGCGTACGGATGTCTGGGATGCACCGGGATCTTACAGCACCTCTCGTAAATTTCAATGCTTTCATTCACATGCTCGAGGGCAAGTTCGGGATCAATTCCCTGCGAAAACATATTGTAGGCAATATTTAAAATATCCACGTTTCCGGTTCTCTCGCCGTTACCAAAAAGCGTTCCCTCCACACGGTCCGCACCTGCAAGCAGGGCAAGCTCCGCCGTGGCCACGCCGGTACCCCTGTCATTATGGGGATGTATGCTCAGGATAATGGCTTCCCTGTTTTCCAGATGTCTGTTCATCCACTCAATCCTGTCCGCAAAAACGTTAGGTGTGGTCATTTCCACTGTGGAAGGCAGATTGATGATCATGGGATTTTCCTTTGTAGGGCCCCACTCTCTCTGCACGGCGTTGCAGACCTCCAGCGCGTAGTCAAGTTCCGTGCCGGTAAAGCTCTCCGGAGAATACTCCAAAATGATCTTACCCGGGAACTCAGCCGCATGGCGCTTTACCATCTTTACACCCTCAACGGCAATATTCATAATCTCCTCGCGGCTCATATTGAAAACCACATCTCTTTGCAAAGTGGAGGTAGAATTGTAAATGTGCACAATAGCCTGCTTACATCCCTCAATGGATTCGAAGGTGCGCTCCAAAAGCTCCTCACGGCACTGTGTCAGCACCTGCACCACCACATCGTCGGGAATCATCTTTCTGTCTACGAGCTGACGCAGAAAATCATACTCAATCTGGCTGGCCGCCGGAAATCCGATCTCGATTTCCTTAAAGCCCAGCTTAATCAGATAATTAAAAAACTCAATTTTCTCCGACACAATCATTGGATCAATCAGCGCCTGATTGCCGTCGCGCAAATCCACGCTGCACCAGACCGGCGCCTTCTCAATCTGCCTGTTTACCCACTCCCTCTCCGGGTAGTCCACCACCGGGTTTCTACGATATCTCCTATAATTTAACATGATAGTAAATCCTCCTCTATGATATATAGTCGCAGCGTCGGGCAGGAAGCTCTTCGGCCTCCCTGTCTTCATGCCGCACATTGCTTACGCGCATACAAAAACCCCGCTGCATACAGCGGGGTCTATCTGTGACGTCATTCTCCAAGACCGCTCTCAATCGCACTGACCAGCGCTTTCAGGGCTTCCTCCTCATCTTCTCCATCACATACAAACTCAATTTCATCGCCACACTTGACACATGCCCCCAGCACGCTCAGGACACTTTTGGCGTTCGCTGTATTTTCACGAAATGTAAAAGTTATCAGAGATTTAAACTGCATGGCTTCCTTACATAGGATGCCTGCCGGTCTTAGATGCAGCCCTGTGGGATTTTTGATGACTACCTTTTGACTTACCATAATCTCTTCCTCTTTCCGCTTATATGAAATCACAGAGCATACCCCAAAACTCCGTTGCTCATTGCCTTCATAAATATTATAGAGAGTATACCATTTTCCGATTAATTTCTCAAGACCCAAAACACAATCTTGCGAAAGTATCTGTCTTTTAAAACATGAACAAATGGCAGTGGTTTTTTCTTACAGCATGATGTTCTGAATCAGTTCGGCAAGCTTCTTCGCCTCTTCGCTGATGGCTTTCTGATCCTTGCCCTCAATCATAACTCTGACAAGAGGTTCCGTGCCGGAAGGACGAATCAGCACGCGGCCCTCTCCCGCAAATTTCTTTTCCAGAGTGGCAATAGCCTCTGCAATTTCAGGATAATCCATAAACTTCTCTTTTTTATGATTGGGCACCTTTGCGCCCACCAGCGCCTGCGGCATCACTTCCATAATGGACGCAAGCTCCGAAAGCGGCTTTTTCGTCTCAACCAGCACCTGTAAAAGATGAAGCGCGCTGAGAAGTCCGTCTCCCGTAGTGTTCTCATCCAAAAAGATCACATGACCCGACTGCTCACCGCCAAGGCTTGCTCCGATCTCCCGCATGCGCTCGAGCACATAGCGGTCTCCCACCTTGGTCTGCTCTATCTTAATATGGTTTTTCTCACCCATCAGGAAAAAGCCAAGATTGCTCATGACCGTAGCCACGATGGTATTCTTGCTCAGCTTTCCCTGCGACTTCATATGATTGCCTACGATGGCCATAATCTGATCGCCGTCCACGATATTTCCCAACTCATCCACCGCCATAAGTCTGTCTGCGTCTCCGTCAAAGGCAAGTCCCAAATGTGCCTTCTCGTAAACGACTCTCGCCTGCAGCTCCTCCATATGCGTGGAACCGCAGTTGGCGTTGATGTTTGTGCCGTCAGGGTTATTGTGGATAGCCACTACCTCGGCGCCCAGCTCTTTCATGGTTTCCACGGATGTATAGAAAGATGCGCCCTCCGCGCAGTCCAAAACGATCTTCATGCCCCGCAGATCCACGTTCACTGCCTTCATGGCGTGATTGATATATTCTTCTCTTGCATCCGTGCGGTACTTGATTTTACCCACGCTTGCACCGGTAGGGAATTTCACGCCCTTCATATCGCTTCTGATCAGCTCCTCGATCTCATCCTCAAGAGAATCGGGCAGCTTATAGCCGTTCCCGTCAAAAAATTTAATGCCGTTAAATTCCACCGTATTGTGGGATGCGGAAATCACTACGCCTGCATCCACCTTATATTTTCTGGTGAGATAGGCTACCGCCGGCGTGGGAACCACTCCCACGTATACAGCGTTGGCGCCAACAGAGCAAACGCCAGCCATCAAAGCGTTGGCCAGCATATCCCCTGATATTCTCGTATCGCAGCCGACCATAATCGTTGGTTTGTGTTCATTCTCCTTTGTCAGGACATACGCGCCCGCCTGTCCCAGTTGCATTGCCAAAAGAGGAGAAAGCTCCTCGTTCGCCACACCGCGTACTCCGTCTGTACCAAATAATCTGCTCATGTTTTACCTCCGCCTTTTACTCTTCTATAATGATGTGCACCCGCACCTCTGTGACGCCGCTTTGTTTCAGGTTTGCATTTGCCGCCACAGCGTTTACAGGAAGCCAATAACTGCCCTCGACAAGCTCTTCCATCTCTTCCTGCGCCATCCATGCTTCCAGATCCACAGTAGCCGTGACATCCTCCGCCGTAACTTCATTCAAAGCTCCCTGCAGCCCTGTCAGCATGATGCTGCATTCGTTGGCAGGCTCCGTAATGACCGCCTGATAGCCCTCGGGAAGTCCTTCAAAGAGAATACGTCCTACCGGGATTCTTACCGCCCGTTCCCGTTCCTGCTCTATCTTTGCGGTAACGTTGATCCTGCCCACAAAATTATCCTCCGCAAGAACCACGCCGTCCGGCAGATAATCGTTAAGATCAACGAGCACTGTCACGTCTTCCGACGCGTCGGTCACATCCACAGTCCCGGATGGAATTTCAATCGACTCCACATGTTCCAGCGTCTGCGATTTGGCCGCAACCGTAACCGTTCCCTTGCTGTAGACAACCTCTCCCGTATACTGATAACCATCCCCGGGCGTACCCGTGACTTCGCAGATAACCGGCAGCGACTTAAGCTCCAGAATTTCCGCATTGATACGCACCTTGGAAATACTCTTTTCAATATTTTCCGTTGTAATTACATGGCCATCCTCATCATACAGCCGGATATCCGAATCCGTGCTGATATTATTAGTAAAACCGGAAATGTCAACCTCCGCCTGCGCTTTCGCCACCTGTGAGATAACGGATTGCGGGCCTGAAATCTGAATCAGGTTCTGATCCATGGAAACATCGCCCACTACATAGCCGTTGCGCACCTGCCCCGTAGTAGCCGGTCTTATCTGCAAAGATCTGGTCTGCTTCTCCTCAATGCCGAGCCGCACACTGTCAATATTGCCGCGTATGCTGTCCAGCTTATCACTGTATTTGTTCGTAGACAGTTTAATCGGCACCGTATCCACGCTTGTCAGATCATTGATATCCGCCACCGCCATAATATTACTCTTGTCCAGCGCGTCAATAATGGAACGGGGCGCGGACACCGTAACGGTATCAATCGTATCCGTACCGTCCAGCACCTCGTATACCTGTCCTCTGTCCGTGATCAGATTCGCATTTCTGATTGTGACAGGCACATCCGCCACGCGGTAAGATACAATGGGATCATTAATATTGGTAACAACCAGCCACAGTACCGCCGCGCTCAGGAAGGAAGCAATTTTTAAGCCCCAATTTCGGGTAAGCCTATTCTTCATCCTTAAGCCCTGCCTTTCCAATGCTCTTGCCCTTCCAAAGCTTACGTTTTTTCTCCTCCACCGGTTTATCCTGAATCTCCTGAAGCCGTTCCTTCAACCGTCCCGCATCCAGATTCCGCTCCAGCGCACCGCCGTAAGCTACGCTGATCTTACCTGTCTCCTCGGAAACAATCACCGTCAGGGAATCCGTCACTTCCGAAATGCCGACGCCGGCCCTGTGTCTCGTTCCGAGATCCTTACTAAGCGCCATATTGTCCGACAGCGGCAGATAACAGGTTGCGGACACAACCCTGTTCCCCCTGACAATAACCGCGCCGTCATGCAAAGGCGTATTATGCTCAAAAATATTTATCAGAAGCTGGCTGGAAATAATACCGTCCACGTCAATACCGGTTCTCTCATACTCCCGCAGGGACTGGTCGTGTTCGATCACGATAAGAGCCCCCGTTTTCACCTTTCCCATCTCCACGGAAGCTTTTACAATTTCATTTATTGTACGGTCAGAAAAGCGCCCGTCTTCCCGCTTGTTGGAATCGAGAAACGTAGCAAGAAAATTTTTGCGTCCAAGCTCCTCCAGAGCGGCCCGCAGTTCAGGCTGCAAAACCACCACAAATGCCGTAGCCGCAATACTGATGACATTGGGCACAATCCAGAGAATGGTATTCATCTTACAAAGAGCGGCAATCACGATAAAAACCAGAATAATGATTACGCCCTTTAAAAGCGCCCACGCCCTCGTATTCTTAATCCATACAAGAATGTGGTACGCAACAAAAGTCATAATGACAATCTCTGCCACATCGTTCCAGTGAATGGAAGGCATATGCAGTCTTGCGAGATAGACTCCAATCCAGTTATTCAGTTGTTCCATCTCTCATCACCTGCCTTCCGCGTCGTTTTCGTCTGCCGCACGCTCCATGCGTGTCATTTTTAACGATGTGCCGGTCTTGTGCCTCTGGTCTCCCCGCTTCTTGCAGAATTAATCTGCTTTACCTTTTTATCCGGTCTTGCCACCGTCACCTTCGGTACTGCCTTCACATAATAATAATACTCATCGTCCTCAAATTGTACTTTTTCCGTTCGACTGTAATCTACATAAAATACGAAAAACTGCAATATCAGCGTTATCAGAAAGGCCACAATCGTCCCCAGAATCACACTGATCAGCGACTGGTTAATATCAAAGATCAGATCCCCTACCAAAAGCACCATGATATTGACAACAGACCCCGCCGTCATGGCAATCGTCCATGCATAATCCACACTCATACGCCGCAAAAGGTATACGATCACTACCGTAAGGGCAAAGGCTGCTATGGTAACGACCATCTCTCGGTTCTTAAGCAGACCGTCAATAATAAACCTGAATTTCGCCGCTGTCTCCTCATCCGCCATAGCCGCAATTACTGTCGTATTCTGCGTTACATAATGAATCATATAGTAGACGATCACGCCGCACGCCACGGAAACGGCCGAAGCCGGCGTTCCGATCAGCCCCATGGAAAGGGGAATCACATAGGGAATCCGCATGAGAAAGCAGACCGGCAAAAGCACTACCACCAGCGCATCCTTCGGTGAAAAGCGCAGATACAGCAAAAAGAGCAGCAAAAAACCCACGCCCACCACTGCCGCGCATTCAAGACTGAATGTATAGAGATGCAGCAGTACAAAAAGCGCTCCCATGAAAACAATAAAATTCGTTGGCATGAAGGAACACATGAGCGCCACAATCAGCACCACCGTCAGTCTGTTGATCGTCTCCATATATCCCAGCCTGGAATTAATCAGGGAAAGTGTGACAAGCGCCAGAAGAAATTTTAAAAGCGGTGTGATATACACCTCGTATTTACTGTATATCGTCAAAAGTATCTGTTTTGCAACCAGTAGAGTCGTCATTGTATGTTAATCCTTTTATCCGTTCTTTTCGTTTTTGTACATCGAAGAAAGCTTGTGCAGATTCATATAATATGCACGCAGACTTTTCTTCGCCTTGCTATATCTGACCGCATATACCACATAGGAAATAAGCGCATAGGCGCCCACTGTCCCAAGGTAAAAGAACAGAACGTTCTTGGCAAATTCCAAAAGGTCCATCTTGTAGATGTCCGTCATAAAAATTTCAAAATCATAAAAAATGTACATAGCAAAAACCACTACAAATGCGATGGTTGCACTTATAATGGATTTAAGCACCTGCCAGCCTATATAATCGTTCCGAAAATAACTGCCGATGGCGAGGCATCTTTTCCCCTCGTGCGCTTCATAGGAAGCCATCTTCGTCATCAGAACGACTCTCTCTTCATTTAACATATACCTCTCCAACTTTCAAAGCAGGACTAATTCAGGAAACGCATCTTCGGATTTTCCTTTGTGTCCTTTTTCTTAGCAACCTTCGGAGGCTCCGGCTTTTTAATACTGCTGCCCAGCTCATTTGCCATCGTATTTTTACACTTATGGCAGAAACGTCCCGTCATGATAGGCGCGCCGCAATTCTCGCAGGTAAGCGTAATGCCCGATTCTGCGGAAAGCTCAAGTCTTTCTTCTCTGAGCCACTGATGAATCTGATTCGTAGAGACATCGCAAGCTTCCGCAACCTCAGGAATCGACGCATGCCCGTTATCCTGGATATATTTCTTTACTTCCTGAAACTTCTCCTCCAACTTCTCCCGGCACGCAGGACAAATCGGCGGTCCGGAGACATAGTTAAAGAGACTTCCGCACTTTCTACAATTCCTTACGTTCATACTTCATCCTCCCTCAGATAAATTTTTTATATGCCTCTCCCAACAGCGAGGGTCATAAAATAAATCTGCTCTACACCCGCACTTTTCAGTTCGTGGCTCATGGCATCTATCGTACTGCCCGTAGTGTAGATGTCGTCGATAATTATAATCGTACTTAATTTTACATCATTACGGAGAATTTTGAAAGCCTTTTTCAAATTATTTTGTCTGTCATGGGCAGATAATTCTTTCATCGGCGCCGTTTTCCTGACTCTTCCGATTAAATTACCATAAACAGGTATTCCCGTAAGGACGGAAAGCTCCCTTGCAAGAACTTCGGCCTGATTATATCCCCGTTCCCGTTTTCTGCTTTTGTGAAGAGGCACCGGTACAAAAGCGTCCGCCTTACATTCCCTGATAAAGTCTCCCAGCGCATCCGCCATACAAGCGGCATACAAAGCCGCATATTCCCTTCTGCCCTGATATTTAAAACGGGCGATGGAGGCGGATACGGTTCGATAGGAAAACAGAGCGCGGCCCCTGTCATACAAGTGGACGCGGGCTGCGCAGTCTGCACAATATTCTTTTCCATTCTCCCCGATGTGTTTCCCGCATTTCATGCACCGGGGCGGTTTTATATAAGCCAGAGAAGACTCGCATTCCCTGCAGATCAGGGCATTCCACGGTCTGACAGGTTCGTCGCACACCGGACAGCGGCGAGGATAAAAAAGCGACAGAATGGCGCTCAGAATTGAAATCATATAAGATCCTTTCCCGGATCGTCACCCCCGCCCGTCTGCGGCAAGGCTGACAATCTGATCGGCAAAGCCCGTGTAACGCCGGTTTTCCTGATTATTGGCTATCATGTCAAGCAGCGTGGCGCGGCTTCCCAGAATGGTTACGCAGGTCCTGGCCCTGGTGACTCCCGTATAAAGAAGATTGCGGTTAAACAACATGTGCGGCCCCGAGAGAAGGGGCATGATTACGGCAGGGTATTCACTGCCCTGCGATTTATGTATGGTAACGGCATAAGCAAGCTCGATCTCATCAAGTCCCGCATAAGGATAGGTGACGCGCCGGTGTTCGTCAAATTCCACCACTACTTCCTTTGCGTAGTCGTCTATGGCGCGTATAACGCCCAGATCTCCGTTAAAAATTCCCATCCCCTGATCAATGGGAATATTATAGCGGCTCACCACTTCCCATGCAAGCTGATAGTTATTTTTGATCTGCATAACCTTATCTCCTTCCCGAAAAAGGGTGTCTCCCACATGGCACTCCCGTTTTCGCGCATCCGGCGGATTCAGATATTTTTGCAGAATACCGTTCAGAGTTTCCACGCCAAGCTTGCCCTTTCGCATGGGCGTAAGCACCTGAATGTCATATGGCGTAGCCTCCACATAACGCGGAAGCTTCTCCAGAATCAACTGAATCATATGCTTATAGATCACATTTACGTCATTTCTTTCCAGAAAAAAGAAATCCCGGCTCTTATTATCCAGCGCCAGCTCCTCGCCCGCATGAATCCTGTGGGCGTTCAGGACAATGTCGCTCTCCTGCGCCTGCCTGAAAATTTTTTCAAGCGTCACGGTGCAAAATACCTGACTTTTAATCAGGTCGGCAAGCACCTGTCCCGGTCCTACGGAGGGGAGCTGGTTTACATCTCCCACCATGATAAGACGTGTCCCAACGGAAATAGCCTTCAAAAGCGACTGGAAAAGAAAAATATCCACCATGGACATCTCATCCACAATAATAACGTCCGCCTCCAGCGGATTCTCCTCATTACGTTCAAACCGCGCCGCTTTTCCTTCCAGAAGGGCGGCGCCAGAAAGCTCTAACATCCTGTGAATGGTGCGAGCCTCATACCCGGTGGCTTCCGTCATTCGCTTGGCGGCCCTGCCCGTAGGCGCCGCCAGAAAAATATCCATTCCCTGAGAGAGAAAATAACGGATAATAGCGTTAATGGTCGTTGTCTTTCCTGTCCCCGGCCCGCCGGCGAGTATGAACACACCGTTTCTGACACTCTCCAGGACAGAACGTTTCTGCAATCCGTCCAACGTAATGGAAAGCTCCTTTTCCACCTGATCAATTTTTCTGATAAGAGCCTCCTCCTGTGCCGGAAGAAAGTCCTCGCTTATGTTCAGCTCATGAAGAAGTCTGGCGCAGTTTAACTCGGCATAATAAAATGTGGAAGCATAAACCCGGCGCGCCGTTTCTCCCGGAGCAGGCATTTTAATAATCAGTTTTTTATCCATCGCCAGATTTTGCAGCTGCGGCTCCATCAGGGAAGGTTCAATTTCCAAAAGCGCTCCCGCTTCTGATAAAAGCCTCTCCGCAGGAAGATAACAGTGTCCCTCACCTCCCGCTCGCTGTAATGTATAAAGCAGTCCGCTTCTGATCCGATAATCAGAGTCCGTATGAATGCCGACTCTCGCCGCAATTTCATCCGCAATGCGAAAGCCGATCCCCTGTATGTCCTCCGCCAGTTTATAGGGATTCTCCTTCATAATGCCATAGAGTCCCATGCCATAGGTTTCATAGATGCGCAGCGCCAGCGTATTGGAAATGCCATAGCCCTGCAAAAAAGTCATGGCGTCTCTGGCGTCCCTCTTTTCATATACGGAAGCGGCAATTTCCCTGGCTTTGCGCAGACTGATTCCCTTCACTTCGGCCAGCCGTTCCGGCTCCTCCTCGATAATGCGGTAAGTATCTGCGCCAAACGCCTTCACAATCCGTCTGGCCAGCGCTTCTCCCACACCTTTTACCGCGCCGGAGGAAAGATATCTCTCCACACTGATCTCATCGCTGGGCGGTAATATTTTATATTGCTCTATTTTGAACTGTTTTCCGTATATCTGGTGCAGGGCATACTCCCCCTGCGCTTCAATGGTCTCGCCCTGATCCATAGTCTTAAAAAAACCCACGCAGGTGAGTTCCCCCTCCTGCGTGAGAAGATTTAATACCGTATATCCATTTTCCTTATTGCGGTAAATAATGTGGTCGATAAATCCCTTGATCGTTTCCATGAAATTCCTGAAAGCTTATATGCCGTAATTGATTTTGGCCTGTTCATACAGCATCTGTGCCAAAGAGTTGGAGCCCTGCGTTGCAGTCTGTTCCGAGAGCTTCTGAATCACGTCGTCCTTAAAATAGTCCACCATATTAGAAGCGTAGCCGTCCTCATCGTCTCCAAAAAGATCGACTGTTTTCTGCATTTCCTTGTATACCTGTTCCCACAGATATGCCTCAAACTGTTTACACGCGTCAAAAAGCGCAGCGTCTTCCTTCTTCTTCGCCGCCTCATCCACATTTTGCAGATTTTTCTGAAGCTGCTCCGTGGCTACGCGGTTTGCGTCTGTCATGTAGTCCGTGTATGCAGATAAATTAGTTAAGTCGTTCATATATTATCTCCTGTTAATTAACGCTTAAGGTTATTGGCCACTTCAAGCATGGAATCGGATGTGGTGATGGACTTGGAGTTCATCTCATAGGCACGCTGCGCCACAATCAGATTAACCATCTCGTTTGCCACCTGTACATTGGAGCCTTCCAGATAGCCCTGTACGATACGGCTCTTTATAACATTATCCGCAGTATCCTCATTGATCGCACGGCCGCTGGCATCCGTCACTGTATAAAGCGTATTGCCCATTCTCCGCAAACCGCCGGGATTGCTGAACTGGAATGTGCCGATCTGCACATCAATGGGCTGGGGATTGTTCCGCTCGTCCGGGTAGCAGATCATACCGTCCTCCGTGATGGAGAGGTTGCTTGCTATATAATCAGCGGACAGAACAATGGCGCGTCCCGTCGAATCCAGTACCGGCAGGCCGTCTGAATTAGTAAGCGCCATACGGTTTCCGGAACTGATGGCCCATGTAAAATCACCGTTTCTCGTATAGAAAATCTGCCCGTCATCTCCACGCAGTGCGAAGAATCCGTCTCCCTCAATGGCAAAGGCCGTATCGGAATCGGAATCCAACAGGCTTCCCTGTCTGAAAATCTGATTGAGGGACGCCGTCCTTACGCCAAGACCAATCTGAGAGGTTGTCGGCTTCGGATCTCCGTTTGCCGTCGTCGTCGTGGAGTGCAGGTTCTGGTACAGAAGGGACTTAAACTGTGCCACCTGTGCCTTATAACCTACGGAATTGACGTTAGCGAGATTGTTCGCTATCGTATCCACATTTGTCTGCTGTGCATTCATGCCGGTCGCTCCCGACCATAAACTCCTGACCATAGAATCCTCCTTATCACAATCCCAAAATATGTATGCTTATTAATTAGCCCATTTTACCGTTTGTCACTGCCTGTTCAAGCGTATCGTCGTAGGTGGTGATCACTTTCTGATTGCTCTCATACTGGCGCTGCACGGTGATCATATTAACCATCTCCGTTACTACGGAAATATTTGACATTTCCAGATACCCCGCATGAATCTCCGTATTGATGCCAAATTCCTCGGCCGCCGTTTCCCTGTCAAGCTCTGTAGCGCCTTCAACCGGCTGGAAGAAATTCTCCCCGAACCGCTCCAGATAATTATAATCTTCAAAATCCGTAACGCCGATGGTCGCTACCACATCGCCTTCCTGAAAGACGTCGCCGTGACTGTTAATGCTGACTGTAAGCGCCGGGTCTACCTGAATACGCCGCCCGTCCTCGTCCAGCAGGAAATCGCCGTCCTGGGTGGTCAGATATCCCTGCGCGTTCATGGTAAAATTACCGTCTCTGGTATATTTGACGGAAGTCTCCCCCGCCTTATTCGTATATTCTACCGCGAAAAAGCCCCTGTCGGAAAGAGCCAGATCCAGCACATTTCCCGTCTCCTTGATAGGGCCTTCCGAATAATCCACGTAATTCTCACCGATCTTTACGCCCAGATTCAAGCCGGTTTTACTGATTCTTCTGTCCATATAGGTTTCGTTCAGCGGATTGTTCGCCTCCGCCTCGTCTATCGGCCTGTTAGTCGCCATGGGTCTGGGAAGATTGGCGGGCTCTGACAGATCCTTAATTTTATAGGCAAGCACTCTGTCAAAGGCTTCGCTGGTGGTACCTTCCTTCTTAAAACCGTTGGTCGTGGCATTGGCCAGATTATTCGTCAGAACATCCATCCGATGCTGCTCGTTAATCATACCCGTATAGGCCGTATACAGTCCCTTAAGCATTTTTTAATCCTCTCTGTATCCCGCTAAAAATTCTACATATTTTCCGGTTCCGATAGCTACCGCCGTCATAGGATCTTCCGCGGTCATGGTATTAATACCCGTCTTGGCCGCGATCAGATCTTCCAGTCCGCGAAGAAGGCTTCCGCCTCCCGTCAGGACAATGCCTCTGTCCGCAATATCCGCCGCCAGCTCCGGGGGCGTTTTCTCGAGCACACTGTGTATGGTCTCGACAATCTGCACAGTCGTCTCATGTAGCGCTTCCTCCGTCTCCTCCGAGGAAACCTTTACGGTTCTGGGAAGGCCCGTCACCAGATTACGGCCTCTTACGTCCATATAATCCACTTCAGGACGTTTGAAAGCAGAACCGATCTTTATCTTCAAATCCTCTGCCGTCCGCTCACCGATCAGCAGATTATGTTTTTTACGCATATAACGCACAATGGCCTCGTCGAAATCGTCTCCCGCTATTTTAATGGAAGCGCTGACCACCGTGCCGCCAAGAGAAATAACGGCAATGTCGGAAGTTCCGCCGCCGATATCCACGATCATATTCCCGCAGGGCTTGGAAATATCAATGCCCGCGCCAATCGCCGCAGCAATGGGCTCCTCAATGATGGAGACCTCTCTTGCGCCAGCCTGATAGGTGGCGTCCTCCACGGCCTTCTTTTCCACTTCCGTAACGCCGCTGGGCACGCACACCGCAATGCGGGGTTTGCGAAAAGTCTTTTTACCCAAAGCCTTCTGGATAAAATACTTCATCATCTTCTCTGTAACCTGATAGTCTGAAATAACGCCCTGTCTTAAGGGTCTTACCGCCACAATATTACCCGGCGTCCTGCCGAGCATGAGGCGCGCGTCCTCTCCGATTGCCTTGATTTTATTCGTATCCCTGTCGAAAGCTACCACCGAAGGCTCTTTCAACACGACGCCCTTGCCTCTGATATATACTAAAATACTGGCAGTGCCAAGATCAATACCGATATCCGTAAACTGCATTTATCTTTAATCCCCTTCCCGAGAGTCAATATCGCATAAATTTTTTAATCATAATATACACACCGCTCGCAAAGTCGCGCCTCGCGCTTATTTTTCTAATGCGGCTACTATATTATACCCTCATTGAAGTGGTTTTTCAAAGGTTTTTATAATTTTTTTCGAAAAAATTAAAAAACGCCAAAAACAGAACGGTTCCATCCGTCCTGAATCCAGCATCCGTGCTTCCTGTTTTTATTATCGGACAATGGAGTAAAAATGTTTACCCATTGCGCCATTTCTTTTCAAAATTTTTGTAGCAGATTTTGGCAGATGTGTTATACTCTTTGCAGACACAGACACTGCGGCCGAAAATTCTTTGCCGTTTCCGCCTGAATTTGGCAGGACGGATCCCCGGCCCGCCGTCCTGAGTATGGAGGTAATCATGAAAACACAAGCGGAATTACAGACAAAACTGAGGGAAATTGACCACAAGGGCTACAAAGCCTACAAGGTTCTGGAAGGAGAATACGATTTTAGAACTTACCGTCTCTGCATTGATCACGTACAGGGCGATCCCTTTGCAACCCCCTCGCGGGTACGGATCGTATACCGCAATCAGGGCAATATTCCCACCACATATTTTGAAAACAGGCACCGTCGAATTGCAACCGAAGATTACCTGCTCCGCTGTCTGCACCGCGCTCTGCGAAGCGGCGACGGCAGATCCGCAAAGGGTTCGGGAAAAAGCGGTCTGGTGACGGCCTGCCGGGTGGGTCAGGAAATTTTGGAAACCACCGCCATGCATATTGGTAAAGACGCCATAGAAGCGCGGATCGAAGTTGGCTTTCCCGCTTTCGGACGCACCATTGCCGCCGGAGAGCTGTCCCAGATTCTTTTCCGACAGCTCCCTGATCTTGCGGAGAAATGTTTTCACATGCAGCCCCGCATGAAGCAGGATCTGGACAAAGTAACCGCTCTGGCGGACGACCAGCAGTTTATCAGAGAAGCGCTCGCAGAACACGATCTTGCCGCCTTTGTGGCGGACGGTTCCATCCTGCCCAGAGAAAGCGGCGTATCCCAGCGTCCCCTGAAAGACGCCGTTGTCTTTAAAAGCCCTGACTCTCTGGCTGTCACCTTACATCTTCCCCACAGGGGCGAAGTGCGGGGCATGGGCATCCGCCGGGGCATCACGGTGATCGCAGGCGGCGGTTTTCACGGAAAATCCACTCTGTTAAAGGCATTGGAACGGGGTGTGTACAACCATATCGCCAATGACGGCAGGGAACTTGTTATCACCGACGAAAGCGCCTTCAAACTGCGGGCCGAGGAAAACCGCTGTATTCATGAGACAGATATTTCCATGTTTATCAATAATCTGCCCAGAAAATCTGACACCACACGCTTCCAGACCGAAAACGCCAGCGGAAGCACTTCGCAGGCCGCAAATACCGTGGAAGCCCTTGCAGCGGGCAGTACCGTCCTTTTGATTGACGAAGACACTTCCGCCACCAATTTTATGGTACGGGATACCCGCATGGCCACGCTGGTTTCTGATGAGAAGGAGCCTATCACACCTTTTATCCGCAAAATCAGAAGTCTCTATCAGGATCTTGGCATTTCTACCATATTAGTTGCAGGCAGTTCCGGCGATTATCTGTCGGTGGCCGACACCGTGTTACAGATGGACTGCTACGAGACAAAAGATGTGACTGCACGGGCGAAAGAGCTTGCCGTAGAATTGATTGAAGAAAAAGTTACAAAAAATGACTGGGTGAAAAAAGCCGTCCGCAAAAAGCAGATTGAAAAGGCGCGAACCCACGGCTGGGACACCATCAGTCTTGATAAAAATGAAATTGACCTGCGTTATCTGGAACAGATTGTCGGCGAGAGCCAGACCGCCGCTCTGGCGTATATCATGCAGTATACGCTGGATCGGCTGGCGGACGGCAAAAAGACCATTCCCCAGCTGGCCAAAGAAGTTTCCGATAAACTGGAAAAAGAAGGCATCCTTGCCCTGACTCCCAGAAACTACGGGACAGGCCCCGCCGCCTTTGTAAGGAGACAGGAGATTCTGGCCTGCCTTGCCAGATATCGGATGTTGTGACGGTCTATAGCGTATCATTCATGGCGGGCGGCATTGACAACAACGCGATTCTTTTAAAATCGGACTGCCAGTCCAAAGGAGCTTTGACCGAAAACTCCTGTCTGCAACAGCTTCGAGGACCATTTAATATTGCCGAACATGCGCTCCGTTTTTCAAAGCGCGGGTATCGGAAGGATGGCTCTATTACAAATCTTCCCTTATGTCTTGCACGAAAAACAGGGGAACTGCTTTGATACGCAGATCCCCTGCCCGCTTACTCCACATGAATTTCTTTATAAATAACAGCCCTGTCCGCAGCGCTGCTGTTCATTCCTTCCTGCTCCATCTGCGCCCAGTCATCAAGATTGTCAAAAATAAAAATATACAATGTCTTTATTTCTTTGCCCTGAACGGCAAACCCGGCTCTCCCTGCCATTTCCGTATCCGGATAGAGCATTTCCCCATCCTGGTTAAAGCAAATTGTCTGGCAGGGTTCATAAGACCACCCGAGAATTTCAAACATTTCCGCATCTGTCATATCAGGATCCTTTGAAAGCAGCTTTTCTCTCCTGTCGTCTGTCAGTTCTCTTTGTTTTCCCGGCGTTGTCACATGGACAATCACCTGATACGGAGATACTACAACATTATCAAGCGTAATATCATTCTGTTTCTCACCTACTTCTATAGTCTTTACGTTTGTCTCGTTAGCCTCGAACGGAAGGACAAGATTCCAATTGCCATCCGTCCAATGGGATGCCGATATCTCTTCACCGTCAAGCATCCTGTCATCATCATATCCAAGACCGCTTATCTTCAGGCTGAGTTTGCCGCTGCCGGCAGCTTTCTTTGTAAGGTTTATTTTAAGCATACCTGCAAAAGTATGGCTGTCGATTACCTCGCCTTCAAACGTATTTTCAAGCCGCTCCGTCAAACTGCCATCAACGCTCCACGTTCCGTCAATATAAAAACCTGCGGCAGTTCGCTTATCCGCGGCATTCACACCTGTATAGTGCCTGGGAATGTGAGTAAAATCCGCCTCCTCTGCTTTGATATTCACTGTGAGAAATATGGAATATCCGTCACAGTAGACTTCCGACGCAGTAATCGCCACGCCTTCGTCAGATGCGGAATAATCCGATGTATCGAGATTCCCTGCCTCATCCTCATTTGTCAAAACGGTTCCTTTATCCGTATAATCACCGGAATATACGATGTCATCCTCTACTCTTTCAAAAATTTTTCCTATCAGGGGAATTTTTGCCGCAAGCACCGGATTAAAATATCCCAGCCCGGAAATTCCGATAACGGCAGCTGCCACTGCCGCTGCAGCGCCTTTTCCTATTTTACTGTATCTCCTCATCTTACCCTTCCTCCTTCCGTGCACCCGGATTTCTTTGTCGCTTATTTCAGGAGCAAGGGCCTGCTTTAAGATTTGATCCAATTTTTCATCCGTCATATCCTATCGCCTCCAATTTTTCCTTTAACTGCTTCTTTGCTTTCCGCATCCGGCTCTTTACGGTTCCTTCCGGCAGTCCGAGAATTTCAGATATTTCATTTATCTGCATATCCGCCGAATAGTACAAATAAACAGGTATTCTGTACTTTTCGGGCAAGGATGCCACCAGTCCCTGAATCATGTCCACCTCGGTCTGCTGTAATACGATATGTTCCGGCGAGGTCTCATTGTCAGGATCAGAAATTTCGTATCCCTCCTCGAACATCTCGTCCATACTGTCTGTCGGAACCAGCCGCATCCTGTTTGCGTATTTTTTCTTCTTATTCTTCCAGAGATAAATTGAAGTGGATAAAGCGTAACTCTTTGTATTCTGCATGGAGTCCAGTCTTTTCTTTTTCTCCAGCAGCTTGAGCATGGTATCCTGATACAGTTCGTCCCCATTTTCTGCATCTTGGGCTGTCATCCGACAAAACCGCAGAATATCCTTTCCAAACTTCAGGACAAACCGCTCAAATTCATCATTATTCATAGCAGCCATCCTCCTTCTTCTTCCAAGTCGACTTGCAAAGATTTGCCCTTGCATGTATATATTGTCATGAGACCCGAAAAAAGTTTTAAACTTCATAAAATAAATAAAATAGACCCTCAGAATACTTTTTACATTGCATAAAGTATTCTGAAAGGTCTAAGTTAAAAGCATTTTCCAACTCATCGGCAAAAGCAAAATATGGTGTCTCCCACAGCCGGCATCACTCACGCTTCGCCGCTTTCTCCAGCATCTTCTTAATATAAAAGCCGGTGTAGGATTTCTCGTTTTTGGCAATCTGTTCCGGCGTTCCCTGCGCAATGACCGTACCGCCGCCCTCCCCACCCTCGGGGCCCATATCAATGATATAATCCGCGGTCTTGATCACATCGAGGTTATGCTCGATCACCACCACCGTATTGCCTCCTTCGGCCAGCTTATGCAAAATATCCACCAGCTTATGGACATCCGCAAAATGCAGACCCGTGGTGGGCTCGTCCAGAATATAGATGGTCTTGCCGGTGCTCCGCTTGGACAACTCGGTTGCCAGCTTGATCCGCTGGGCCTCACCGCCGGAAAGCGTAGTGGAAGGCTGTCCCAGTTTGACATAGGAAAGACCCACGTCATTTAATGTTTCTATTTTCCTGCGAATGGAAGGAAGATTCTCAAAGAAGGGAACCGCCTCCTCCACCGTCATATCGAGCACATCAAAAATACTCTTGCCCTTGTACTTTACTTCCAGAGTTTCCCGATTGTACCGCTTGCCGCCGCATACTTCACAGGGCACATAAACGTCGGGCAAAAAGTGCATTTCAATTTTAATAATGCCGTCGCCGCCGCAGGCCTCACAGCGGCCGCCCTTTACGTTAAAGCTGAACCTGCCCTTTTTGTAGCCTCTGGCTTTGGCGTCCTGAGTGGTCGCAAAAAGGTCTCGGATCTGATCAAAAACCCCTGTATAGGTAGCCGGGTTGGAGCGGGGCGTCCTGCCAATGGGGGACTGGTCAATGTTAATCACCTTGTCAAGCTGATCAATCCCAAGAATCTCCTTATGTCTGCCGGGAATGCATCTTGCCCTGTTCAAATCCCTTGCCAGATGCTTGTAAAGGATTTCGTTGACAAGGGAGCTCTTACCCGAGCCGGACACCCCCGTGACACAGGTCATAATGCCCGTGGGAAATTTCACGTCGATCTTTTTCAGGTTGTTTTCTTCCGCGCCCTTTACCGTAAGCCAGTCAGTCGGCTTCCTGCGCGCCTTCGGCACGGGAATCTGTAATTTTCCGCTCAGATACTGTCCTGTAACGGACTCTTCCACCTGCATGATTTCTTCCGCCGTACCCTGCGCAACCACCTCGCCGCCTCGGCTTCCCGCGCCCGGCCCGATATCCACGACATGATCCGCCGCCAGCATGGTGTCCTCGTCGTGCTCCACAACGAGAAGAGTATTACCCATGTCCCGCAGGTTTTTAAGGGCTGAAATCAGTTTGTCATTATCCCTCTGATGCAGGCCGATGCTCGGTTCGTCCAAAATATAGCAGACGCCCACCAAACCCGAGCCGATCTGTGTCGCAAGGCGGATTCTCTGTGCCTCGCCACCGGAAAGAGAGCTGGTCGCTCTGGCCAGAGACAGATATTCCAGACCCACTTCCACCAAAAAGCCAACTCTGGCACGAATTTCCTTTAATACCCGCTTACCGATCAGCTCCTGCTGCGGCGTAAGTTGCATCCCGCCAATAAAATCATGAAGCTTAGCCACAGACATGGAGGTAATTTCATAAATATTTTTGTCGCATACTGTCACCGCCAGAGATTCCTTTTTCAGACGCATCCCCTTACATTCCTTACAGGGGGTAATGCGCATGAAGCTCTCGTACTCCTGCTTACTCCACTCGGAACCTGTCTCGCGATAGCGGCGTTCCACATTTTTAATCACGCCTTCAAAAACCACAGGATATACGCCGCTCCCGCGTTGTCCCTCATAGTGCACGTCCACCGATGTATCCGTGCCGTAAAGGATCATATCCTGTATCTTCTGCGAAAGCTCCCCAAACGGCGTTTTCAGGCTGAACTTAAACTTTTTGGCAAGGGCCTGCAATATGGCGTTGGTAAAGCTCCCCTTGTCGCCGCTGGACTGCCAGCCCAAAACCGCAATCGCCCCGTCCTCCAGACTGACGCTCTTATCCGGTATCAGCAGATCCGCGTCAAACTCCATCTTATATCCCAGACCAAAACAGCCGGGGCAGGCGCCAAAAGGATTGTTGAAGGAAAAGCTTCTGGGTTCGATTTCGCTGATGCTGATTCCGCAGTCAGGACAGGCAAAGCTCTGACTGAACTGAATCGGTTCACCGCCGATCACATCAAGCGTCATCAATCCTTCCGCCAACGCAAAAACATTCTCCGCGGAATCTGTCAGGCGGCGTTCTATACCCTCCTTCACTACAAGACGGTCGACCACGATTTCTATATCATGTTTGATATTTTTATCTAACTTAAGCTCTTCCGCTTCCTCGCTCAGGTCATAGAGACTGCCGTCCACCCGCACCCGCACGTAACCGCTGCGGCGCGCACGTTCAAAAACCTTCTCATGCCGTCCCTTCCTGCCCCGCACAACCGGCGCAAGCAGCTGGATTTTTGTACCCTCAGGCAGGGCCATTACCTGATCCACGATCTGATCCACCGTCTGTTTCTTAATCTCCTTACCGCAGTTGGGGCAGTGAGGAATGCCGATACGGGCATACAACAAACGGAAATAATCGTAAATTTCCGTCACCGTACCCACCGTAGAACGGGGATTCCGGTTGGTGGATTTCTGGTCAATGGAAATTGCCGGAGACAATCCTTCAATCCGTTCCACATCCGGTTTTTCCATCTGTCCCAAAAACTGTCTGGCATAGGAAGAGAGAGATTCCATGTAACGTCTCTGCCCTTCCGCATAGATTGTGTCAAAAGCGAGAGAAGACTTACCCGAGCCCGACAGGCCCGTAAGCACCACAAATTCATTGCGGGGGATATCCAGGTCAATTCCTTTTAAGTTATGTTCGTTTGCGCCGCGGATCTTAATATATTCCCGCGGGCGCATCTTTATCGTATCTGCCATGCTATGATTCCTCTCTTTTTATCCTGTTATTTGTCAAAATCTCTGAGTTTTACTTTTAAATCCACCATACGGTCACGCAAATCTGCGGCGGCCTCGAAATTCAGGTCCGCGGCGGCCTTCTTCATCTGCTTCTCCACTTCTTTGATCAGTTTTTCCAACTCCTCCCTGCTCATGGATTCCGGGTCTTTCTCAAACCGCTGTTCTTCCTTCGCAATGGTCTTGGAAATGCTGATCAGATCGCGTACCGCCTTCTGGATCGTCTGCGGAGTAATGCCGTGCTCCTCATTGTACGCCTGCTGAATCTTACGACGGCGGTTCGTCTCCGTAATCGCCATATTCATGGAATCCGTCATATCGTCCGCATACATGATCACATGTCCTTTGGCGTTTCTGGCCGCCCGCCCGATGGTCTGAATCAGGGAAGTGGCGGACCGCAAAAAGCCCTCCTTATCCGCATCCAATATAGCCACCAGTTCAATCTCCGGGATATCCAGTCCCTCACGCAGAAGGTTAATTCCAACCAGCACATCGAAAACATCCAGTCTCATATCCCGAATAATCTCGGCCCGTTCCAGCGTATCAATATCCGAGTGCAGGTATTTCACCCGAATCCCCACGTCGCTCATGTAGTTTGTAAGATCCTCCGCCATCCGCTTTGTAAGCGTAGTCACCAGCACCTTCCCCTTATCCGCCACTACTTTATTGATCTCCGAAATCAGATCGTCGATCTGCCCCTCTACCGGACGCACGGAAACCTCCGGGTCCAGCAGGCCGGTAGGCCGTATAATCTGCTCTGTCCGAAACAGCTCATGGGACGCTTCATAATCGGATGGTGTCGCAGATACGAAAAGCATCTGGTCGATGTGCCCTTCAAATTCCTCAAAGCAGAGGGGCCGGTTGTCCAGTGCGGAGGGCAGACGGAATCCATAGTCAACCAGCGTGTTCTTTCTGGATCTGTCCCCCGCAAACATGCCGCGTATCTGAGGAATTGTCATATGGGACTCGTCAATGATGATCAGAAAATCATCTTTAAAATAATCTAACAGTGTGAACGGTGGTTCTCCCTCCGCCATCCCGTTTAAATGCCTGGAATAATTTTCTATGCCGGAACAAAAACCCGTCTCCCGGAGCATTTCGATGTCAAAGTTGGTTCTCTCCGAGATCCGCTGCGCCTCCAAAAGCTTGTCCTCGCCCTTAAAAAACCTGACCCTCTCGTCCAGCTCCTGCTCAATCACCTTGCAGGCAGTGCGAATCTTTTCCGGCGGAACTACATAATGGGAAGCGGGGAATATCATCACATGTTCCAGAACCGTATGCACCTGTCCCGTCAGGGGATCGGCCTCCGCAATCCGATCTATCTCGTCCCCGAAAAATTCCACGCGGATCAGATAGTCTCCGCCCTGCGCCGGACATATTTCCAGCACATCCCCTCTTACCCGGAAACAGCACCTGTCCAGATCCATATCGTTTCTGTTATACTGCATCTCAATAAGGCCGCGTATCACCTCGTCCCGATCCTTTGTCATGCCGGGACGCAGGGACATACTCATGCCCGCATACTCCTCGGGACTTCCCAGACCGTAAATACAGGAAACGCTGGCGATCACCACCACGTCTCGCCGCTCCGTCAAAGAGGCTGTAGCCGACAGCCGCAGTTTATCAATTTCATCGTTAATGGAAGAATCCTTTGCAATATAGGTGTCCGTGGAGGGCACATAGGCTTCCGGCTGATAATAATCATAATAAGACACAAAGTATTCTACTGCGTTTTCAGGGAAAAACTCTTTAAATTCACCGTAAAGCTGACCCGCCAGTGTCTTGTTGTGCGCAATCACCAGTGTCGGCTTATTAAGCGCCTGTATGATATTTGCCATTGTGAACGTCTTACCCGATCCTGTAACGCCAAGCAGGGTCTGAAACTGATTGCCATCCTGAAAGCCTTTCACAAGGGCTTCTATGGCCGCAGGCTGGTCGCCTGTAGGGTGGTATTCGCTGTGGAGTTTGAACGTTTTTTGTTCAGTTTGCACAAAAGTTACCTCCGAAATTCATATTAAAAAGTTCGCCTATAGGTACAAAATTCGTGTTATTTGGGCTTGCAAAGCCGACAAAGAAGCATTAAAGTAATAGTTTAAAATCGTATCTTAAACAAAACGAGGTCGAACTGCGTCTGCCTGTACAAATAGTATTATCCGGCCATTTATTTTTTCATTATAGCATATTAATCCCCAAAAAGCGCAGGCCGAAATCGAACTTTTGTTCTATTTTTTTATTCACTCAATTAATTCTTTTCTATTTTCTTTTATATAATCCCAGATTTGTTTAACCCGCCATGTTTCATCCATATCTATTACTTCCAGAAAACCTAGCGCTATTTATCCATAATCTCCCATCTTATTCACAAAATACGGTACAACCAACAACTTCTGACACTAATCTAAAATGGTCCATAATTTTTCCTTTTATTATTGTCTGTATGTAATATTTGAAATTCCAACCTTGATTTTATCCGTTTGGTATCCGTTAATATAAAGGCTTCTGTAAACATCTCTTCTTGTAATTCCCGCATTGGGCCCGATTATGATCTCCTTTATCAAATCATCCCGCACCTTTTCAAAAGATAAATCAAAGTAGGTGATAATTCGCTCTCTGATACATTGCTCCCTGACTCTCGAAAGCGTAAAATCAAGAAACCTTGCTTCACAGTCGACACGCGCTTCCGGCGACAGCGCCTCTTCAACTTCTCTGATCAGTTCTTCATGAATCCTGCCCTGTCCTTTGTACTTTGCCGGCTTTTAGTCAAAACCTTCTTTATTCATCAGTTCAAAAGCAGTTTTGATTATAGCATACTGCCTCTTATTTGTACAGCATTTTCAGAACATTTGTTCTTTTTGGAAATGACCTTATACCAGCTTTATCCTTTACAGCATGATTAACAAACGCAAGAGGCCCTACTATTGAATATCAATGACCTGGAACGCTTTACAGGAATTACCAAACAGAATATTCGCTTTTATGAGAAAAAGGGAGGGGAAAGATATTCGGAAAAATTTTCGGAAGAAGCCTCGCTGAATACGACGCCTGCAAATCATCTTAATCTGGTCATTACACAAACAGGCATGTATCCTGTCTTCTTGGACAGTACCGTGGGAATTGCCAGTTTCAGGATTGCTTTTGACACCGGCATATTTATCATAATGTCAATATTGTCTTTCTTCATAGCACGCTTTTCGGAAATGTTGTTTAATCCACATACTAATCGGTTTGTGGATTAAAATGCCTGTAAAAAATTTAATTTATACGGAGGAATACTGATAATGCGTGAAACGCAAAATGATCTTCGATATATTAAAACGGAAAATCTGATACAGAGCACCTTTTGCGATATGCTCCGGGAAATGGATTATTCACAGATTACAATCAGGGGATTGACAGACCGGGCGATGATCAACAGAAAAACGTTTTATCTTCACTATGACTCGCTCGACGATCTGTTAGGCAGACTCCAGACAGACATTTATGTACAGGTTCTGGGGCTGATGTCTGACATCAGACTTCCCAGAGATTTGGAAAAACTCGTGCGGATATTCTTTCTGTTCTGTACAGACAGAGACGATATTACCGAAAAAATCATATGCAGTCAGGGAAATTTTTCAATTGGCCAAAGCCCCGCTGACTATGTTATGAAATCCATGTTCCACTATTCGGCACCGGAAGACAGCCCCGCTGCCACCGCCCCATTCGAATGTAATATAATTGACGCCTATCTGAGGGGAAGCATTATTTCCATTTATTCCCAGTGGGTTGCGGACGAACGGAAAATACCTCTGGAACGGGTCATTGAACTCACAGCCTGGTTAGTCTCTCAGGGAATCAACAAGCTCAAGCTTTCGGATTAAACAGGTACTGTCTGCCATTAACCCCGGAACATACATGTTGATTCTACGGCCAAACAAGGTATAATGAGAACCGTACAACAAACACAGTAATGGAAACCCAGGAGGATTTCTTTATGAAGGGCAATACCCATGCGGTACGGAAAGCGCTTCAATGCGCCTTTCCACATACAATCCCCATCTTTGCCGGCTTCTGGTTTTTGGGACTGACTTACGGAATCTATATGAATATCTCCGGTTTCAGTTTCTGGTATCCCTGCCTGATGAGCCTGACTATCTTCGCCGGTTCCATAGAATTTGTAGCGGTTAATATGCTTCTTGGCGTATTTAATCCACTCCAGTCTTTGCTCCTGACACTAATGATTAATGCGAGACACCTGTTTTACGGCATTTCCATGCTGGACAAATACAGGAATATCGGATGGAAAAAGCCCTATTTGATTTTTGGCATGTGTGACGAAAGCTTTTCCATAAATTACACCGCTAAAATTCCCGAAGATGTCGACCCGGGGTGGTTTATGTTTTTTGTTACCCTGCTGAACCACTTATACTGGTTCTCCGGCGCAACACTTGGCGGTATCTTCGGTTCTCTGATTCATTTTAATACAGAAGGACTGGATTTTGTTATGACCGCTATGTTCGTGGTGATTTTTATGGAGCAATGGCTTAAGGAAAAGCAGCATACAAGCTCCTGCATCGGGCTTGGCATTTCCCTGCTTTGTCTCGTAATATTTGGCCCCGACAGCTTTATCATCCCGGCCATGATTGCAATTCTTTTCCTTTTGACTTTTTTACGCAGACCGCTTGAGAAAGGAGCGACCGACCAATGACATTATCCGAGCAGCTCTGTACAATCGGCATGGTAATTCTGGGCACAGTTCTGACGCGTTTTCTGCCCTTTTTGCTTTTTCCTGCCGGAAAGCCTACGCCTAAATACATACGGTATCTGGGAACCGTGCTGCCATCCGCAGTATTTGGACTGTTAGTAATCTACTGCTTGAAAAATGTAAATATTTTTACAGGCAGCCACGGCATCCCCGAGCTGCTTGCAATAACTGTTGTAATAGCGCTTCATTTGTGGAAACGGCAGATGCTTTTATCTATTGCAGGGGGAACTATATGCTATATGCTGTTGGTTCAGTTTGTTCTTTAATTCAATTATTCAGTTTTTCCCGTTCCTGCTGCCATAATTTCATAAAAACCTTTCAGCAGTTTTATTTCTTACAAATATGGCAATCGGTGTGATTACCAGATACAGAATAATCAAAATCACAAAAAATCCAATACCTGCCTCCAAAAACACATAGATAATATTAAAACCAAAATGCAGCAATACCGAATAAATCAAATTGTTATCCCGTTCCAGAAAGATGTTCATCAAAACGGTCATGCAGGTAATAACGACAATATTGGAAATGATATAGGGGATTGCCCGCCAATCGGTAAACTCTGAATCCACCGCCCATAACAGGGTATGCCAGAAGCACCACACCAGGCCCTGACAGACAGAGGATTTCAGGAACCCATATCTTTTGTTAAATTCCTCCCGCATAAAGCCACGCCAGCCCAATTCTTCGCCCGTCGGTCCCGACGTAAAGGACAGGAAAATACTAAGTGGCAATGCCGTTGTTCCAAAATCGATATAAGACAGCATCGGCTTTCCCATAATAACGGAAAAGATAAACAACGCCAACACACTGATCCCAAATGTAAGCGCAAAAGAACATAGCAGCGGAAGAAGCTTCACTTTACCCGAAAAACACCGTTTTACGAAAACCGTTCTTGTTTTGTCCGGTCTGAAATGCTTCCAGCCAATCAAAAGCAGATACGTTGGCGACCATGCAATCAGGTTGCGGACGATCCACATGATGACGGGCGGCGCATGGAATACAAGACTTGCCGTGCCTGCCACAAAAATAATAAGCGCCCATACCAGAATATAGGAACTGATAATATATTTCTTCAGATAATTTGTTTTCATTCCATTATCTCCTTTCCTTGTCCGTTCAGATAACAAGCCCGCTTTTAATCCCGTTCAGTTCAAATTTCACTAATTTAAACAATCTATTATTGACCGTCTGCCTGTCTATAATAGATTAAATAATTGAGGGACAATAATGTCCCTGCAAATTCTGCTGCATTACCTATTGCTATTTTGGAAAATCGGAACGACAGCGCATTTCATACTGTCCTGTTCCATATTTAACAGCCGTTCCAAATTGTAAATAAACGCATCTATTTTTCTTTGCTTTTCTTCTTCACTGTGTTCCATTAGGTCATCAAACACTGTATTTGCATATAGAAATGTCATTTCCGCAGCTTCTTCGGGGTAATCCGTCTGGCATATCCCCTGCTCCATTCCCTCTCTTATTAAGCCCGTAATAATAGGATTGATGCCGGACAGCATGGACTTCTCCATTTTTTGGTGCATGAGGGCATTCTGCGGCTTATGTATCTGTTTCAGGAGTTCCTGTCCAAAATTATCGCCGCTCACATTCAATGCAATCATCATCAAAGTAAGACGCTCCAGCACAGGTACATTTTTCTGTACCGCAACCGCTTCCGCTTTCTCAATCAGCCTGCCCATCATGCGGTTGATCATTGCATCCAGAATTTCTTCTTTGGATTTGAAATGGTAATAAAGCGTGCCCCTTGCAATGCCAATCTCATTCAAAATATCATTGGTGCTGGTGCCGTCAAAGCCTTTTGTACCGAATAATCTCTCTGCCACGTCCAATATTTCATTTTTGCGTTCTTCTGCTTCTTTTACCACACGCATTAAATTGTGCCCTCATATAGTCAATAGACTGACTGTCGGTTTGATAATATCACATAGAGAACATTTTGTCAATCTATCTGACTGAAGATTTCGCCCGCCAGCCTTGCAATCTCTTTCGTTGTCGTTACAACATATCCCCTATCCCGGGCTAATGTCAACAGCTGGCTTTGAATTATCAGCCTCCGGCCGGTATACCACCGGTTCGGAACTTAAGAAAAACGGAATGAACGTAACACTTTTCCAAAATAATGAGAAATAAAAATGCACAATCCCATTAAGGACAGATAATCTATATAAAACAATATTTTTGATTCCTCATAATCCAAAAAAACAAATTCGCTCTGTAAAAACAAATAAGTAAAGAAATCTCTCTTTACAAAAACCGATATCCCGTACAATGCAATAGCCAGGCCAAAGACAAAGCAGGCAATTCGAAGGCTTCTGGAAATGTTTTTCTTTTTTCCTTTGAGCAGTCCCAGTATCATGTTCCAGTGCAGTCCCAAATGCAGGCTCATCAGCAGGAATCCCCAATGGGATCCCAGTATATGCAGCTGCCTTGCCAGTGCCAGCCCACTCTCTATAGGTAAAAATGCAAATACATACCGGGATAAAACAATACCGCTGTACATCAGAGCGAGCATGGAAAAAAGTGTCAGAATATCCACGCCGGCCTGAAAATCCCACACCGGCGTATATTTTCCACGAAACAAATTTTTGTACCAGTTCCAATTCAATATATGGTGGGCAGCAAACAGAATAAAAATCCCTGCTCCTGCCCATTCATGGGCTTTCTCGCCCCAGAACTGATAGCCCATCAGAAACAGCAGGGCTAACGTCATCAGCATATCAACCGCTTTTTTCCATTTTCCATTCATATTTACACCTGCCAGCCCTTATTTCAGGCTGCCATAAACATCATCATCCACTGCTTCCAGCCATTCATTCGAGCTGTCCGTTCCGGGAACCTCAATCGCCAGATGGGAAAACCAGCTGTCCGGCGCAGCCCCATGCCAGTGCTTCACTCCTGTAGGAATATTTACAACATCCCCCGGATGCAGTTGACGCGCTTTCTTTCCCCATTCCTGATAAAAACCGCATCCGCCTACACACACCAGAATCTGACCGCCTCCGAATGCAGCATGATGGACATGCCAGTTATTCCGGCATCCCGGCTCAAAGGTTACATTAAAAATTCCAACCTGATCTGTCGAAAGCGGCGCAAGATAGCTCTGTCCAATAAAGTACTGTGCAAAACCATCATTCGGTTTTCCAATGGGGAATAAAATACTCTTTTCATAAATTTCTCTTTCGCTGCCTGCCGATGCATTCTCCGTCCAGACCTCCTTCGCCATCTTAAAAGCCGCCCATGCTTTCGGCCATCCTGCATAGAATGCCGCATGAGTCAGTATCTCGGCGATCTCCTCTTTTGTGATCCCGTTATTTTTTGCGCTCATCAGGTGATACTGGAACGAAGAATCCACCAGCCCCTGCGCCATCAACGATACGACCGTCACAAGGGAGCGGTCCCTCAACGAGAGCTTTTCCTCCCTGTTCCATACCTCGCCAAACAATACATCATCATTCAACTGTGCAAATTTCGGGGCAAATTCCCCAAGCTGATCCCTGCCTGCCGTCTGCTTAACCATAATCTCATCCTCCTATTTTTCATTTTTGCTCATGTCTGTACACTATATTTTCTGATTTCCCGTTGACCAGACATGTTTCTCTTTTGCCGCCGAAGCCGTATTCTGCGCCATAACGCCCACAAGGGCATGGGGCACATACGGTTCCTCCAGATACGCGGTTTCTTCATCTGTAAGAATCAAATCCACCGCTTTCGCCGCCCCTTCGATATGATGCAGCTTTGTCGCCCCGACCACCGGAGCCGTCACTTTTGACAACAGCCATGCAAGGGAAATTTCCGTCATGGATACGCCGTGTTTCTCTGCCAGCTCCATCACGCGCCCGATGATCACGCCGTCCTGCCCTGTGGTTGCATCGTACTTAAATTTTGCATAACTGTCCTCTTCCAGACGCTTTGAAGTCTGGCCGGGAGCCTTTGACAGCCGCCCGCCAGCAAGCGCGCTGTAGGGGGTCATTGCGATGTTGTCCTCTGCGCACAGTTTCGCCATCTCCCTTTCCTCCTCGCGAAAAATCAGGTTATAATGCCCCTGAACGGAAACAAACTTTGCAAAGCCCTCCCTTTCCGCCAGTGCGTTCGCTTTAGCAAGCTGCCATGCAAAACAGTTGGAAATGCCAATATACCTTGCTTTTCCCGCCTTAACGATATTATTTAATCCCTCCATAATGTCATAAAGCGGCGTCTGATAATCCCACATATGATAAATATATAAATCCACATAATCCATACCAAGATTTTCAAGGCTCTTATTTATCATACGCCAGGTATGCTGCTGCCCAGTCATTCCCGCCGCAATATCTTCCTGTGTGCGGGGCAGGAATTTTGTCGCCACAACCACCTCGTCACGCTTTGCAAAATCCTCCAATGCCCTGCCCACATACTGCTCGCTTGTGCCGCCCTGATAGCCGATTGCCGTGTCAAAGAAGTTGACGCCAAGCTCCAGGCCATGTTTTATAATCTCGCGGGAGTGTTTCTCGTCAATCGTCCACGAATGCTGTCCGTTTCCCGCATCGCCAAATCCCATGCATCCCATACAGATACGGGATACGTTCAACTCTGAATTTCCCAGTTTTGTGTATTTCATATGCGCTCCTTTCTCCGACATCATCTGTCCCGACATACGTCACGCTTATCCTGTTACTTTCCGGCTATTCTGCAAGCCCGATACTGTCAAGCCACTCCGACACACTGTTTCCGCGCTGTCTGCCGCCGCAGGATATATGACTCCTTTCATTTGAACACCTATATTGTAATTCCGTTTTTAAAAAATGTCTAATACCCATAATGAATCGTTTTCAATGCCTGAAATCTATAAATAAAAAAATGCAGTACGCAGACTGCATTTTCAGGTATCCTATAGGTGTTAAAAAAGAAAACTGTTTTCCACAACGCCCGGAAGCAGCGTATAAACGGAACTGCCAATCTCCTTTTCAAACGCTTCTTTAATCTCCATGATTTTTTTCCATCTGTCTATTGTCGCCGGGTGGACGCCGTATCGCATTGTCACGTCCACAAATCTTTTTTCCAAAAGGCAGAATCCCGTCGGCAGGGCCAGTGAGTCGCACAGCTGCACCAGGCGGTCATAATCGTCATAGACCGCATTTGCAACAAACTCTTTCATAAACAGGTAATCCTTATGGCTGACATCAAACTCTCCGATAGAAGTATCTATATCCTGTATCATAAATGCGTGGGATATGCATATTTGCGCGGCCTTTTCCCACCCGCGCTCCATACAGTAACGATAGCCGTCTATCAGATGCCTTTCTGAACTCACGCCGGCATAACGTCCTATATCATGTAGCAGCCCATACAGATACGCCTGATCGGCCGATAAGTTTTTACAGTGTGCCGCTATATTTTTGCAGGCGCTGGCTACATATCTGGAATGATCTGTCCATGCCCCCGGATTGGATTCCGACGCTTCTCTCAATGCCTGCTCTGCATTATGTTTGTTTAACTCCATCTCAGGCTCCTTTCTTATCCAGCCACAAAATCACATCCTCCAGTGAAGGTGTCAATCAGTAATCCGTCCAAATCTAAAATAACCGTGTTCTTCATCGTAGTCTCCATTTTCAGATTTCCTCCATAAAATGTCAGCATTCTGCTGTAATTTTTCAGACATTCCTTTTTTCCTTATTTTGCATAATATCAGAAATATCCGCTTGTTGCTTAGAATAAAGCGACTTATAATATAACAAAAGCGACAGAATTGTTCTACAGACGTTTATTAAAAAGGAGCATTTCATGATCAGAAAACCCAATTATATACTGATGGACGACCACGGAAAAGAATTTCAGGAAAAAAGTATGCATTCAATAAATCTGACAGTCAATGACGGAGATATTCACCAGTTTGTGGCAGGCCATATTCCCTCACACTGGCATAAGCGGCTGGAAATTTTCCTGTTGCTGGAGGGAAAGGTCAGCGTCAGCACCGGCGACAATACCTGCAAGCTGCATGCAGGGGACGGGTGCTTTATCAATACAGAAGTGCTCCATTCTTTTACCGCAGACACCGCCTCCCCATGCCTGTACCGCTCCTTTGTATTCAGCGCGGACATCGTCGGAGGCGCACCGGGAAGCATCTTTGACACGACCTATGTCCGTCCCCTGCTGGAAAACGGTGCTTCCTTCCTCAAATTTCAAAAGGAGAACGGCGATACTATTTATTTTGAACAGTTCCAGCGTGCTTTTACGGCATGTGTATCGGAAGAATATGGATATGAATTTTCGGTGCGGAACGCTTTATCCAATATTATGCTATATATAGCATCGAAAAGCGCCACTGTGACAAAGCGCTCCATCCCATCCGTTCAGGAAGCGCGTTTAAAAAAAATGCTTTTATGGATTGACGGCCATTTTGATGAGAACATCCGTGTTTCTGACATTGCAGGCGCCGCAAGTATCTGTACCCGGGAGTGCCAGCGTATTTTCCAGCAGTATCTGCACTACAGCCCCGTTGAATACCTGCGGCGAAAGAGAATTTTTAACGCGGCAAAGCTGCTATCCGATACCGACAGGCCGGTAACGGAAGTCGCGCTCGGCTGCGGTTTCTCAAATCCAGGTTATTTCTCCAGACAGTTTCGGGAACTCATGGGCTCCACCCCCGGCCAATACCGGTCTGACGCCAGAGAAAACTTGTAAAAGCCGGCTACATGGGCTTTAAATTTTCATTAAGACGGTCTACCATCCAGGCAATTTTCTCCTCGGTAATGGCAGCGGATTTGGGCGCGTCCCACTGACCGTTTCGTTTGACTTCTTCCAACGCTTCCCCCGCTTTCACTGTTTTCGGCCCGCCGGATTTCCCGAATAAGAACCGGACGCCCTCCTCTTACGGCAGTTCCAATACCTGCCCGGGGAAAATCATATTCCCGTCCTTCCCGATTGTGCTCCTGTTTTTCTCATAAATCCGTTGCCACAGACTGCCGTCCCCGTACTGCTGCCACGCAATCCTCCAAAGGCTGTCCCCTTCTTTCACATGCCACACTGACCGCTCTTCCCTCTTCGTTTCCTCCTGCTTCATCTCATTCTGCCGGGATTTCTCCTGCTTTGCCGCTTCCTTCTCCTTACGCATTTCCACATACGAGTCTCGGTCTGTGCACATCTTTCGAAAGATTTCCTGCTTTTCCTCATCATATCCCGTGTGGAAATCCAGATAGAATGGGGGATAATATTCCTCATATTTTTCCAGCCAGCGCCGGTAGCCGTTTACCTCGTTCTGTTCAAACATATAGGTGTCATATATCTGCTCTCTGACCCGATAATCGTCTCGCATCCAATAATCTTTCTCAAATTCCCGATATTCCAGCTGGTCTTCATCCCGCCATGCAAGAGAATGATCATCAAAGGCAGCGCCAAACCGAACTGTCTGACTCAAATCCCCCGATACCTGCTTTTGCCGTTCATGCATTCGCTCGCAGGCGTCCCGAAACAGCGGTTCCAGCTTCTCCCGCCCCGTAACGGACACCATGACCACCGGCTCTCCCAGAATATCATAGAGCGGATACCACCACATCCAGTTCTCAGAAGGTGAAAGGCCAATCAAACAGGCTTTCTCCCCATCATGTTCCCTGGAACATTCATACAGTGTATACGCAAACATTTTCTGGTGGAAATCCGTTCCCAGCTCCACACCATGATCCGTCTTTCTGACCCACACGCTGAAAATAAAATAACCCTTATAATCTCCCGCGCGCCGCGGAGTTTCCAAAGCCATATATGTCAGATCCTCTTCTGGATAGCTGTCCGGGTTGGTTTTTGTCTCGTCCCGCCATGTGCAGGGATACATATACAGGTAGGAATCCGACAGCCTGTCTCCACAGGCATACCACTCGTCACTGAACAGTTCATGCCCTGTGCGGGTAGAATCTCTCTCTATGGATTCGTTCTCCAGAAGCATGCCCGAAATCCGTTCCCTCGCAAGCTCCCAATAGATATCCTCATCCTCCCGCTCTTCTTTCGTCTTCTGCTCGGTTTCACGAGACGCTTTCTCCGCCTTAAGTCTAGCGGCATAACGTTCCTTTTCCCCACTCCAGCCACATCTGGCGGCCAGCAGCGATAACCCCAAAAGGCATATGATTCCCCCTATTTTTCTCCCTGCTGTACCTTCGCCCGATTTCATCATTATCCGCCTCTTTATGGATATTCCAAAAGTTCATCATCGTACACTTTATTAATTATCATTATAAAAGGATCAATTATCCGCGTCAAGACATGCTTTTCCCGCATCGCATAATTATGATTGTATTTTGCTTCTATTTATTTTATGATTTTCATGGAGATTCAAATTTTTTGAATAAAGCAGATTGGAGACTGCCATGCTTCCTGTTTTTCCCTTTAAAAAACAAAAAGAGAAATGCCATTTAACGCTTTCTTTTAACGCCGAAACACAAAAACCCGTTCTCAGATGCAGCATTTGCACCGGAGAACAGGTTGCCGGTTTTAAAAATTTGAAGACAGGTAAATTTGAAGAAGTCATGCTTATCAAAAACGATAAAGACCTGACGGAATTTATGAATCGGTGCGGCATCAGCGAGATCAGCCGGGAGTACTGAGCTCGGCCACTCTAGCGTTGATAGTCTACGGAATACTGATATCCTCTTCCTGCATTGAACGCCAACAGCATTAATTCAATGTTCTGTGCAGAATAGCTCCGATAAGCCAGATGATACCTTAACGTTTTTACAAACTCATCAATTTGCGGCTTCTGTTCTGCTATAAAAGGAATATTGTCAGGCTTCGTAAAAAGAAAGCTGCAAAGGAAGTCCGCTACGCATTCTTCATTAACAAATACCAGATCATCCTGTCCATCGCATGCAATAATCTGCAAAGGTTTATGCCGCAGTATCCAGTAAGACAGATAAGAATATATTTTAATTTCATTGACAAGCTCAATTTCCTGAAACTCCTTGAGTCGGTCAATATCCACAAAATAATCAATTACAATATGTTCCACTATATTCTGACAAACTGATACTCTGCTTTCATATTGATTTTGTAAGATATATTGTTGCAATATTTTGTTTACAAACTCGAATCGGGACGTCACTTTTTCTTTTCCAAACTTTTGAATTAAGTATTGATATCCCCCGGATTCTGCCATGCTGTTTTTTTCATCCACGATAAATCCTTGCCTCCGTTTCGATCCGGTATCTCATTAACCGATAACCGCATGAACCAAGGTATCGGTTAAAGCGCATACAGGCAATATCCTCCGGCCCTTTTGTAAAATCCTCTCCATGATTTATCAAATGCCGCTTTGGAATCGTCCCATCTTCAATTCTTTTTACAAATTGCCTTGCCCGTTCATTCCATCCTGAGTTCATACCGTTTCCTCCATACGAAGCTTTGATCAATCAATTATTCCCGTTCAATCTGCCGACAAAAGCTGACAGTTCTTCTTCTGCCACTCTTAATTTTGCAACCATCTCGTTATAAAACTTTATATCTTCAGAAGAGGCCGTCCAGATATCCCCGTCTGCACCGGAAAATTTATCATATAGAAAAACATCATGCATATTATCTCCGATATCATTTGCTACATTCGTTATTTTACATAAGATAGCCGATAATTTGCTCAAAGCTAAATTATTGGGTTTGGCCTCATGTTTGTAAACATATCTGTGATCGCAGTCGCTCCACGCCTCGTCGTATATGGTTCTGACCTGCAACTCTACATAACATCTTTTATAACTAATTACATAATGAATACTTCTATATCCCTGTTTATGCTCTTTTGTTTTGAGATTCTCCTGTGAATATTCTTCTTCGGAATCACCCTTGGCATAATATACGATAGGAATTTCTGCCAGAAATTTTTCTCCTTCTACATGTGGCAAATGCTCAAACTTTTCATATAAATCCGGCTCCCTGAGTGGAAATTTCTCTAAAATCTGATTATGAATATCCTTCCATTTCCCACGATAATTCATAATTAATCTGATTCCTGCCAAATCCGTTATAATGTCGGTATAATTCTGGCTGTTTAAATGTGCGTAACAGCTCGTCTGTGATACCTGATATTCATACCTCTTTCGAATAATCTTTTCAATCAGACTATCCTTTCTTTTCACACGCCCGCTTTGTAAATGCACCTCTTCCAACTGTCCAAGCATATTTATCAGCTCTGTTTTTACTTCCTCCAAGTCATCTTTTATTTTATCATAATTAGTATAAACTTCGAAACATATTTTCTCTGTTTGGGCCTCGTGGCCATTCTGCCGGTCTAACAAATTAAGATCTTGAATTTTGCCCTCTAATTTTTGTTCTTTCAGAAATGTCTTCCACCACTCCTGCCATTCATCTACTGTCATTCGTATCTTACTCCTTGCCAAAATGTAAATAACAAAATTCTACTGCATTGAACTATCATTGTCAATTTGTTTGGCTCATGGAGCATTAATATTCCAGCTTTTTCTTATCCGCCACACTGATTTCCTGCCCGATCTGCACTTCAATCACCTGTAATGCCGTATCAGCAATAATTGTGTGAGGCGTTCCGGCTTTCATGGTAACCACATCTCCGGCGGATACCTTCTGCTCCACACCGTCAATGATGGTACGGCCCTCTCCCGCAATAACATTCCATATTTCATCACGCCTCTCATGGCTGTGATAATTCATCTTATGTCCCGCATTCAGGGTAACTTTGATGGTCATGCTGCCCTCTTCAATATCTATAACGCGAAAGCTCCCCCATGATTTTTCCGCAAACATAATCTGCTGGTCAATGGTATCTACAAAAGGCTTAATATAGCTTGACTGCGCTTTATCCGAAACAAGAATGCCTTCGGGACTGGCCGAAACCACCACATCCTTTAACCCCATACAAAGCACCGGCACATCCAGTTCATTAACCACATGCACGTTATCGCACATATCGTTCAGAATTGCTTTCCCGATGCTGGGACTTTCCATGGCCTCCGTCAGTGTATTCCAGGTTCCCATATCCTTCCACATACCGCTAAAGCGCATCACTTCAATCTGCGGTTCATGCTCCACCACAGCATAGTCGAAGCTGATCTTTTGCAGGGTATCATATTTATCATAAAGGTCACGGTAATCTTTAAACGAAATCAGCTCATGAGCGCGCCTGAGCACATAGCCAAGACGAAAGGCAAATACGCCGCCGTTCCAGAGAGCTCCCCTGCCAATATAATCCTTTGCGGTTTCCTCATCCGGCTTTTCCTTAAACATCGACACACGGCTGACCGTATTTTTGCTTTCGGGAATAATATAACCGTACTTGGCGCTCGGATAAGTAGGTTCAATTCCCATGAGCACAAGATTGGCCTCGCTCTGTGCCGCCTGCCTGCCCAGCTCCTTCAATGCCTCAAAGTAATCCTGCTCCACATAAGGATCAACCGGACAGACTACCACGGACTCAGTTTCCAAAACGCCTCTCTCATCATGAAGATAAGCCGCCGCCAGCGCAATGGCAGGAAAGGTGTCACGCCTGCAGGGTTCTACACTGATACCCACATCCGTTCCCAACTGGTTATGAATCGCCGACACCTGCGCCTTTGAAGTTGCGATGGTTACATTGGCTGTTGCATCCACAGCGCAAATCTGGCGGTATACCCGCTGTACCATCGACTCATAATCACCTGTATCGGTCCGAAATATTTTAATAAACTGCTTGGACCGGGTATCATTGGAGAGGGGCCACAGGCGTTTGCCCGAACCGCCCGACAAAAGGACAATATTCATAGAAACCTCCCGCTTATTCCGTTATCTTCCGGCTTTCTTAACCTCCTCCACAGCTTTCTCAAGCTGATTATCCACGCCGTCCTCATAGTATGCTTCACTGTCAAATTCACAGATCACATCAGGTTCAATACCAACCCCATGGATATTGTTGCCGTTAGGAGTATAGTAGGCGCTGATGGTAAGCTTCAAAGCAGTACCGTCAGTCAGCGGCAATACACGTTGCACAATACCCTTTCCAAAGGTAGTCGTTCCAACCAGAACACCCTTCCTGTAATCCTTGATGGCGCCTGCAAGAATCTCTGACGCGCTGGCGGAATTACCATTCACAAGAACCACCAGCGGAAGATCCAGCTCACTCCTGCCGTCGCAGGTATACTCGTCGCGCTGACCATACTTATCTTCCGTATAAACGATCAGCCCCTTCGGCAGAATGGCTCTCGCTATGTCCACTACCACATTTAAACTGCCGCCGGGATTGCCGCGCAGATCGAGAATAAGCCCCTTTGCTCCGGAGCCTTTCACCACAGCCAAAGCCTCGGTAAACTGATCTGTAGTTACCTCGTCAAACTCGGATATCTGAATATATCCGATATCATCCTCCAGCATTTCATAATTAACCGTCGGCGACTCAATCTTTCGACGCTCCACATCTATTTCCAGATAGTCGGTTTCGCCTTCCCTGTATATGGTAAGATGAACCGTCGTTCCCTCTTCTCCCTTCACCATGGACACGATCTCGGACAGCTCCATTCCCATGGTGGAAACGCCGTCCACCTGATAGAGCAGGTCGTCGGCGCGCAGTCCCGCCTCCTGCGCGGGCGTATTTTCAATCACACCTGATATCTTCCCCAGTCCCGTATTGGGATCAATCATCAGATATGCGCCGATCCCGTAGTAAACCCCTTCCGTCTCCTGCATGAGCTCCTGCCACTCCTCCTCGGTATAGTAGACAGAATAAGGATCTCCCAGCGAATTAACCATGCCCGCGTACATGCCCTCGGTCATGGCATCAACATCAATATCCGCATCCTGATAATAATATTCCTCGATCACATCTTCAATGGCGGATAATTTCTTCTCGGTATCCTCGCTCACCACGCTTTCGGCCGTATCATCCGCAGCATTTCTGCCGCCCGCACTTTCATAAAACTTTATGCCCACATAAACGAATCCCGAGACTAACGCAGTCAATGCAATCCCTGCCACAAATCCCAGAACAAACCGGCCGTTTCCCTTATCATTTCCTGATCCGTAGCCGAAACCCTGCATTGGCGGCTGCGGCTGTCCATTATTATAATTCCCCTGATAGCCGCCGCCATATGCACCGTTGTAGGGGTTGGGCTGACGGTTATTATTTGGATAGCCGTAGTCATTGTAATAACGGTTGTTATTTTCGTTCGAATTCAAAATGGGTCATCTCCTCTTACACTTTATACTTTCGTCCGTCTGTTTTTTACAGCTCAGCCCGCGCCATTCGCAAATCGCCTCTTCGAGGCTTCTCCGCTGCTTTGCAGCTACATTTGCTCATAAGCGGGCGCTCCGCTCATGCGTTTGCTCATTTCCGAAAACTCATGCAAGCATGGTTTTCGTTCCTTCACAACGCATGGCTGAGCTGTTAATTTAAGTAGTTCCACGGGCTCACGTAATTTCCGTTCAGGCGCACACTGAAATGCAGGTGCGGACCGGTGGAACGGCCCGTAGAGCCAACAGCCGCAATATTCTGTCCTTTGGAGACGCTCTGTCCTTTGGAGACATAGAGCGCCGAACAGTGCATATATATGGTGTACAGTCCGCTTCCGTGGTCAATCATGATATAGTTGCCCATACTGCCGCTGTAAGCCGCCGCCACCACATCGCCGTCATAAGCCGCCAGAATGGGCGTGCCGGAAGACGCAGCCATATCCAGACCGTTATGGAACTTTTCTATGCCGAGAATGGGATGCATACGGTTTCCGTATTCGTCGGAAATACGCTTGTAACCGGGACAGGGCCAGGCAAACATTCCGCCATTATAGACTCTGGCATTTTCGGCCTCCAGTCTCGCCCGCTCTTCCGCCACCGCCTTTTCCAGGGCCGCAATCTCCGCATTCTCTTGAGCAATCATGGCCTCATATTCCTTGATGGCCGCCTCTTTGTTTTGGATGTCCCCGCTGACGGAAACAATCTGGGCCTCCTTCTCGCCAATCAGGCTGCTGATATTGGCTTCCTCCTGCTTTACCGCCGCTTTCGCCTCGTCCAAAAGCCCTTTTTCAGCTTCCAGCTCTTCTTTGCACAGCTCCACGTACTTTCTGGTCTCCACATACTCATCCAGCTTCTCCCTGTCATAGCGAGAAAGGGCTTCGATGTAATCGGCCCGGTTTACGATCCCCGCAATACTGTTGGAGCCGAAAAGAGTTTCCATATAAAAGGAATCGCTTCGCTCATACATGAACTGGATGCGCTTTTTCATGGCGGCATACTGTTCCTCCTGCTGCACCACAGCCTCCTCCAGCTCCTGCGTGGTTACCTCAATCTCTTCCTCTTTCTCGGTAATCAATGTATTATATTTCTCAATCTTCTCCTGTATGTCAGCAAGCTGCCCGTCCAACTGCTGAACATAAGCCGTCAGGTCGCTTTTGGACTGTTCCAGCTCCTTTTTAAGCTTCTCCACATCCGTCAGGTTACTTTTCAATCCGGAAACCTGTTCTTTGGCCTTTTCAATCTCCCGCTCCTTCTCCCGGATGCTCTCGTTAGTCACCGCCTGAGCGGGAATCCCGGGAACTGCGCAGGAAATCACAAACGCAAGACACAAACATAAGATTGAGATTCTTTTCAGTTTAATCTTCACATTTGCTCTCAAGTTTCATCCTCTAATATAATCAAACTCTCAGATGTCTTCTCACCGTCACAATACTGCCCAGAAAACCGATGCCGACGCCCAGCCCCAAAGATATCGGCACCAGCACGTTAAATACCTCCTCTACCGCCACAAAGCTGAGAAGCGAGGACAGCTGTGGAAACCGATCCGTCACATATTCAAGAACCACATTATATATCGTGTAAATAAAGCCAAGGGGCAAAGCCGCGCCGATCAGTCCGATCATGATACCTTCCACCACAAAGGGAGACCGGACGAAAAAGTCGGTGGCTCCGATATATTTCATAATATTGATCTCCTCCTTGCGGACGGAGATACCAATCGCTACGGTATTGCTGATCAGGAATATGGACACCGCCAGCAAAATGGCAATGATACCCACAGACACATAGGCAATCAGCGCGTTGATTCCCGTCAGGGTAGTCGCCACAAGCTCAGAGCGGTTGACCATGCGCACGCCGTCTATGGATTCCAGATAAGTTACCAGCGCCGACTGCATGGATACATCGTTCAAATATACCTGATAGTTTGCGGAATTTTCCAGCGGATTCTCGGTAAAGCCGTCGCCGTACTCTCCCAGATACTCGTCGCGAAATCCCTCCCATGCCGCTTCGGCGGAGATAAAGTCCATTTTTGCCACCTCGGGCCGCTTCGCAATCATATCGCCGATCTGCTGAATCCGCACATCCTCAATACCTTCGTCAAAGAACACCCATACGGAGACGCCCTCCTCCGCATTCTTCACGATATGCTGAAAATTCGCCACAATGGCATAAAAGATACCAAAAAGAAAAAGGCAGGCCGCAATGGTTGCAATAGACGCCAGCGAGAAGAGCTTGTTTCGGAAAATATTGCGAAAGCCCTGCTTGAGCGTATAAAAAAACGTATTAATCCTCATCAATATACCCTCCCTTTTCCTCGTCGCTGATAATAACGCCACGGCGCAGGGTGACAACACGTTTCTGCATGGCATTCACAATTTCACGGTTGTGGGTAACAACAATAACAGTTGTTCCGTTTTCATTGATCTGCTCCAGAAGCTTCATGATTTCCCATGAATTTTTCGGATCCAGATTACCAGTAGGCTCGTCCGCCAAAAGGATGGTCGGCTGGTTCACCAGCGCACGTGCAAGAGCCACTCTCTGCTGCTCGCCGCCGGAAAGCTGTCTGGGTTTCGCCTTATACTTACCCGCCAGACCCACAATCGCCAAAATGCTGGGGACGTTCTTCTTGATTTCCTTATTTGATTTCTGGATAATGCGCTGGGCAAACGCCACGTTCTCATAAACATTCCTGTCCTTTAGCAGGCGGAAGTCCTGAAACACAATACCCAGATTTCTTCTGAATTTCGGGATTTTTCTGTGTTTTATTTTGGACAGGTCATATCCCATCACATTGATGTAGCCGCTGCTGACAGTAAGCTCTCTCAAAAGCAGCTTAATAAGGGTAGACTTACCCGAACCGCTGTCGCCCACGATAAAAACAAATTCTCCTCTGCTGATACGAAGATTTACGTCCTTAAGCGCCGGCGCGCCGGTTGAATAAGCCTTACTCACATTTGTCAGGGTTATAATCTCACTCTCTGTCACAGGACTTTTTCTTTTTTTCTTAACTGCCACGTTTTTCTCTCCTACTTTTATTCTTCTGTTACCTTGTTAAAATTCAAAGGATTCCATATACTTCATATATTTCACAACCATAAGCGCGATTTTAAATGTTATGGCGTCTTCAAACACACGCAGATCAAGTCCCGTGCTCTTCTGGAGCTTGTCAAGCCGGTATACCAGCGTATTTCTGTGGATAAACAGCTGTCTCGAAGTCTCCGATACGTTCAGGGAATTTTCGAAAAATTTGTTGATGGTGACAAGCGTTTCCTCGTCAAACTCATCCGGGCTCTTCCCGTCAAAAATCTCCTTAATGAACATTTTGCAAAGCGGAATCGGGAGCTGATAAATCAGACGGCCGATGCCCAGCTCGCTGTAGGCGATGACGTCGCGCTCATTGAAGAAAATCTTGCCCACGTCCAGCGCCATCTTGGCCTCCTTGTAAGAGCCGCTTACGCCCTTAATCTCGCTTACCACAGTACCGTAAGCAATTCGGACGTTCCTGAAGCTCTCCTTCCGCAGATAAACCGCCACCGCGGCCGCCGTCTTTTCGATCTCCCGCGGACTGTCGTCCTCGGAAAGATCCTTCACCACAATGACATTATTCTCATCAACGGCGGTAATAAAATCTTTGTTATTGACGCCAAAGTATGCGCGCACACTCTCCAGCGCATTGCAGTCCTTGACATTATCCGTTTCCAAAATAAGCACCACGCGCCTGACATCCGTCTGAATATGTAGCTTTTTGGCCCGGCTGTATATGTCCACCAATAATAAATTGTCAAGAAGCAGATTTTTGATGAAATTATCCTTATCAAACCGCTCCTTATAGGCTACAAGCAGGTTCTGAATCTGGAACGCCACCATCTTTCCGACCATGTAGACGTCCTCTCCCACGCCGCCTGCCACCAGAATATACTCCAGCTGCTGCTCATCATATATCTTAAAATACTGATAGCCCTGAATCTCCTGTGAATCCGCCGGAGATTCCGCAAATTCAGCGGCAGCGCTGCTGCATCTCTCCATACCCTCTGTCGTCATGGCCGCAACCTTTCCGTCCACATCCATAACGCAAAGCTCCACTCTCGCGATAGCCTTAAGCCCTTCTATCGTATTTTGCAAAATCTGATTTGAAATCATTCCCCCACCCCTCTTATATTCCTGTTTCGTAACAATTCACTATAGCCTCTTACCCCTTATACCCCGAAAAGACAAAATCTAGGTTCTATTTTAATCTATATCTACAAAAAAATCTACCTGTAATCGTGAATTATTTGTGTATTTTTTAAGATTTTTGGCAATTTATGGTAATTTTCGGCATTAGACAATTTGTACAAGCGCCTCCACAACAGCTTCCACGCGGAAATTATGTCAGCCGCTATCTTGTGAAAATTGTATCTTGTTGACTTCGTCCTGTTATGGTACACTATAGTCAGAATTAAGGAAATACAGCAAAGGAGTGTGATCCCAATGGATATTGCAGCATTATCAGTAGCTATGTCCACCGCAAAAGTAAATGACTCCTACAGCGTGGCAATGCTTGCCAAAACATTAGATCAGGCGGAAACCACCGGAAGTCAGGTTGTCGGCATGATGGATGCCGCCGCGATGGAGCTGTCGGTCAATCCTCATATCGGAGGAAATTTTGACATGTCGGTTTAAGACACAGAGAATAACGACTATCCTCATGGATAGCCGTTATTTTTTTGCGCGCATAAGCAGAGTCAGAACACGACAGAGACAGGCGATGTGCTTGCACATCAAACTGGCTGTGGCGGGTTATGACGAGCAACGCGAATGAGAAATGCGAAGCATTTCGAATCTGCTTATGCACGTCGTGAGACGCTGCTTATGCACGTCGTGAAGACATCGCCGCCCTTCTCTTACAGAAAAAACTCCAGACTCATAATCCCCAGACAGAGCACAATGCCCACGATAAGCGGTATGCTGAGCAGATACCTGCGTGGCTCCTTCTCCTCCGCCTGCAGTATCGGCTGTGGCACGAGCGGCATCCCCTGCGGCATCGGCGGCATCCCCTGCGGCATTGGCGGCATCCCCTGTGGTATCGGCGGCGCCTGCCGTACCGTCCGGCGCTTCTGCGATCCGTAAAACAGCCCGGCCATAGTCTCCTGCCGCCCCTCATTCTTCGCAATCCAGACAACTGCGCAGACTGCTATGGGCGTCGTAACAGCGGCAATGATAAGATAAACGGAAAGCGCCGCCAGCAGACTCTGCGTCGTAAGCTCCGGCATCATTTCACCCGCAGACTGTCCGGAAAGGTTTTCCAGAATGCGCTCCGATACATACATCAAGACAACCTCGACCGAATTAAAAAACATATGACAGAAAACAGAGGCCCAAAGACTTCCCGCCGCCTCCACCAAAACGGCGAGAAAAATACCCATTACAAAAGCATAGAGCGCCTGATTAAAATTCATATGCATCAGTCCGAAAAGAAGGGCCGATAATAGAATGGCCCGGATTCCGCCACCCTGTACGCCCGCCTTACCTATGCCTGTTCCTGCCCCGTCCGCCCTGTAGCTTCTGTAAAACACGCCCCGGAAAACAAACTCCTCGCAGAAAGGGCCGAATATCCCGATCATAAACAGCATAACGGAAAAAGGCATGTCCACAATATTTCCCTGCATGGACGCCATGGTATTGTCCGTAAAAAACAGCGACACCGCATTACACAGGGCAACTAACGGCATAATCAGAAACGTACACAGCATAATCATAAGCAAGGTGGTAATCTTAACTTTATGAAACCCGGCCGCCGCTAACGGACGATTCACACCGCAAACCGCAGACGGCATACCGTACGCCTCCAGCCCTTCCTCACTCCGCCCAGCACTCCGGCCGCCACGCTCAAAGGCAAACAGAAAGAGGAGCGTCGGCGCCATCACAATTGCCTGCGCCAGAAAGAAATTAGCGACAATGCCTATGGGTATTCTGTCTCCTGCAAAATTCAGGAGCACCACCACCCCGACATGCACCAATATAATAGTTAAAAACAGCCAGTTTGCCCTCTTAGTCGTCATTTCTTCTTATCGCTTTCTCCGTAATGATAATTTTTCCTGCCTTTAACAGATTTCCAACCGCTCTCTTAAACTCGTTCTTACTCATCTGCATTTCCCGGCGGATCACCTCGGGAGACGCCTTGTCGTTAAAAGGAAGCACACCGTCGAAGCTGTCAATGACCTGCAATACTTTTTCCGCGTCCCCCGCAATCTGCAAATACGCCTTTTCCCGTATACTCAAATTAAGCTTGCCGTCTTCTTTCACCGCCGTCACGCGGGCGTTTACCCTGTCGCCTATATTGACGGTCCCGTAAAGCTCCTGCTTCGGAATCAGGCCTGAATATCTGTCGTCCACCGCCACAAAGGCGCCAAAATTCTGGCTGATTTCATAGACGGTTCCGCTGACCCTGTCATCCTTTTTATAACTACTGTTATTTTGCAGATAAGGATATACGTTCATGGTTGCGCAGAGTCGGTTAGATTTATCTATATAGAGGGCTGCAAGACATTCCTCCCCAGCGGATACCCGCCTTGTCTGTTCCTTAAAAGGCAAAAGCAAATCCTTCTCCAGCCCCCAATCCAGAAATGCGCCGATTTTCCCCACCTGCGCCACTCGCAGCCGCTCTACGCCGTGAAGGGTAATTTTCGGCCTGTTGGTAGTGGCTATCAGCCTGTCCTTCGAATCGCGGTACACAAAGACCTCAATCCTGTCGCCGCACTCCGCCCCCTCCGGCACCTGCTTTCCGGGCAGAAGTACACGCTCCTCCTGATGATCCCCGTCGCTCAGATAAACGCCGAATTCCACTTTTTTTACTATCTGCAATACCTGTATTTCACCTAATTGAATCATGCTTTTCTCCATATCAGAACCTTTACTGTCATCACCTGTCCGTTTACCGCGCTCAGCCGACAGCCAATTGATCTCTGGCGGCAAATTCGACAATACTGTACGGCGTCCCATCCTCTTTGTTCAGGGAAACCGTATAGATCCTGCCGTCCTCCCCGGCTGCTGCCACGGGATAGATTTCATCCCCAAGCACTGCCTGACTTTTATACTCCACGCGCAGCTGCCATATTTTAAAGTCTCCCGGAATGCAATCCATCGCCATGCGCACATACTGGCCGTTATTTACATGATGATTGGTATCCAGATGATGCAGTTTTACAGTAAAAGGCTCCACCGCCTTCCCGTTTGCAGGCACCGCTATTTTTCTCGGAGCGTAATTCATCGGATATTTCTCCTCAATCACATATCCTTCCAGCATTTTTTCATTTGGCTTTGCCGGGCGCATCGACGACGCGTCCAAAAGCGTCCATATGGAATTGGCATAAGCCAGCACTTCTCCAGCTTCTGTTTTCATTAGGAAATTACGGCACCCCATAAAACCCCGGAACTCATAGGGCGCCGTACCAATCACAATCCGCTCGCTTAGTCTCGGATATCTTTCAATACAAATCTGCCAGGCGGACAAAAGCCAAACCTGCCCAAGCCCTTTCAAATAATCCATGCCCAGTCCGATATCTTCCGAGTGGAAGGTGGAGCAGTCCTGAAAATAATTCAGAAGAGACTCCAGACTCATACAGCCGTCCTCGCCCACCTCACTGTAACGCACTCTGCCGTCAAACGTGTACATATTCAATACTCCTTCCGAGAATCCCCTTCATCTGCGCAATGGCGATCCCGTAATTGGTTACCGGCACGCCCTGTCTCTTTGCAAAACGCATACGCCGCAGAACCTCCCTTTCATTCAGCATACAGCCGCCGCAGTGAATCACCAGAGCATAGGGCGTAAGGTCGTCGGGAAAACCTGTGCCGGAGGAAGTCTCCACAATCAGATTCTTTCCCGTGTATTTTTTCAGAAAACGGGGAATTTTCACCGTTCCGATGTCGTCGCATTGTCTGTGATGCGTACAGCCTTCGGCAATCAGCACACGATCGCCGTCCTTAAGGCTGTCGATGGCCCTCACGCCGTCCACTGCAATATCCAGAAAACCTTTATAACGGGCCATTAGGATGGAAAAGGAAGTAAGCGGAATATCCGCCGGTACGATGGCCGCCACCTCCTCAAAAGCCTGGCTGTCCGTAATCACAAAGGCCGGCTTTTCCTTAAGCTTTGCAAGGGCTCCGGCCAGTTCGCTCTCCCGCACCACCACCGTGACTGCGCCTGCCTCCAGCAGATCCCTTATGGCCTGCTGCTGGGGAAGAATCAGCCGTCCCTTCGGCGCCGCCGAGTCGATGGGTACAACCAGAACCACCGTGTCCATGGGCTTCACAAGATCCGCTGCCAGATGCTTTTCCTCCTTCTCGGGAAGCATCGCGGCCAGCCTTTCCTTTAAGTCATGAATACCCACTCCTGTTTTTGCGCTCACATATATAACGCTCGCTATTTTATTCTCATTCCGAATCCCGTCTTTTCTGTTTTCACCAGCCGATACATCCACAGGGACGCGCTCCGGCAAAGACCTGCCGTCGCATTTATTATAAACAATGAGATAAGGAATATCCCGCTCTCCAAAAAGCGTGGCGAGCTCATTATCGCAGGCTGTCATTCCCGTAACAGCGTCCGCCACCAGAACCGCTATGTCTGTCTTTTCCAGCACCTGTCTGGTTTTTTTCACACGCTGTTCCCCCAGCGCCCCCTCGTCGTCAAAGCCGGGCGTGTCAATCAGCATAACCGGCCCCAGCGGCAGAAGCTCCATAGCCTTATACACGGGATCAGTTGTGGTTCCCTCCGTCTCAGAGACAACAGCCAGCTCCTGCCCGGTCACTGCATTTAAAAGACTGGACTTACCCGCGTTCCGCTTCCCGAAGAAGCCGATATGTATTCGTTCCCCCGAGGGAGTGTCATTCATGCCCATATACTTACGCTGTCCTTTCTGTCCTGACAGTTCATCACACGCCCATTCGGGCTGAACTGTTAAAACCGGAAATCCCGAATGCCCTCCGCGATCTTTTCCAGATGGTCTTTTGCAATCTCCCTTACCTGTTCTTTCGGGATATTTGCAAGCTCCGCCTGTATCAGGGCCTCGCCAATCGTCTTTGTCTCCTCGGACGCATAGTCCATCAGATACTCCTTGAGGGTCATAAGCGCATTGGGGTGACAGCAGTTTTGAATCTGCCCTGTCTTACACAGACTCATAAACCGGTCGCCGGTTCTGCCCTCCCGGTAGCATGCCGTACAGAAGGAGGGAATGTAACCCAGCTCCATCAGCCACTTAATGACCTCGTCCAGGGACCGCTGATCGGACACGTCAAACTGCTCCGTATCCGTAGGCCGCTCCTCCTCGGTATACCCTCCCACAGAGGTTCTGGATGCACCGGAAATCTGTGATACGCCCAGACGAATCACTTTCTCCCGTACCGCCTGACTTTCTCTGGTGGAAATAATCATTCCCGTATAAGGAACCGCAATGCGGATCAGCGCACATATTTTCGCAAAGGTTTCATCGTCTATGCCGTTGTCAAATGCGGAGGGATCAATATCGTCCGCATGTTTAATCCGGGGTACGCTGATGGTATGCGGCCCTACGCCGTGAACGGCCTCCAGATGCTCCGCATGCATGAGAAGCCCGGCAAACTCATACTTATATAATTCCAGCCCGAAGAGCACGCCCAGTCCCACATCGTCTATGCCGCCCTCCATGGCCCGGTCCATCGCCTCCGTATGATAATTATAATCATGCTTGGGCCCTGTGGGATGGAGCTTCAAATAGCTCTCCTTATGATAAGTCTCCTGAAAGAGAATGTAGGTGCCAATTCCCGCTTCCTTTAACATGCGGTACTCCTCCACCGTAGTAGCAGCGATATTTACATTTACGCGGCGGATCGCCCCGTTTTTATGATTAATGGAGTAAATGGTTTTAATGCACTCCAATATATACTCGATGGGATTATTGACGGGATCCTCCCCCGCCTCGATGGCAAGCCGCTTATGCCCCATATCCTGCAAAGCGATTACTTCCTGCCTGACCTCTTCCTGCGTCAGCTTCTTTCTGGGTATATTTTTATTCTTCATGTGGTACGGACAGTATACACAGCCGTTGATGCAATAATTTGACAGATAAAGGGGCGCAAAGATCACAATTCTGTTGCCATAATAGGCCAGCTTGATTTCTTCCGCCAAAGCATATATTTTCTCCAGTATTTCCTTATCCTCGCAGGCTAAAAGCACCGACGCTTCCCTGTGGGAGAGGCCTGCGCACACTGTGGAATTTCCCTCTTTTTGGGGACGCGCCTTGTCCAGTATCTCGTTAATCAGCGCGATATTGTCCTTATTCTTCTGCGCATATGCAAGCGTCTCAATAATTTCTTCATGATTGATAAAATCATCCGCATACATGGATTTCGGATCGTACATTTTCTTTGTTACCTCCTTTATTGCTCTTTATCGTTCCATTCTGTCAAAGCGTCTCCTCTGCCGACCGTGATCTGATATCCCGCCGCCCTAATACGCCTGTCCAGACCGGCGATGCTCTCCGCCGCTTCTTCCCCGGTGCAGAGCTTATTGTCGTAAAGGGAATACTGCCCGCGAACCGCTGCCGGCGACAGATTCGGCATGACTACGTTTGCTCCCGCTTTCAGCCCCAATTCCCGTCCCCCGGGATGAATCGTGCCAAGCGCCGTGGTCGCAGGAATCAGCGCATTCGGAACTGTCAGTCTGGTAAGCGCCACCATGGTAAGCGTGCGTTCCAGTGTTCCCTGCGGAAAATTGGCAAAGGGCGTGTCATGATGGGGAATAAACGGGCCGATTCCTACCATATGGGGCTGAAATTCCTGCAAAAACCGCATGTCTGCAATCATGTCCTCCGTTTCCTGAAAAGGAGACCCGACCATAAAGCCCGCGCCTGTCTGGTAACCGATCCGTCTTAAATCCCGCAGACATTCCATCCGGCGGGCAAAGGTCTGCGCAGGCGGATGAAGCTTTCCGTAATGAACGCAGGACGCAGATTCATGCCGCAAAAGATAGCGGTCTGCGCCGGCACGATACCAGATTTCATAATCCCTGCGCGGTCGTTCCCCGAGAGAAAGGGTCAACGCACAGTCCGGGTATTTTTCCTTTATGGCCAGAACGACTTCTGCCACCCATTCCGTCGTATGAACAGCGTCCTCGCCGCCCTGCAGTACGAAAGTACGGAATCCCAGCCCGTATCCCTGCTCGCAGCAGGCACAGATCTCTTCTTTCGAGAGCCGGTAGCGGTCAGCCTTCGCATTGCTCCTTCGTATGCCGCAATAGAGACAGTCGTTTTTGCAATAACTGGATATTTCGATCAGGCCCCTGATATAGACGTCCGTACCGTAATATTGTCGGCGCACCCTGTCCGCCCGGTCATAAAGGCGCTGTCTGTCATAATCTCCCTCTATTAAAAACCGCCACTCGCCGTCTGAAAGCTCCCGGTCTGCGGGAAGGCTGTCGATCAGGTCTTTCATGCATCCTCCGTTGTTTATCTAAAAAATCCCCGGTGAATTATCTTCACCGGGGTCTCAGCTGGGCTACAAGGATTCGAACCTTGAAATGACGGAGTCAGAGTCCGTTGCCTTACCGTTTGGCGATAGCCCATTGACAATTAACGATTATAACGGAAAAAGGGCCGTTTGACAAGCCCTTTTTCCTAATTTTTTTAAAAAATTTTCATCAGATCTCAAACATCAGCTCACCATAGGTCGGAATCGGCCAGTATTCCTTATCCACAATCATCTCCAATTCATCCGCAGGAGCCCGAAGTTCATCCATTATCACTTTAACCGTATCCTTGTAGAAAAATGCCTGCGCCCTTGCGTCCTCTATTTCGGAAGCCTCTTTCTCCGCCTTTTTCAGTTTCTCAATAGCCGTCTGCATTGCGGTAAGCTTTTCGCCGACCACCTGCAAAAGCTCATCCTGCGTAGTCGCATCCGCGCCCGCCGTCTTTACCGCGTTCACCGTATCCGCCAGAACCTTCGTATAACGGATCACCGCGGGAATGATCTGCTTGCCCGCCATATCAATCATGGTAAGGGCTTCAATGTTAATGGATTTCGCATAGGTCTCATAAATGATTTCTTCTCTGGACTCCAGCTCTACCCTTGTGAAGATGCCAAACTTCTCGAACAGCTTCACCGCCTTGTCTGTTGTGAGAGTTCCCGCCGCCTCAATCATGGATTTGATATTGGGCAGGCCGCGCCTCTTAGCTTCCGCAACCCACTCGTCGGAATAACCGTTCCCGTTAAAGATAATTCTCTGGTGCTCGGTCATATATTTCTTAATCAGGTCATGAATTGCCAGTTCCTTATCTTCCGCTTTCTCCAGTATATCCGCCGCCTCGCAGAAAGCCTCCGCCACAATGGCGTTTAGTGTCGTGTTAGGGCTTGCAATGGAATCCGCGGAACCCACCATACGGAACTCAAACTTATTGCCGGTAAAGGCAAAGGGCGACGTTCTGTTTCTGTCGGTCGCATCCTTCTGGAAATCAGGCAGCGTGCTCACACCCGTAAGAAGCTTACCGCCTTCCTTAACGGAAGTGGCCTCGCCCGTCTCAATCAGCTGCGTCACCACGTCCTCAAGCTGTTCCCCAAGGAAAATGGAAATAATTGCCGGAGGCGCTTCATTTGCCCCGAGTCTGTGATCGTTACCCACATCGGAAGCAGACTGACGAAGCAGATCCGCATGGATATCTACCGCTCTCATGATGCATGCCAGTACAAGCAGAAACTGCACGTTCTCATTGGGCGTATCGCCCGGATCAAGCAGGTTCACGCCGTTGTCCGTGGTGATGGACCAATTGTCATGTTTGCCGGAACCGTTTACCCCGGCATAAGGTTTTTCATGTAATAAACAACGCATGCTATGTTTTACAGCCACCCGCTTCATGGTCTCCATAACGATCTGGTTGTGGTCAACCGCTATATTGGCCGTCTCATAAATGGGCGCAAGCTCGTGCTGTGCAGGCGCAACCTCATTATGCTGCGTCTTGGCTGTTACCCCCAGCTTCCAGAGCTCTTCGTTGAGATCCTTCATATACTCGCCAACACGCTCTCTGATTACGCCAAAGTAATGATCCTCCATCTCCTGACCCTTGGGAGCGGGCGCGCCGAAAAGGGTTCGGCCTGCAAACATCAGATCCGTTCTCTTCATATATAAGTCTTTATCTACCAGAAAATACTCCTGCTCCGGCCCTACGGAAGCAGTCACCTTTGTGGCCCCCGTATTGCCAAACAGCCGCACGATACGAAGCGCCTGCTCGCTCAGCGCCTCCATGGAACGCAGCAGAGGCGTCTTTTTATCCAGCGCCTCGCCCGTATAGGAGCAGAACGCGGTAGGAATGCAGAGAATCGTTCCGCAGCCCGACTCTTTCAAAAAGGCGGGGGAAGTGATGTCCCAGGCCGTATAGCCTCTCGCCTCGAAGGTAGCCCGCAAACCGCCGGAGGGGAAAGAAGACGCGTCCGGCTCACCTTTGATCAGCTCCTTGCCGGAAAACTCGGTCAGCATCTTGCCCATCTCATCCGGATGCGACACAAAAGCGTCATGCTTTTCAGCCGTAATACCGGTCAGCGGCTGAAACCAGTGGGTATAATGAGTCGCGCCGTTCTCCACCGCCCAATCCTTCATTGCCTTCGCAACGATATTCGCGGTATTCATGGACAGCTCGCCGCCCTCGTTCATGACCTTAACCACTTCCCTGTAGGCGCTCCTTGTAAGACGTTCCTGCATCTTACCCAGCGTAAAAACATTTTTTCCAAAAATTTCTTCCACGTTGAACCTTTCGCTCATAATCTCTCCTCCATCCCGGCATCCGCTTTCAAAAAAAGCGCTCCAAAAAAAATCCCTTTTTTGGAACGCCATCGTTCTGAATACCTGTATACAATTTCCGTCTTTAAGAATACTCTACTTTTTCTTAAAATGCAAGCATAAATTTTCTTTTTTTCTGAAAATTTTCAAAAAGCGCTGTAAATGCTGCCTGCCGCCCTTTTTCGCTCAGGTATCATACCATCTGCTGTCTACAAGCCTTCTGTTCTGCATATTGTAAATGAACACGTTCAGTCCGCCGTTATCGTTGCGGTAGGTCTCCCTGTCGATTCCGATTTCGCAGTAATATCCTCCCCACTCGTTTCTCCCGCTGACTGCATACAGCGGCATCTGTCCGTCAGCAAGCGCGCACTGATACTGAATATCTTCAAAGGTCAGCTGCTCCGTCAAGACCCTGCCGTCCGCAAGCACCGCCAGATAATTACACCCGTCCTGTCCGTCCAGCTCTGCGGCCAGACCCAGCTGCCGCAAAGCCTCAATCGCAGATTCTTCAAGGGCATAAGAATCATTCTGATAGGTTATCACAACCGCATACTGTTCATGATGCAGCTGTGAAAGGAAAGGCCCGATCTCTCCCAGATGAATCAGGTCGCAGGCGTCCGTAATAAAATCGTAGGCGTCCCTTGTCTCCTCCCACTTTGCCTCGGTTCTGCCCTCCAGACCGAACTGGCCGCTTAAAACCGATCCCATGTAATCGGTAATTTTCACCGCGCCCCACAGGTTTGGATGTCCGTCGTCGCAATTATCCTCCGCCATCACGTAATCCATCTGCTGATAGACATCCCGTTCATTGAAGCTGATAAATTGGCATCCGTTCTCATCCGCATAGGCCTGCACCGCCTTGCACATTTCAACATTTGCCGATACCGCCGGCGTAATCGTCAAAATCAGGGTGATTTCATTTTCCTTACACAGATCGTTAATTTTATCCAGATACTCCCGCATCAGAGGCGCCATATCCGCGCAGCCGGCATCTGAACCCATATCGTGCGGCTCAAAGCCCTCCCCTTTCTCTCCCAGATAAAACCGAAGGGGCGAATATCCTTTCAGCTCAGAGCGGGCCGCCATCTTTCGATATGTATAGTCATTTCTGTCAAAGCCTTCCCACAGCCATCTCTCATGATACCGCAAATGAGGAAAATAATAGCTCCACACATTCTGGTTCTCATCCAGTTCACAGATTGTTTTAACCGCTTCTGCCTTCACGGGCGACCATTTCATGAAGTCAAAAGCCTTTCTGGTCGCAGTTTCATCCGAATTTAAGGGTTCGTCGACATAGTAGGGAAAGCAAAAGTAGCATTCCAGCACCACGGCTTTCGGCGTCTGATAGCGAAGCGCCTCCTTAAGCCAGTAATAGGAGGTCGCCACGCCCTGTTCGTCAGTGCTCAGGTTATACGAGGTAATTCCGTATTTATTATATAATTCCTGCGGCACAAAGGACGTCACGCCATGGCTGCTTCCCAGAAAAATCACGTCCGCACTGTCTTTTGGGAGCTCATAAAAACCGGCGCAGGTAGTTGTCGTAGGCCAGTCCGTGTCCGTAAAAAATTTAGGCGTGATCCATCTGCAATACGCATGATAACATACGGCAAAAATCAGAAGAAAACCCATTACTCTTCCGGCAAATCCAATCTTTTTCTTCATTAGTTAAAAACCCCCGTAAATAAAGGCCTGCGCGTCATATCCCGTTCCGTAGACGCCAAAAGACATAATACCGAATATGGCAATCAGATACAGAATCCATCTCACATATACAGGCTGTCTGAAAACCAGCTTTGAAAAGGAAACTCCCTGCTCCTGTTTTATACTTACCACAAACAGAATCAGGACGGATGCCGCCAGAACCACCCACTCCTTCCACTCCAGAGCCCATCCAAGCAGCGCGTCGTTTGTAAAAATCCAGATATTTCTGACCTGAAACATGCTCCAGATCATTTTCAGTCCCTTCCTGAGGCTCTCCGCCCGAAAGATAATCCAGGCCATCATCACACACAGAAACGTCCAGACTCTGCGAATCCACAAAGCGGCTTCCGGCGCCCTGTCAAGACCTGTCAGCTTCGCCGCTTTCCGCTGTAAATTCTGCGTCAGCTGTCCCATAATCTGGTAAACGGCATGCATCATTCCCCATACAACAAACCGAAGTCCCGCGCCATGCCATATGCCGCTGACCAAGAAAGTCAACGTCAGATTTATATAAGTTCTGACTTTTCCTTTCCGGCTGCCGCCAAGCGGAATATAGATATAGTCCTTCAGCCACTCGCTGAGAGAAATGTGCCATCTGTGCCAGAAATCCTTAACGGATACCGCCAGATAAGGATGTCTGAAATTGTCCGCCAGCTGAATGCCGAACAGATTCGCCACACCCTTTGAAATGGAAATACAGGCTGCGAAATCCGCATACAGCTCGATACTGTACAAGATACCCGCTATCAGGACATAGCAGCCCACATATTCATAATCAAGCTCATAGACCCAGTTGACAAACACCGCCGCTCTGTCCGCAATCATCAGTTTTAGGAAAAAGCCCCATAGAATCCGATAAAAGCCGCCCACCACCATTCTCTCGTCAAAACGGTGCCCGTCATAAAGCTGGCCGGCCAGTCTCTCATAACGGGGTATCGGCCCCTGTACAATCTGCGGAAAAAACATCACAAACAGCATGAATTTTGCAGGATTTTTCTGGGCGGCAACCCGTCCCCTGTATACATCCGCCAAATAAGATATCACCTGTAATGTATAAAAGGAAATGCCCAGCGGAACAATCCACTCCACGGAACTTCGGTGCAGCAGCACCTCCAGCACATAATTTCCATTTTTCACACAGAACCACGGAATCACCATCAGCAGAACAGCCGCCGCCAGAACGCCCCTGTTTTTTACCCTCTCTAACAACACCCCCGCGCCATATGCGGCCAGAGTCGTTGCAAGAATCACCGCCATTCCGGATCCCGTCCCCATGGCCTCCCAATAAAAAAGGAGGCTGCCGCCAAGCAGCACAAACCACCTGTATTTCAACGGCAGAATATAATATAATAGCAGTACTGCCGTCACAAATAAGTAGAAGGTTATCGAAATGTATGTCATATGGTTTCTCCAGAATTAAAGGTTATCTTTCCTGACGCGCAGGATGTCGTTTACATCCGGCGTACTGGAAAGTCTTACGTTTATTATCTGTCCGGGATGGGGACAGGACTCCACCGGGTTTCCCTCCCCGTCGTACATGGCAAGCACCTGTACGGGAATATTTTCACCGCTCGGTTTCATAATTTCTATTTCATCCCCCACGCAGAACTTGTTGCGCTGCTCGATGCGGGCGCAGGCTTCCGCTACGGCTCCCACAGTTCCCAGATACGCATATTCGCTCACATAAGTGCTCTCGTCATAAATCTGCGTCGTCTCATCGGCCTTTCCAAAATAGAACCCTGTAGTAAACTTGCGGTATGTGCACTTGGCAATCTCCGCACGATACCAGTCCATATTGGCGCGGTAACGTTCTTCCGAGATAAAATAATCGTCAATGGCCCGTCTGTAAGTGCGCGCCACCGTCGCCACATAAAGCGCGGTCTTCATTCTTCCCTCTATCTTAAAGCTGTCAATCCCCGCCTCCACAAGCTCGGGAATATGCGCGACCATATTCAGGTCTTTGGAATTAAAAATATAGGTACCTCGGTCATTTTCAAAAACCGGCATATATTCTCCCGGCCTAGTCTCCTCCACCAGCGCATATTTCCAGCGGCAGGGATGGGTACAGGCTCCGCGGTTTGCGCTCCGTCCCGTCAGATAACTGCTTAAAAGGCATCTTCCCGAATAGGAAATGCACATGGCTCCATGCACGAAGCTCTCTATCTCCATATCCTTCGGAATATTATCCCTGATCTCCCTGATCTCCTTCAGGGACAGTTCTCTGGCCGATACCACCCGCTTCGCGCCCTGTTCATGCCAGAAGCGGTACGTCATATAGTTGGTATTGTTCGCCTGCGTGGAAATATGAATATCTGTTTCGGGACAGATTTCCCGTGCCAGCATAAACATACCGGGATCCGATATAATCAGCGCATCCGGCCCCAGATCCCGCAGCTTTCTGAAATAGTCCGCCGCCCCTTCCAGATCATAATTGTGCGCCACAATATTTGCCGTTACATATACACGAACATTTCTCTCATGGGCGCAGGCAATCCCCTCCGCCATCTCTTCCATGGAAAAATTTTTCGCCTTTGCCCGCAGGCCGTAAGCCTCGCCGCCAATATAAACGGCGTCCGCCCCAAAAATAACAGCCGTTTTTAATACTTCCAGGCTGGAGGCCGGCACCAGTAATTCCGGTTTCTTTTTATCCATACAACACCTCCGAAGAATGCCTGTCTTTGTCGCCCAACTTTACGCTCACCGTCACCCCGTCGCCCACCGGCAGCACTACCGTTTCCAGCTGCTCATGATGGGTCAGCTCATAAAGATACTCCCGCATTCTGCTGTGAATCGTGCGGTTTCTCCTCGTCACCACAAAACGCGACTCTATTATATCGCCGTCCTGCAGCACATTATCGGAAACCAGCAAGCCGCCCGGCGAAAGAAGCCTGAGCGCATCCGACAGAAAATGAATATATTGTCCCTTGGCCGCATCCATAAAGATAAAATCATAGGGGCCCCTAAGCTCCTTCAAAATATCTGACGCGTCGCCCGTAAGCAGTGTAATCGCTTCCTCCCTGCCCGCCCTCGCAAAATTACTTCTGGCAACAGGTATCCTTTTCTCATATTTTTCAATGGTGGTAATATGACATCCCGCCGGTGCGTATTCGCTCATCAAAAGCGCAGAAAAACCAATGGCGCACCCCACTTCCAATATGGACATGGGTTTTCGCAGCGCGAGTAGGAATTTAAGTAATCCCTGCGTTTGCGTGCGTATTATCGGCACATTGGTTTCCAAAGCTTCCTTTTCAATCTGATCTAACAGCGGCGTATTTCCCCTTTCCAGAGACGCCAAATACGTTTCCATGCGCTCCCCCGAAATCACGGCGTTTCCTCCTCTGTATCCGTCCCGCCTTCATCCGGCGTATCGCTGTCCGAACCTTCCTCCAAGCCCGTATCTGTCGAACCCGTGCTGCTTTGTTCGTCGCCCGAAGCGGCGTCTTCCTCTTCCGGCGCATCCGCCGACATCACATTCAGCATCTCCTCCGCAGTCATGGCGGTGCTCAAATCATAAATGCCGGACTGTATTTTACCATGATTCTCCGACAAAAGCTCCTGAATCACAAAAAGATTCGCGTCGCGGATCAGTCCCCGCTCTTCCAGCATCTCACCCACATCTCTTGCGGAAACCGGCTCCTCCACGCTGACACTGATCGTTCTTCCTTCTCCAAGGGAAACCGGCTCTTCCGTAAACACGCGAAAGCCGTACTCGTAAGCCGCCGTGGCCCCTCTCATAATATATGTCGCAGCGAAGACCAGAAACACTACCTTGACAATCAGTTCCACGGTGGAGCCGATAACATCTTTTATACTCATAATTTCTCCTCATTTTCGGGCGCAGGCCCGGCCTGACCACGCTCAACTCACGGCCTCAGCTTGGCCGCGCCCATTCGCACGGCTTCAGCTTGGCCGCGCCCATTCGCACGGCTTCAGCTTGGCCGCGCCCACTCGCACGGCTTCAGCTTGGCCGCGCCCACTCGCACGGCTTCAGCTTGGCCGCGCCCATTCGCAAAACCGCATCTACGATGCTTTCCCGCTGCTTCGCAGCTTGTTTTGCTCATTTTCGGGCGCTCAGCTCGTGCATTTACATGTCTGCAAAAACTCGTGCAAGCACGGTTTTTCCCGCCATGTAATGCACGGCCAAGCTGTTATTCAAAGTCTATCTCCTCTGCCAGAAGCACATAAACCTCCTGCATCATACGGCAGAAAGCCAGTTCCGCCTGCAAAAAACCGTCTACAAAAGGATCTTCCCGAAACTTTTCATACTCCTTCTCAAAGGCTTCCATACGCTCAAAAATATCGTCGCTGTCCGTCTCATTCTGTAAATCAAAGTTGGTCTGTCTGTACGCATTTACTTTCTCATAAAGTTCCGGCTGCTTTTTTATCTTTTCCCGCTGGTACAGATACGCCTTATAGGTATCCGAGGTCATAATCGTAGCCGCAAACTGTCTGGTTGCCTCTATGATCTCTTTGTCTGACATGATGTGTATCTCCTTTGGTAAAGTGTCGGTAATGCACCGCTGGCCACGCTCGTTCGCACAGCCTCAGCCCGGCCGCGCTCAAGCTGTTAAACCTCCATAATAATGGGCAGTATCATCGGTCTTCTCTTCGTCTTCTTCCATACAAAGTCGCTCAGCACATCCTTGACAGTGCTCTTTAATTTTCCCCAATCAGTCTTTCCTCTGTCAAGGCAGTCCTGCACTGCCTGATCTACCAGAAGTCTTGCCTCATCCAAAAGCTCGTCCGATTCTCTCACGTAGACAAATCCCCTCGACACAATATCGGGGCCCGACACAAGCTGGTCGCTGTGAGACTCTAACGCCATTACCACAATCATAATGCCGTCTTCCGCCAGATGCTGTCTGTCGCGCAGTACCACGTTACCCACATCTCCTACGCCCAGTCCGTCTACCAGAATGGCGCCTACCGGCACTTTTCCGTTTACCACGGCCTTAGTGTCATCCATTTCCAGTACATCGCCGGATTGCAGCATGAAAATATTTTCCCTGGCAATTCCCAGCTGTGCCGCAATCTTCGCCTGCGCTTTTCTATGCTTATATTCTCCGTGAATCGGAACCGCATACCTTGGCTTAACAAGCGAATAAATCAGCTTGATTTCTTCCTGACAGGCATGCCCCGACACATGCACATCCTGAAAAATAACGTCCGCTCCCTTCATCTGGAGCTCGTTAATCACATTGGTGACCGCTTTCTCATTACCCGGTATAGGATGGGAAGAAAAGATAACCGTATCTCCGGGCATGATGGATATCTTTTTATGATTATTGCTTGCCATACGGCTCAGCGCCGCCATACTCTCGCCCTGGCTTCCGGTGGTAATGATAACCGTCTTCTCCGGCGGGTAGTTCTTCAACTCCTCCACATCAATCAGCGTTTTGTCCGCAATCTGCAAATAACCCAGATTGGAGGCTGTCTCAATAATATTAATCATGCTGCGGCCTTCCACCACAACCTTCCTGTCGAACTTCTCAGCCGTATTAATAATCTGACGCACTCTGTCCACATTCGAGGCAAAAGTCGCAATCAAAATGCGGGTATCCTTATGCTCCAGAAAAAGAGAATCAAAAGTCCTGCCAACCGTCTTCTCAGAAGGAGTAAATCCAAATCTTTCCGCATTGGTAGAGTCACACATAAGCGCCAGTACGCCCTTTTTGCCAATCTCTGCAAATCTCTGCAAATCTATGGCGTCACCAAATACCGGCGTGTAATCCACCTTAAAATCTCCCGTATGCACCACCACGCCTGCCGGTGAATAAATCGCCAGCGCGGCGGCGTCCACAATACTGTGGTTTGTCTTTATAAACTCGATCCGAAACTGGCCCAGATTAATCGACTGCCCAAACTTGACAACCTTTCTTTTGGTCGTCTTCATCAATCCATGCTCTTCCAGCTTATTTTCAATAATGCCCATCGTCAGCTTCGTGGCATAGACAGGTATGTTCAGCTCCTTCAGTACATAGGGCAGCGCCCCGATGTGATCCTCATGTCCGTGGGTGATCACAAACCCCTTTACTTTGCCTGCGTTCTCTTTCAGATAGGTGATATCCGGTATCACCAGATCAATTCCCAGCATTTCGTCCTCCGGGAACGACAGTCCGCAGTCCACAACAACAATGCTATCCTCATATTCGAAGGCAGTGATATTAAGCCCAATCTGCTCAAGACCGCCCAATGGGATAACTTTCAGCTTACTCGCCGACTTCCCCTGTTCATTTTTCCTCAAAAAAGCTTCCCTCCATTTTCTACTGAATAATATTTATGTCGTCCATCATGTTTTCAAACACAGCTGCCACTGCGTTTAATTTCTCATCGTCTTCCACGATCTCGTACACAGCCTCTGTATCCTCCGGCGCGGAAACATCGCACAAAATGAGCGCTTCCCCGTCGTCGTCTTCAGTATCTGTCACAAGAAGATAATTCACGCCGCCGATCATCGTCTGCTCCAGAACATAAAAATCGACAGCTTCACCTTCCTGCGGCGTAAACCTAACCTTTTCCATATTACCTCCACAACTTTTCATACACACGGAGAATGCATGTATTTTGCATTCTCTGGTGCAAGCTTTAGAAATTCTTCTTGCACGGTTTTTCTTCACGCGAATCGAGATATCCCTGCAAAATAAAACAAGCCGCAATCTTGTCCACATATTCCCCGCGGTTTTCCCTTCGGATTCCGGCTTCCATCATGGCTCGCTGCGCCGCCACCGTTGTCAGTCTCTCGTCCCACATCACAACGGGAAGCCCCGTTCTCCGCTCAAGCTTTTCCTTAAACTCCAGCGTAAGCTCCGCCCGCTCCCCTATTGTATCGTTCATATTCTTCGGCAGGCCCAGTACGATCTCCTCGACCTCATACTCCGCGATCAACGCCTCAATCCTCGCAAGCGTCTGTCTGAGCTTATTCTCATCCTTACGCCTTATAATTTCGATTCCCTGCGCCGTAATCAGCAACGGATCGCTGATGGCCACGCCTACCGTTTTGGAACCGAAATCCAATCCCATAATCCTCATATGTTTTCCCATTAAACTCTTTTTACACAGTCTTCGTAATGGAGTTTTTGATATATTCCACCAGCATCTCCTCCACGAGCTCGTCTCTTTCCACCTTCATAATAAGGCTTCTTGCGTTCTTGTGGCTGGTAATGTAAGTGGGATCGCCGGACATGATATACCCGACAATCTGATTAACCGGGTTATACCCTTTCTCCGTCAACGCTTCATACACCGTAGACAATACAAGCTTCACGCCTGTCTCCGGCTCTGTCTCCACGGTAAAAAACTGTGTATTTTCCAAATCCCGACCCTGCATATTCTCACGCCCTTATCTAAGGTTTATTATTGCCTTCCTTATCCTTACCCATTCGCAAAATTATTGCTTTTCCCCGCAAATTATCCACATTTGCAGGACATAATCCCATCATACCCTATCATTTCATAAAATTCAATGTAAAAATCCCCGGTCTTTTCCTGCCGCGGCCACTACCGGCTCTCGCCGCCGGACCGGCGGTCCCACAGAAGAAGTCTCGCGTCTTCGGAAAGGGCAGGCGGCACTGCGCCCGGCCTTGCAAGATAGAAGCCCTGCAACAGATCAACATCAAGCTCCAGCAGCTTTTTCATCTCCGTCCCGGTCTCTATCCCCTCCGCAATAATTTTCATATCCCGCTCATGGGCATACTGTACAATATTTCTCACAATCTGCTGTTTGTTCTCATCCACATCAATATCCCGCACAATAGTGACGTCCACCTTCACATAGTGAGGATTCAGTGTCAGAAGATTCAGCTCGCTGTTGTAACCGCTCCCGTAATCATCCAATGCGAAAATGCCGGTAAATCCTTCCGCCGCGCTCTTTTTCCTGATCAGCTCCATCTCCAGATTTTCTGTCTCCGTGATCTCGATAATGATCCGATCCTGAATCTGCCCAAAGCGTTCATGATATTCCCGCTCATTCTCCGTCGTCATATCTTCATTGGCAATGGAGTTGATAAACAGAAATGCGGTCTGCGATATCACGCCTCTTTCCAGAAGCGCCATATAGCTTTCCGTGGCTCTGAACATAGTCAGCTTTTCAATCTCATGCATCAGGCCTTCTTCTTTTGCAATCTGTAATACCAGCTTCGGATCGCGCAGACTCGGCATATCCACGCGCATCAGCGCTTCATACCCGTAAACCTGCCCGTCATCCGCCCGGAAGATAGGCTGAAAATGATATGCGATCTTGCGGGCATCCAGCATCTGATGAAATTCCAGCCGGCTCTGGTCTTCGGACATCTGCTGCTTCCACGCCTCGCTGTCAAATTCCTTAAGCCGCCCCTTTTGCGTTCGCTTTACCTGATACATCGCGAAATCAGAGTATTTCATCAGGGCATGCAGGCTGTCGCTGTCCTCCGGATACCATGCATATCCGCCGGATGCGCTCAGTCCCATATTCTGTCCGTCGGGAAGTATAAATTCCACTTCTCCAATAGCCCGATACAGTTTATCCAGACATTCTCTGATCGTTTCCCTGTCATCAAAGCCATAAAAAAGAATCTGAAACTCATCGCCGCCCAGGCGGGCGCACAGCGTACCCTCCGGGGTATTTTCCTGAAAGCACCGGGCCGCCGTCTGTATGTAGAGGTCGCCAAAGTTATGGCCAAACCTGTCGTTTGTAGTCTTTAGGTTATCCAGATCAATCATGAGAAGGGCCGCGTGCTTCATCACATCCGGCTGCGCAAACAGCTCCTCCGCTTCCCGGCGGAAGCCCTGTCTGCCATAAAGCTTCGTCAGGATATCGCTGTCCCGCTCCCTTTCTATCTGCTTCTTCTCAAGGGTGGAGGCCGTGACATCCTCTAAAAGGCCTACCAGCTTATCCCCATCCTGCGTTGTGGTGGATCGCAGATACTTTACCTTGCCGTTTTCCTGCTGCATGGCATAAATCGTGCTGCCATCCTCCGCAGTTCTTGCCTTTATATTTCTCTTTATTTCCGTCTTAATCTCGCGAAATCTGTCCACTGTCAGGTTGTCAATGTCCACATTATCCGCACCCATCAGAGGGAAATAATTGGCGGTCACATAAACCCTGTCGGAACCCTCCCGCAGTTCATAACCTGCCAGATCCACGCTGGACATGCGTATGATCTGCATAAACCGGGTTGCGGAATCCGTAACCTCCTGCTGCATCTGTGTGATCGCGTTGGAAAACTGATCAATCTCCCGGATGCCCGTGCTGGGAAGAGCAAGCAGCTCGCCCGTCTGCTTCGCCTTTTCCACCTCTCCGGAAAGAAGATGGATCGGCTTGGAAAGGCGGTAGCTCACAAGAAAAATACCGATCAGGCCGATCAGTATCGTGCCCACGAAGGACGCCATCAGCGTCCTCTGTACCTGAATGGCAAACGCATAAAGATCATCCTCTTTCGCAAAGCCGGCCAGATACCACTTATCTGAATCAAAAGGCGCATTTCTGCTGTAGAGAAACAGACTTCTTACCGCGCCGTAGTATTCGTTTTCGGAATCTGTGACCGCATTTCTCTTCTGGTCCGTGAAGGAAAACCGAAGCTCATCAAGCGCCTGGCCGGATAGCATTTCACTTGAGAGCATCACCGGCGTCAGCGTCCCGTCCTCCGTACCGCTTAAAAGCACATAGGAACCACGGTTCTTCTCCAGAAGCTCCCCGCTTGGCAGAAGCGTCTGCAGATAATCAGACAGAATCTCCACACCGATCACACCGTAAACCGTACCGTCCGGCAACATCAAAGGCTGTGAATAGGCAATGGCCTCCCTGCTGTCCCCGGAAAGACTGTATCTGGCTGTAGTCCAGTATCCGCATGCTTCCGCGGAAAGTTTGCCTTTTCCCTCGACTGCCGCCTGATAGGGCTTATGGAAAAAGGGCTGATCTACGCTGTCTGCGGCGGAAAATACCGGCTGCCAGCTTGTATCCGTGGCAAGATAACCGGCCCTGACCACCGCCACGGGCGCCCTCTCCACCAAAATATCGGCATGAAGATCGGAAGGCATGGATGTCGGATCCAGATCCCGCAGATATATACCCTGCACAGTCTGTTCTGCCGCCGCCTTCGGATCTTTGGTATTTAAGAGCATAAAAATGCCCGACACCTGCTTTCCATACATGGTGTCGATCATATCCTGACAGACTTCATTGATCAGCGAAACGCTTTCGCCGGATTCGATAAACTCTTCCACCGTCATATCGCTGCTGTCAAGCATTTCCAGAAGACAGGCGTCCACCTTATCGCTGATCCCGCTTAAATTGGACCAGTTAATCGCCATATCGTTGGCCAGATAATTCCCCCTGTTTTCCACCTGTTTTGCCAGAATGTCCTGTGCATTTTTGTTGAGTGCCTGAATAACGCCGCCCACTACCAAACTTCCCACGAGAAGAAGCATCTCCACCGTCAGTACAAGCAGCAGGGATCGAAGCGCCATCCAAAAAATTGTTCTGCCTTTTCCCTTGTGATCAGACATAGTTGTTTACCTGCTGTTCCCCCATAAGCCGTCTACTGCTCAAAAGCCTGTAAGCTCTGCAATGTCTCTTCATACCATGCGTCAAAATTATCGTCCAGCTCAAACTCCGCAGCCGCTTCCTCCATGCTGAGCCCCTGGGCAATCCTGTCGACTACAATTTCCCGATCCGCAGCCGCCTTTTCGCTGAGAGAGTACTCAAGAATATTTCTCGCCCTGGTGCCGCCCTCAAAAGCCTTTGTCGTATACATTTCATTGCTGTTGACCATATCCACGCCCACATTCAAGGTCTTCAGCATACTGTCCTTAATCTCCGCGCCGCTTCCCACAATCGCGTCTTTATCATTTCCGGTCTTCGTCACCGGCAGATATCCGGAGTCCACGGAAAACTTTATGTTTCTCTCATCTGCCGTAAACCACTTTAAAAACTCCACACTGGCGTAAACTTCCGCTTCCTCTCCTTTTGTCACCACCATGCCCGCTCCCTGCTGTACCGCGTAGTCACCGCCGTCAAATTCAGGACAGGGCAGCACATCCATTTCAATAGGATAGCTCTCTGAATCGCTTACGCTCACCGTATCCGGGAAAAAGGACACACTGGAACTGGAACCGACATAGGCAATAATATTTCCCGTCTTAATATCATCGCTTCTGAAACGCCCCGTAGCGGCAAAATATCCCTTGATATAAGGGATGTAATAGTTATCCCAAAGCCTGCGCGCCACTTCCTTATCAAAATGCAGCGTCATTTTACCGTCGGAAACCTGAAAAATCTCCTGCCCCAGCTGCATACTGCCAATCAGCATATAGTTTGCCATAGCGTCGCGGCCAAACAGCGCCTTGCCGTCATCCGGCACATCCGGCGTCTTTTCGTCCGTCCATTCATAGTACTTTTTGGCTGTCTCAACCAGACCTTCCATATCGGCCAGGTCGTCGTAAGCCGCTCCTGTCTCCCCTGCAAACACATCCCAGTCCGTCTTGTTTAAAACAAGTACTTCCAGAGATTTCGCCGTTGGAAATATCTTCACTTCTCCCGTTCCCGAAAAGTCCCCTTCTTTGATATAACTATCTATGTATGCGCTTTTCTCTTCTTCACTCAGATACTCCTGAAGATCCATAACCTGACCCAGCTGGTCAACCGTATATGCCGTGTCCGCATAAGCCATAAAGATATTCGGCACCTCGTCGGCTCCCACTTCTCCCTGTACCGCGGCAAGAACATTTGTCTCCAGATCATTTACGGAACCCTGACTGACGCTCTTTACCATAATTCCCTTCTCTGCGCCGACAGATTCATTAAACTCCTCCACCAGGCCGTCAAAGGCGCTCAGCTGATCCCCGTTATAATAAGTCCAGACTGTAATCGTGGTCGGATTCTTCGGATCTAACGGCGATTTGTTTCCACAGCCCGCAATTCCAAATGCCAGACTCAGCACGCAAACCGCGCAAAATATTCTCTTTCTCTTCCGTAACATCATCGTATTCCTCCAACCACATTTTCCCTGTTTCGATCTCTTTATAATAGCAGAATTTCGCGGTTTGGTCAACTGTGCGAGACCTGACAATCCTGTCAGAGCGCAGCCTCAACTGTCAGCATAATATCCGTTTCCAAAAAGGCTTCCAGTCTGCACTGCAAAACCCGGTTTCTAAGCCCCGGCGCCCGGTTTTGCAGCTCCTCTTCCGGCTTTACCTCCTTCGCCGCTTTGATATAATTGGGTGTATGCCCGATCCAGTAAGTTTTTCCGGCCTTTTCCATGGTCTCTTCGAAAAGAACTTCCTGCGTTTTTCCCAAAAAAGATTCGCGGTATGCGTGGGACATTTCCCGTTCCAGCCGCATCAATATGTCACTGCGCACTGCCTTTTCGGCTTCCGTAAGCTGTCCCTCCATATCGGCGGCGCGGGTGCCCTGCCGGCGGGAGTATTTGAAGATATGCATTTCATAAAATCCAACCCGGCGCAGAAAAACCTCTGTCTGCAGAAATTCCTCCTCCGTCTCTCCGGGAAATCCCACGATCACGTCCGTGGTAATCGCCGGATTTATATAGTATTTTCTCAACAGCTCCACCGCTCCGTAGTAGGCCGCCGTATCATAACGCCGGTTCATTCTGCGAAGCACCGTGTCGCTGCCGCTCTGTAAGGACAGATGGAAGTGAGGACAGACCTTCGGCAGGGCGCTTATCTGACCCGCAAAGTGATCCGTCACGATACCCGGCTCCAGAGAGCCAAGCCGGATTCTTTCTATTCCTTCTATATCGGAAAGCTTTTTTAATAGCAAAAGCAGTTCGCTTCCGCCCCGGTCCGTTCCATAGGAGCTGATATGAATGCCCGTCAGCACGATTTCCCTATAACCGCTTTCGGCCATGCCCCGCACTTCTCTTAGAATATCTTCCTCCCTGCGGCTCCTGACCCGTCCCCTGGCATAGGGAATAATGCAGTAAGAGCAAAACTGGTTGCAGCCGTCCTGAATTTTAATGTAGGCGCGGGTATGCTCCGCCGTTTTCCTTAAGGTCATTTCCTCATAGGAAGCGTGGGCAATGTCGATTACATCACATGTCCCCCGGAGGCCTTCTGTGCCGCTCCCATCTCCAAAAGCCGTCCGCTCCCGTTTCTTTTCCAGATAGTCCTCCAGAATCTCCACCAGATCCTTCTTTCGGTTATTTCCAATGGCCAGATCCACCGCCTCATCCTTTTCCACGCTCTTTGACCCGGTCTGGACATAACAACCGACCGCCACGACAACAGCGTTCGGATTTTTCCTTTTTGCCCGGTGAAGCATCTGTCTGCTCTTCCTGTCCGCGATATTTGTAACCGTACAGGTGTTCACAATATAAATATCCGCCGCTTCATCAAATGGTACAATTTTATATCCTTTTTCTTGTAACATTTGTTGCATAAAGTCCATTTCATAGGCATTTACCTTACAGCCCAGATTATGTAATGCTACACTTTTCATAGTAATCCCCGCATTTTTTGTATTGTTTTATCATTGACTTTTGCTCTTCCAACATTTAGTATAATAGCCAGAAGGTATAAAAATCAAAGGAGGTAATTCCGCAATGAAAACAGTACAGATTTCTTTAAATTCTATCGATAAGGTTAAATCTTTCGTGAATGATATCACAAAGTTTGATTATGATTTTGATCTGGTATCCGGCAGATACGTTATCGATGCGAAATCTATCATGGGTATTTTCAGCCTGGATCTTTCCAAGCCGATCGACCTGAACATCCACGCCGAGGACGGCACGGATGAGGTTATGGAGACACTTAAGCCCTACATCATGTAACAGAGGCTTCGCTTCAAATCCATATGATAATCAGAAACAGCTCGGGAACTCCCGGGCTGTTTTTCATTCCATTCCTCACTCGGGTGCAGGCGGCGTTCTTTTGCCTTGTGTTTATGCCTGCACCACAATCACTTCCTTCGTCTCCAGCGCAGTCTTTACCAGTTCGTCTATCCCCTCCTGCAGGTTCTGCTCATGCCTTTTGATAATATTCAGGTTGGGCTTGGTAACAGGATGTTTCGCCACAAAAATTGTACAGCAGTCCTCGTAAGGAAGAATGGAAGTCTCATAGCTGTCAATCTTCTCCGCAATATCCACAATCTCCATCTTGTCAAAACCGATCAGGGGTCTGTATACCGGCATGGTACAGACCTCGTTTGTAGCCGCAAGGCTGGCCATGGTCTGAGACGCCACCTGACCGATGCTTTCACCCGTAATCAATCCAAGGCACTCCGTCTCCCTCGCAATGTGCTCCGCAATGCGCATCATATAACGGCGCATGATTATCGTCAGCTCATCATGGGGACATTTATCATAAATATAAAGCTGAATATCCGTAAAATTAACCACATGAAGCCACACCGGGCCCGCGTAAGCGGCAACCTTTTTCGCCAGATCCACCACCTTGGTCTTTGCCCTCTCGCTCGTATAAGGAGGCGCATGAAAATACACCGCGTCGATCTTAACGCCGCGCTTGGCGATCATCCAGCCCGCCACAGGAGAATCAATGCCGCCCGAAAGAAGCAGCATTGCCTTGCCGCCCGTACCCACAGGCATCCCGCCGGGCCCGGGTATAATCTGGGAATAAAGATAAATCTTGTCCCGTATTTCCACGTTTAAAAGAATATCCGGCCGGTGCACGTCCACATGCATTTCCGGGTAAGCGTCCAGAATCACGCCGCCAAGCTCCACATTGATCTCCATGGAGTTGAGGGGGTAATTTTTGCGCGCCCGTCTTGCAGCCACCTTAAAGCTTTTGTTCCGCTCGGGATATACCTCGCCCACATATTTTACCACAGCCTGTCCCAGCTTTTCGAAGCCTTCATCTTCCATATAAACCACGGGACAGATGCCGGAAATGCCAAATACTTTTTTCAGGCTCTCCACCGCTTCGTCAAAGTCAAATTCCGACAGTGCATCCACATAAATGCGGCCGTCCGTCCTGCGCACCTGGAACTCGCCCTCCGCCTTTTTCAGCGCATATTTGATCTGCTTAACCAGCGCTTCCTCAAACAGGTAGCGGTTCTTACCCTTAACGCCGATCTCCGCGTACTTAATTAGAAATGACTGATACATCTGTGCAGCTCCTTTTTTTAATCATATTAGCGAAGAGGCGGCATAACGTATTCTCGCCCGGCAGCCATGCCGCCCTCCCGCAAATTCCAAATCTTTTCACCTTAATGCCTCGTATATCTCCTGAGTTTTGGCACGATCTCTTCCAGGTTCCGGCAAGTATAAGCGATCTCCTCACCTGTGGTAAATCCTGAGAGGCTGAAACGGATCGTAGATTCCAAAAGCTCCTTCTCCACACCGACCGCCTTCAAAGTCGCTGAAGGCTGCGGTTTATGCGCCGCGCAGGCGCTCCCGGCCGACACATAGATTCCCCGCTCCTCCAAAGCATGCAGGAGCACTTCACTGCGGACACCCCGGAAGGACGCGCTCACGATGTGGGCCGCTCCCTCTCTTCCGGGACAGCCATTGATAATCACATCGTCCAAACTCCTGACTCCTTTGGTCAATTCTTCCCGCAGCGCATACATTCTGTCTACGTCAATCTCCATATCCTGATACACCATCTCCGCCGCTTTGGCGAAACCCGCGATACCAGGAAGGTTCTCTGTTCCGGAACGCAGACCTCTCTGCTGGCCGCCGCCATAGGTGATGGGACGCACCTTTGCGCCCTCCCTCATATACAAAATACCTATACCCTTTGGACCGTGAAGCTTGTGTCCGCTGGCACTGAGCAAGTCGATATGCATTTTCCCGGGATAAATATGAGTCTTTCCGAAGCCCTGCACTGCATCCACGTGGAAAAGAGTCGCCGGATTTTTCCTTTTAATGAGTGCGCCGGCCTCGGCAATGGGCTGTAACGTTCCGATCTCATTGTTTGTGTGCATGATAGAGACCAGAATCGTGTCTGGTCTGACAGCCTGTTCCAACTCTTCCAGCGAAATTCTTCCCTGCCTGTCAACCGAAAGATACGTCACCTCAAAACCCTGATCCTCCAGATAAGCCATGGTCTGCAATACCGCCGGATGCTCGATTTTCGTGGTGATCAGATGACGTCCGGTTCTGTGGTTGGCCATCGCCGCCCCGATCAGGGCGATATTGTCTGACTCCGTTCCGCCGGAAGTAAAAAATATCTCTTTTTCATTCACTTTTAAAAGTCTCGCAAACGTCTCGTTCGCGTATCTTAAGTAGGCTTCCGCCTCCACTCCTTTATGGTGCAGGCTGGAAGGATTTCCATAATCCTCGCACAAAATTTTGTGCATCAGCTGCGCGACCTCCTCAAAGCATGCGGTCGTCGCAGAATTATCCAAATACACTTCCATTGCCGCTGTTTCCTTCCTGAATCCACATAATTGCCAATGTCAACTCGCAAACCCGTGCTTTTGGCGCTCACTGCCCGATTTTTCGGACGTTTGCTCGTTATGCGCCGCAAGAAAAACAAATGCCTCCTACAGAGTCCCCTGATTTTCTTTTGCGTCTACTATAGTATATGACACTTTACTCCAGATGGTACATCAGCCAGGACAGTACCGCAAGGCCCGCCGTCTCGGTGCGCAGAATCCTTTTTCCCAGTGTAACCGGCTCGATCCCTGCCGCGAGAGCCTCCGCCACCTCGTTCTCCTCAAACCCGCCCTCCGGGCCGATAAAAACCGCAACACTCTGTCCGGGCTGTATCCCCTCTATGATTCTTTTCGTATGTCCCATATCGTCCGCAAGCTCATAGGGTATCAGCTTCACATCCAAATGATGCGCGTAAGCCACCGCCGCCTTCATGGACATGGGCTCTTTTACCATCGGAATGATCCCCCGTCTGCACTGCTTGGCCGCCGCCTCCGCAATCCCCTGCCAGCGGTTTACTTTTGCCGCCGCCTTTTTGTCATCGAGCTTTACCACACACCGCTTCACCGCTACCGGAATTACCTCAAACACGCCAAGCTCCACGGATTTCTGAACAATCAGTTCCATTTTATCCGCCTTGGGAATCCCCTGGAAGAGATAAATTTTAGAGGGCAGCTCCACTCCCTCTTCCCTGATAAAGCGCAGGGAACAGATGACTCTGTCCTGCGCAATCTCCTCAATACCACAGCGGTACTCTCTGCCGTCCACACCGTTTTTGACCGCAATTTCCTCCCCGGTTTTCAGCCGAAGGACATTTTTGATATGATTGACGTCCCCGCCCGTGATGATAATTGTCTTATCCTGAATCTGTGATGAATCCACAAAAAACTGATACATGAATCCGGCCGGCCCCCTTACTGCTCTTCCAAAGCCCTCTTCAGGCGCTCGCGTTGAATGCGTTTCACGATCCTTACCAGCAGTGCAAACACAAGGACTCCCAAAAGCGCCCCCGCACTGTCAATCACTACATCCGAAAACCGCCCCGCGCGTCCGGCCACAAAAAGCTGGTGTATCTCGTCCGTCGCCGCGTAAACAGTTGTCGCAGCATAGGCTGTCCCGCCCCTGCGTAAAAAGCTCATTTCCCACTGCCCGATCCATATATAGAGAAGGACCGATAACGTACCATACTCCGCCATATGGGCCGCCTTTCTGACAAGTCCCTCAATGGTGTCGGAGATCGCTTTCACCCGCTCATCGCTTAAATCCAGATGGAAAAAAGTTCTGGTGGAGCTTACCATATGATAAGTAAAACTCTCACTCACCGCACCCGACTCCTCCTTATCCTGCGCGGAAAAGGCAAAGATCATACACATCCACACGATCGCCAGCACACCCGCCAGATTCCGAAGCAGAAACATACCGAATTTTTCTTCCGTCTTTCTCATAAAAAACCTCAATTCCTACGCGCCATGGCAGGCGCCTGCCCCTTCATGTCAATTTTTCCGGGCTGTCACCGACACCCACTCGCCCAGATGATTCACCTCATGGACTGTGAGTCCCGCCGCCTCCACGGCCTGCCTCACAGTCTCCTCCTTATTCTCAATAATCCCGGAGGTAATATAGACGCCTCCCGGCTTCAGACAATTTACGGCTACTGGCGTGAGCGGCACAAGGACGTCCGCCAGAATGTTTGCCACCACAATATCATAACACTCGTTACCGACTTTGTCCTGTATCTCCTTCTCCGTAATGATGTTGCCGATGAGCAGATCGAAAGCCCCGTCAGCAATCCCGTTTGCCTCCTTATTCTGTGCCACGGCTTCCACCGCACAGGGATCCAGATCCGTCCCCACAGCGTGCTTCGCCCCGTACATTAGCGCAAGGATAGAAAGAATACCACTGCCCGTCCCCACATCCAGAAGCTCCGTCTCCGGAGTCAGATATTTTTTGATCTCTCCGATGCAAAGTCTGGTGGTCTCATGCATACCCGTTCCAAACGCCGTGCCCGGATCGATGTGCAGAATTTTCTTATCACGGTCTTCGGGCTTCACTTCCTCCCACGAGGGAATCACCAACAGATCGTCTATGTAGAACTGGTGGAAATACTGCTTCCAGTTATTGATCCAGTCGACGTCCTCGGTCTCGGACACCGTTACAGTCCCCTCCCCGATCTCCATGAAATCCCGAACATCGGACAGCGCCTCCTCAATCTTTGAAAGAACGCTCTCCTGATCCGCCCTCTCTCCGTCAAGATCAAGGAAGCCATCCGCATTCATCTCCACAAAGAAACTCAAGTACGCAACACCGTCATCCGCCTCCGGCTCCGGCGGAATATCCACAAACATCCGCTCCTTTTCAAGCGGCGAGAGCGGCACTCTGTCCTCGATCTGCGCACCTTCAAGACCCCTGTCATAGAGCTCGCTGATAATCAGATCCTCCGCATCCACAACAGTCTTTATCCTGAACTTCATCCACTTCATAAACTGCCTTACTTCCTTTCACTGAGCTCCAAAAGCTTTTCCTTGAGCTCATTCTCCATGGTCTGCATCTCCTGCTCGGCAGCCCTTCTCTTTTCCCTGCCGTCCGCCTGAATCTTCATCACCTCATCCAGCGTGGAGATCAGGTTGGCATTGGTATTTTTCAGGGTCTCCATATCAATAATGCCGCGCTCCGACTCTTTGGCGCTCTCTATGGTCGCGGTTTTTAACACCTCCGCATTTTTCCTCAGGAGTTCATTGGTCATATCGGACACTTCCCTCTGGGCCCTGGCCGCCTGTTCCGCATGGGTAACGCCAAGGGCAAGCACCATCTGGCTCTTCCAGAGAGGAATGGTGTTTACAATCGTGGACTGAATCTTTTCCACCATCATGGTATCGCTGCTCTGCACCAGCCTGATCTGCGGCGCTGTCTGGATAGACACCATTCTTGTCAGCTCCAGATCGTGAATCTTTTTCTCGAAGCGGTCGCAAAGCGCTTCCAGGTCTCTCGCCGCCTGCGCGTCCTCCGGCAAGCCGCTTGCCTTCGCCTTCTCCAGAAGCTGCGGCAGTTCCGTCTCCCTCGTCTCAGCGAGCTTCTTCTTACCCGCCAGTATGTACATGGAAAGTTCTTTAAAATAGGTCAAATTCAGATCATACATCTTGTCCAGAAGGGCAATATCTTTTAAGAGCTGTACCTGATTGCTCTCCAGCGCCTCGCAGATTTTATTTACATTGGTCTCCGCCTTGGCGTATTTCGCCTTCATGGACTCCAGCTTATGGGCGGGCTTTTTAAAAATTCCCAGAAATCCCTTCTCTTCTTCCTCGTCAAAACCCTTAAGCTGTGTTACCACGTCGGAAAGCATCTCTCCGACCTCGCCCAGATCCTTTGTCTTCACATTCTCCAAAGCGTTCCCTGAAAAATCCGCCATCTTTTTTTGCGTGCCAACACCGTACTGCAAAATCGCCGTCGAATTGTGCAGATCAATCTGCTTTGCAAATTCATCTACCTGACGTCTCTCCTCCTCGCTTAAAACAGAGTCGTCCAGCTCCTCCTTAACCTCCTTCGCCTGAGGAATCTCGGCCAAAGGCTGCTTATCCTTCACCGCATCCTCCACCTCGCCAAACACCAGCGTAGGGGTCTGCTGTTCCATCATGTCAATTTCACCCATACTCTCCTCCTTTTTTATAATAAACCGTCCTGTTTCATCATCGTATGTAGCACCGATATATCCGACTGAATATCCCATGCCTTCTCCCGGAATAATTCATCCAAAAACTTTTCAAAGGCTTCGTTAATGTTATCCACCGCCGCCTCAATCTCCCGTTTGGTCTGGGTTATGTTTGACAGATCGGGCTGTTTGTCCAGATCGCGGTAAGCCTCCAGCAGTTTTTTCGTAGTGGGCAGATAAAAGCTTAACATCCTGCGCAGCTCAGAGGCAAGCTCCGGCTCCTTCTCCACCTGGTCGAAAATCCTCGTAACAAGAGTTTCAAGGCGGTCAAGCTTATCCGACATCTCCTCACCGGGTATTTCGTCGTTACACTGCCGGATAAGGCGCACATAACTCTTGCCTTCCTCTATTACCTCCACCGCCTGTCCAAGACGCGCCCTCTCCTGTTTTTTGCGCTCGTCGGACAGCTTTTCAATCTCCTGTTTTTTCTGCTGCTCCTCGTAATCCTTCTGGGTGAGCATATACTGATCGTACATCTCGTCGCTGGCAATCAGGCAGGTTTCCTTCTGATCCAGATGTGCCTGCTTAAACATCCCCAGCTGAATCATCTTTGTCACGTCCTTCACAATAAACCGCTCGCTTCGGCCCGTCCGTTTGGCCATCTCCTGAATGGAGCAGTAGAGCTTATCCCTGACCATGCCCACATATCTTTTATAACGTCTCGCACGGCCTATAAACTGCGCCCCGCGGGTGCCCAGACACAGACCCGCCACAGTAAATATCCCCGATATGACCACCGGAACCACGGAAGCCGAATACATCACAAGCTCCCCCACCGATCCGATCAGCGCAAACAGGAACATACCCATCACGCCATAGCCAGCTCCCATATACACCCAACCGGACACAGCTCCCTGCGGCGTGCGCTGAAACAATCTGGTGTCAAGCCTCTCGTTGGGACGCCTGTACTGGGGAAGATTGGCATAGGGATTTGCCGGCTTTTGAATCGACTGTTTCGCAAAGCTCTGCGCCACATCATTGACCGCGCGGCTGATGCTGTCTCCCACGATTTCCACCGTGCGGTTTACGCTCTCCCCTACCGTCCCTACGGTGCGGTTCATTTCCCGCACCGTATGATTCAACGTCTCGTTCACGGTATTGCCGATGTTTTTCCCAAGATCGGTAAAATCGCCCGACTCCACCGCACGCTGTACCTGATCCTGTATATCCTCACCGGCCCGATACCACTCATTCCTGTCCATATTCTACGAACTCTCCATACTCATCCCAGATATTACAAATCCAGGTACTGCCCTGATTAAAAATAACCTCTTCGTCATTTTCGTCATAAAACTTCGGCGGCGTAAAATCACCGTCATTGCGTTTCCAGCTGCCCTTAATCACCTTTCCGTTGGTAAAGACAATGGCATCGCCCTCGCCGTGCACACCGAAAGCAAGATAGTCATGATCATCCCTGACCTCTCCGTGACAGTACTGGAACACCACATTGCTTACGGTAATCTGACCGCCCGTAAGCTCGTCAATCTGTTTCTGTCCATTCTGATAACGGTAATAGAGCTGATCATCCTCGTGATACTCAAAGTAGGGATGATACGCCCCGTATCCGCCGGCATTGTTGGCTGACTTTCCGCCCGGATAAATATAAGAAGCCGCCTCATTGTCCGCATATTCCGACCTTACGTTATCCGCCGCAAAAAGGAAGGGCGGCACATAGGCGTCGTCATAATTCCAATCATAACCAAGTCTTTCCACCGCATCGAAAAGACCGTCTATCATCAGATAACCCGTAAACTCCAACGCCTTTCCCGGACGCTTCACTCTTCCGTAGGCCTCGTCCGCCGGATTGTGAATGCCTTCCACCGCAGCGCTGACATTATAATAATTGGGGCGGTTGATCAGTTCCTCCACGTAAGGCACCGCCAAACCCCAGTTACAGTAAATGGCTTCATATCCCATGGCCTGATAGACATAGTAATCCCGGCTTGACCGGACAGGCCCGATCCGCTCCAGATCGTCAAAATCCTCAAACACACCCATCAGACGGGTGATACGTCCCTCCACTGGCGCTTCGTAGATAATCGCCGCACGGGAAAGGCCATACTGCGGCAGAGCCGGCGTATTGTTCGGTATCATCACCGCAATGGGCCGCCTTGTGGCCTGCTCCGTCTTCGTCCACTGACCGGTCAGGTAGCTCTGGATTTTTCCATCCACCTCTTCGCGCTCCCCGATCGTGGTTTCCTCCGACTCCGGTTCTTCTTCCTCTTCCACCTCCGGTTCCGGCTCTTCCTCCTCCTGCTGCTTTATGGGCTCGATCTCCAACTGCGGCGCAGGCGCCGCTTCCTCCTCTTTTCCACAGGCAGCCGCAAAGAGCATCAACATACAAAACATACATATTATAAGGGTAATTTTTCCTGTTTTCTTTCCTGTACTCTTCATAAGTTTCTCATTCTCCTCGCTTGTCTTAAATCGTCTTGGACAGTATCTGTTTCTGTAACTATTTTATACTACCATAAAAACGTAAAAAAAAACAGCCTTATGCAGGTCTGTTTTTACAGACAATAATAACTGCTTCCAATGCATTTGCTCCTACTTCAAGATAATAATTCCACAGCATTTTAAAATCCTCATCTGCTACAGGAGCAGCATGAATTAAAATTGCATATGAATTTCAATCTACCAAATCTGTAAAGCAGTCTGTTGATGGCAGTAAATCCATAGGTGAAAATACATTTATTTTAAATTTTGAAAAATGATTGACTATTTTTAGAGATATGGTATTATATTATTAGTGGTGAGTCCTACCGCAAAGTGGACTGCTAAAAGCGTTAGCAACTCTAATGGAGTTACTACACAAATGGCT
>VSNG01000006.1 GCA_009774175.1 Lachnospiraceae bacterium | reverse complement strand
ATGTCAACCTATGCATTATTATCCACATAATCTCTTCTTATGTGTATAACTTATGATTTGAATTTTTTCGATGTTTGTATTATTATATATGGTAGGGTAATTTTGATGTGATATAAATTTTATCGAAAATTTACTTTTTGTTACTTTTTATAATAATAAGATGAGGTTTTAAAAGATATGGATGTAATCAAGGAAAAATGGGAAGAAATCAAGGAAACAATCAGAAAAGAATATGAACTTACTGACGTTTCTTATGATACCTGGATTAAACCTCTCAGTTTTTATGATGTAAGGGATAATGTTGTCATTATTATGATTCCTTCTGATCAGGCTCATGCCCTCAACTATATTTCTTCTAAATATAAAGACTTCTTTAAGGTAATTATCTCGGAAATGATGAATCACACCTATGATATTACCTTTATGCTGGAAAAAGAGGTCATGAATGAGAAAAAAAATACAAACGCCATAGAAAAAGTTTCCGGCAGTATCAATTATGAAAATGCTAATTTGAATCCAAAGTATAAATTTGATACCTTTGTCGTTGGCAGCAACAACAAGCTTGCCCACTCTGCGGCTCTCGCAGTATCAGAATCTCCGGGAGAAGTATACAATCCTCTCTATATTTACGGAGGTGCAGGACTTGGTAAAACACATTTAATGCATTCCATCGGACATTTTATTTTAACGAAAAATCCTGAAATGAAGGTTCTGTATGTCACCTCTGAGAACTTTACAAACAATGTCATTGATTCCATCAGAAGCGGCGATGCGTTGAAAATGAACAAAATGAGAGAAAAATACAGAACTGTAGACGTTCTCATGATTGATGACATTCAGTTTATAATAGGTAAGGAAAGCACCCAGGAAGAATTTTTCCATACTTTTAATACTTTACATTCAACGGGAAAACAAATCATTCTTTCTTCCGATAAGCCTCCGAAAGACATGGAAATTTTGGAAGAAAGATTCCGTTCCCGATTCGAATGGGGACTAATCGCCGACATTCAGCCACCTGATTATGAAACAAGAATGGCAATTTTAAAGAAAAATGCAGAAATATACAATAAAGAATTTGATGATGAAGTTTTAAGCTATATAGCGGATAACATTAAATCCAATATCAGAGAACTGGAAGGGGCCCTGAACAAAATTATAGCCTTCTCCAAATTAAATAAGGTAAGCATAAATCTGGAATATGCAGAGGAAGCTCTGAAAGATATTATATATCCGGACAAGCCAAAGGAAATCACTCCTTCCCTTATTATAGAAGTAGTGGCGGAGCATTTTGGCGTAAACCCGGAGGATATCACTTCTAAAAGAAGAAATTCAGAATTTGTGCAGCCAAGACAGGTTGTTATGTATCTTTGCAGAAATTTAACAGCAACCTCCCTGCAAAGTATAGCAAAAATTCTCGGAAAAAAGGATCACACCACAGTAATACACGGCATTAACAAAATAACGGAAGAAATGGAAAGTAACGACGACCTCAGAAATAAAATAGATATCATTAAGAAAAAAATTCTTCCTTAATGATTATACACATTTTTTTCTACAACCGATGTAAAAAGTATGTGAATTGCTGTAAAAATGACTTAAGTGTCATTTTTATAAAGAATGAGAGGTGTTGATAACTTACCATCTATTATGAGGTTATCCAAAGTTTTCATCATACCAAATATTTTATTTATCCCTGATAAATAGTATAATAGATGGGGTTATTCACATATCTACAACCCTTATTATGATTACTATGAAATACTTATTAATTATTTAATATTTTGCAGGATTCAAAATCACCCACAATGAGGAAAGGAAGTTATTCACAGATGAAAATTGTATGTTCAAAGTCCAGTCTCTTAACCGGTGTTCAGACAGTGTCCAAAGCCGTTCCCAGTAAAACTACCATGTCCATTCTGGAATGTATTCTGGTAGATACGACAGACGGTAGTATCAAACTTACCGCTAACGATATGGAGCTTGGTATTGAAACCGTTATTGAAGGAAGAATTGTTGAAAAAGGGATGATCGCCCTTGATGCCAAGATATTTTTGGAAATTGTAAGAAAGCTTCCTGATAATGATATTACAATTGAAACGGATCCTTCCTTTAAAACCACCATTACCTGTGAAAAATCGAAATTTAATATTATAGGAAAATCAGGAGAAGATTTTTCCTATCTGCCTGAAATCGAAAAGAATGATTCTGTTGTGATTTCACAGTTTACTTTAAAGGAAGTAGTAAGACAGACGATCTTTTCCATTGCTGACAATGAAAATAATAAATTAATGACGGGAGAGCTTTTTGAAATTGATAATGATACGTTAAAGGTAGTATCTCTTGACGGACATCGTATTTCCATCAGAAAGATTTCTCTGAAAAATTCTTATGCCAAAAAGAAAGTGGTTGTTCCCGGAAAAACATTGAGTGAAGTTAGTAAAATCGTTTCCGGGGATATGGATAAAGACGTTAATATTTTCTTTACCGATAAACATATTTTGTTTGAGTTTAATAATACAGTCGTCGTTTCCAGATTAATTGAGGGAGAGTATTTTAAGATAGATCAGATGCTTTCCAGCGATTATGAGACAAAGATTAAAATGAACAAAAAGGAACTTCTTGACTGTATTGACAGAGCTACCCTCCTTGTAAAAGAGGGAGATAAAAAACCTGTTATTATTGACGTAAGGGACGGTTCCATGCAGCTTAAGATGAATTCTACCGTAGGAAGCATGGATGAAGACATTGATATTGAAAAAGAAGGAAAGGATTTAAAGATCGGATTTAATCCAAAGTTCTTAATTGACGCTCTTCGTGTAATTGAGGATGAGGAAATTTTAATTTATATGGTAAATCCGAAGGCTCCCTGCTTTATTAAAGATGAAAAGGAAAATTATATTTATATGATTCTTCCGGTGAATTTTATTAATGTGGAGTGATTGGAAATAAAAAAAATGGAAATAATAAGAATCAGGGATGATTTTATTAAGCTTGGCCAGGCCTTGAAGCTGGCCGGGATGGTAGAATCAGGCGTAGATGCAAAAATGGAAATACAGGAAGGATTTGTAAAAGTAAACGGGGAAGTGGAAGTACAGCGCGGTAAAAAAATACGTCCCGGAGATATCATTGAGTTTAATGGACAGCAAATTAAAGTAGAACTGATTGAAAAACCCGGCAGATGAGGCAAAAATGATAATTAAATCGTTGGAATTGGCGGATTTTAGAAATTACGATTCTTTACATATTGATTTTAGTAAGGGAACTAATATTTTATATGGAGATAACGCTCAGGGAAAGACAAATATTTTAGAAGCAATTTTTCTTTCCGCCACAACCAAATCTCACAAAGGAAGTAAAGATAAGGATATTATTCATTTTAATAAAGAGGAAGCTCATATTAGAACTTATCTTGAAAAAGAAGAAGATGAGATTCGGGTGGATATGCATCTTCGTAAAAATAAGACAAAGGGAATTGCCATTGACGGACAGAAGATTAAAAAAGCTGCCGAGCTTCTTGGACTGTTAAACGTAGTATTTTTTTCGCCGGAGGATCTTTCTATTATTAAGAACGGGCCTGCGGAAAGAAGAAGATTTGTAGATATGGAGCTTTGTCAGCTTGATTCGTTTTATATTTACAATCTGAATCATTATAACAAGATAGTAAATCAGAGAAATAAGCTCTTAAAGGATATGTATTTTAATCCTTCTTTGAGGGATACCTTAAATATCTGGGATTCTCAGCTTGTCTCTTTTGGAAGTAAAATAATAGAGAGAAGAAAACTTTTCGTACAACAGTTAAATGAAATTATTTACGATATTCATAAATTACTGTCGGGAGATAAAGAAGAGCTTGTTATAAAATATGAACCCGACGTGCTGATTGAAGATTATGAAAAGGCTCTTTTATCTTGTCAGGAAAAGGACGTTAAGTTAAAGCAGACTACGGTCGGTCCTCACAGAGATGATTTTTCCTTTATGGTGGGAGACATTGATATCAGAAAATTCGGCTCTCAGGGTCAGCAGAGAACAGCGGCTTTGTCTTTAAAATTATCAGAAATAGAGCTTGTTAAAAAGCTTACAAAAGAAAATCCGGTTCTGCTTTTGGATGATGTATTATCTGAACTTGACAGTAACAGACAAAATTATCTGTTAAGTACAATCGGAGATATACAGACGATTATTACCTGTACGGGACTTGATGAGTTTGTAAACAACAGATTCGAAATTGATAAGGTTTTTAAGATAGAAAATGGGAGAATTGCAGAATAATTTTGAAATACAGGGGTTGTTCATTTCAAAATGGAGGGAAAAATGGAAGGAAATTTTGAAGAAGTAACCAATAATGAATATGGTGCGGATCAGATCCAGATATTAGAGGGATTGGAAGCGGTAAGAAAACGGCCCGGAATGTATATTGGAAGCACATCCTTAAGGGGTCTTCATCATCTTGTTTATGAAATTGTTGATAATTCTGTGGATGAAGCTCTTGCAGGTTTTTGTAGGGAAATTTATGTGACGATTAATCAGGATAATTCTGTTACAGTGGAAGACGACGGACGTGGAATTCCTGTCGGTATTAATCATAAAGCCGGTATTCCCGCCGTTGAAGTTGTATTTACGGTTCTGCATGCAGGCGGTAAATTCGGCGGCGGCGGATATAAGGTATCCGGCGGTCTTCATGGTGTTGGCGCTTCAGTGGTAAACGCACTTTCAGACTGGCTTGAAGTGGATATTTTTCATGAAGGCAAGATTTATCATCAGCGGTATGAAAGAGGTAATTCCTGTAATAAATTAAAAGTAATCGGGGACTGCGATCCGGAAAAGACAGGCACCAGAGTACAGTTTAAGCCTGACGGCACTATTTTTGAAGATACGGTATTTGAATATGATACTCTGAAAACGAGACTCCGTGAAACTGCATTTCTTACAAAAGGGTTAAAGATTGTCCTAAAAGACGACAGAGACGATCATAAGCAGGAAAAAACATTTCATTATGAAGGCGGTATCAAGGAATTTGTTACATATCTGAACAGAAGTAAAGAATTTTTATATGAGCAGATCATGTACTTTGAAGGCAAAAAGAACGGCGTTTATGTGGAAGTTGCCTTGCAGCATAATGATTCCTACAATGAAAGCGTATATACTTTTGTAAATAATATTAACACTCCCGAGGGCGGTACGCATCTTGTTGGTTTCAGAAATGCCCTGACAAAGACCTTTAATGATTATGCCAGAAACAATAAGCTTTTAAAGGACAGTGAGGCAAATCTTTCAGGCGAGGATATCAGAGAAGGATTGACTGCTATAGTCAGTGTAAAGATAGAAGATCCTCAGTTTGAGGGACAGACCAAGCAGAAGCTTGGCAATTCTGAGGCAAGAGGCGCTGTGGATAATGTGGTAAGCGAACAGCTCACTTACTTTTTGGAGCAGAATCCTTCTGTTGCGAAGATTATCTGTGAAAAATCCATTTTAGCGCAGCGTGCCAGAGAAGCAGCCAGAAAGGCAAGAGACCTGACCCGTCGTAAGACGGCTCTGGAGGGAACGTCTCTTCCCGGAAAACTGGCGGATTGTTCTGATAAAGATCCGAAAAACTGCGAAATTTACATTGTAGAGGGAGATTCCGCCGGCGGTTCTGCAAAGACGGCGAGAAGCCGCGCTACGCAGGCCATTCTTCCTCTCAGAGGCAAAATTCTGAATGTGGAAAAGGCCCGCCTTGATAAAATATATGCAAACGCAGAAATCAAGGCGATGATAACGGCTTTTGGCACAGGTATTCATGAAGATTTTGATATCAGTAAGCTGCGTTATGACAAAATTATCATTATGACCGATGCTGATGTGGACGGGGCCCATATTGCAACGTTAATGCTTACTTTTATTTATCGTTTTATGCCGGAATTAATCAAGCAGGGACATGTATATCTGGCGAAACCGCCTCTTTATAAGCTTGAGAAAAACAAGAAGGTCTGGTATGCCTACAGTGATGATGAGCTGGATTCCATTTTAGCTGAGGTAGGCCGCGATCAGAATAATAAGATACAGCGTTATAAAGGGCTTGGGGAAATGGATGCTGACCAGCTCTGGGAGACAACCATGGATCCTGAAAGAAGAATTCTTTTGCGCGTTAATATGAATGAAGAAGAGGAATCTGAAGTTGACCTTACATTTAATACATTGATGGGAGATAAGGTAGAACCCCGGAGAATCTTTATAGAAGAAAATGCAAAGTTTGTAAAGAACCTGGATATCTAGGCAGAAAGGCATAGAAAAAATGGATGATCGTATTTTTGATAAAATAGAGGACGTAGACCTTAAGAAAAAAATGGAAGATTCTTACATTGACTATGCCATGAGCGTTATTGCCGCCCGTGCGCTGCCCGATGTAAGGGATGGTCTTAAACCTGTGCAGCGTCGTGTCCTGTATTCCATGATTGAATTGAATAACGGGCCGGACAAGCCTCACAGAAAAAGCGCCCGTATCGTCGGCGATACCATGGGTAAATATCATCCTCATGGAGACAGTTCCATTTACGGCGCGCTGGTAAATATGGCGCAGGAGTGGTCTACCAGATATCCTCTTGTGGACGGTCACGGTAATTTCGGTTCTGTGGATGGCGACGGCGCCGCGGCAATGCGTTATACAGAAGCTCGTTTAAGTAAAATTTCCATGGAACTTCTGGCCGATATCAATAAAAATACCGTAGATTTTGCGCCAAACTTTGACGACACCGAAAAAGAGCCGGTTGTTCTTCCAAGCCGTTATCCGAATCTTCTTGTCAACGGCACTTCCGGCATTGCAGTAGGTATGGCTACCAATATTCCCCCTCATAATCTGCGGGAGATTACGAATGCGGTTATCAAAATTATAGATAATCAGATTGAAGAAGACAGAAAGACGGAGATAGATGAACTGTTAAAGGTTGTGAAGGCTCCTGATTTTCCTACGGGCGGTATTATCCTCGGCACAAAGGGGGCTGAGGAGGCCTATCGTACAGGACGCGGTAAGGTAAGAGTCCGCGCTGTGACAGATATTGAAACCATGGATAACGGTAAGACCCGTATTGTTGTAACGGAACTTCCTTACATGGTAAATAAGGCAAACCTGATTCTGAAAATTGCCGATCTTGTTAAATTGAAAAAGATTGACGGTATTACGGATTTGAGGGATGAGACAAACCGTGAAGGTATGAGAATTGTAATTGAGCTGAGAAAAGACGCTAATGCTAACGTCATTTTGAATCAGCTTTATAAGCATACTCAGCTTCAGGATTCTTTCGGCGTAATTATGCTGGCTCTTGTAAATAATGAGCCGAAGGTGATGAACCTTCTGGATATGCTTACCTATTATCTGGATCATCAGAAGGACGTAGTAACCAGAAGGACAAAATATGATCTGGATAAGGCGGAGGAGAGAGACCACATTTTACAGGGTCTGCTTATTGCTCTTGATAATATTGATGAAGTAATTCAGATCATGAGAAGCAGTCAGACTACGGCGATAGCAAAGGAAAGGCTGATGGAACGGTTCGGGCTTACCGATCCTCAGGCACAGGCAATTGCGGATATGCGTCTGCGCGCATTGACAGGTCTGGAAAGAGAAAAGCTTGAAAATGAGCATAAAGAGCTGCTTATAAAAATTGCGGAATTGAAAGAGATTCTTGCGGATGAAAAGAGACTTCTCGGCGTAATCAGAGAGGAAATGCTTCTTACGTCGGATAAATACGGCGACGACAGAAGGAGTAAGATCGGATATGACGTTTACGATATTGATATGGAGGATCTGATTCCCAGAGACAATACGGTAATCGCCATGACAAGTCTTGGTTATATCAAGCGTATGACAGTGGATAATTTCAAATCGCAGAACCGGGGCGGTAAGGGAATCAAGGGGATGCAGACCATTGAGGAAGATTATATTGAAGATCTTCTTATGACTACAACCCATCATTACCTTATGTTCTTTACAAATTACGGCAGGGTATATAGATTAAAGGCCTATGAAATACCTGAGGCGAGCCGTACTGCGCGTGGAATAGCCATTGTTAATATTTTGCAGTTGAATCCGGGCGAAAAAATTTCCGCCATGATACCTATTAAGGATTATGAGGAAAATAAAAATCTCTTCATGGTGACAAAGAAAGGTATCGTTAAGAAGACTTCCGTTATGGAATTCAGCAATGTAAGAAAAAATGGTCTCGCTGCCATTAATCTTCGGGATGATGATGAACTGATTGAAGTGAAGACGACTTCAAAAGATACTGAAATTTTCCTTGTCACTAAGCATGGTATGTGCATTCGCTTTAAGGAGACGGATGTGCGTCCTACCGGCAGATCTTCCATGGGCGTGATTGGTATGAATTTGTCTGACGGTGATGAGATTGTCGGTATGCAGCTGGATCATCAGGGAGATTCTTTATTGATCGTGTCGGAAAACGGTATGGGTAAACGCACCTATTTGGAAGAATTTACCACCCAGAAGCGCGGCGGTAAGGGATTAAAGTGCTATAAAATTACAGAAAAAACAGGATATGTGGTTGGCGTCAAGGCTGTTAATGACGATCATGAGATTATGATGATTACAGACGGCGGTATTATTATTCAGCTTCGCATGGATGAGATTTCCACTCTGAAACGAATCACCTCCGGCGTGAAGATGATTAATCTGGACGACGGCATGAAAGTAGCCAAGATTGCCAAGGTACGCGAGAAGATTAGCAACGGCGAAGAAGAGTTTGAAAATATCGACGACGCCATTGTAGATATTCCTGAGGAAGAAAAATAGAGTGAAGGATTATAAAATAGCCGTAATAGGCGATATTCACAGTAATCATGTGGCGTTTGAAAGATGCGTCAGCCATGCCCTTGAAAAGAGCGTTGATGAGTTTCTGTTTCTGGGGGATTATATCAGTGATTGTCCATGTCCTCAGAAAACGATGAAGATAATTTACGAGATGGATCGGAAATATAACTGTCGTTTTATCCGGGGAAACAGAGAGGATTATATGCTGAATCACAGGAATCATCCGGAAGAGAGATGGACTTATTCTTCCGCCAGCGGAAACCTGCTCTATACTTATGAAAATTTAACGACTAAAGATTTGGATTTTTATGAAAAAATGGATATTCAGGGAATTTACCAAAGAGAAGGGTATCCCGTATTTCGCTATTGTCACGGATCTTTAACCCGTTCCAATGAGCTTTTAACGTCAGAAAATGAAAATCTGCAGAAAATAATAGCTGATTTGGATGTGGATCTGTTGATCAGCGGCCATACTCATACGCAGGAAGTAATAAAATTTAAGGGAAAAAAGCTGATTCATCCCGGATCCGTGGGAATCCCGTGGTATCATGAAGGAAAAACACAGTATATGATACTTCACGGGTCAGATCAGGGATGGGAAGAAGAGTTTTTCCAGTTAATTTATGATGTGAAAGCCGTGGAGGAAGAATTTAAAACCTCCGGAATTATGGATAAGGCTTTTTGTTGGTGTAAGCTGAATATTCATGCTCTTGCTACGGGAAATGATTGTACGACTCCCTGTTTACAGCTTGCCATGAAGCTGTGCAGGGAGTCGGAAGGAACTGTTGTCTGGCCGGATATTCCCGAAAAATACTGGCAACAGGCATTGGAAGAATTTGGAATCTCCGATTGAGGTTTATTGTTCTTCCTCATTGTTTCGATCAATAACAGTGGCTGTAATGCCGCAGGCAATACCGAAGATGGGATAAACGATCCAGGCGGAAGACCATAAATTTCCAATAAATCCGCAGGCAAGAAATATCATTGTTGCAATCATCATGATACAGCCGCAAATCAGGCCTTTCTTTTTGTCATTCTTAAAGGTTTGTGAACTGTGATCCTGCATCAGGTTATAGTGCCGGATATTATACTTACTCTCCTGTGTGCCAGCATAAACGAATAAAGTAACGGCAATCGTCACAAACAGTAAAAAAACGGAACCAATCAAAGAGCCGGAATCAAAGTCTGAAAAGCTGTTTGTCGTTTTAAAGTCGATAATCGGTTCCAGTCCCAGCATAATGATCAGGCCGGCAATGATCAGGACAACGCCTGTAGTGATCATGACCGTAAATTTTTTGTGAAAATTTTCTTTTTCCTCTTCTGAATAGAAATCTTCGATATAGGGATGCTTTTTCGTAAAATAACTATCCTGTAATCCTGTTACGACAAAGACTGCTACCGCTATTACAACAAAAAGCAAAAATATAATACCGCTAAAATAGTCGCTGTCAAAGTTTACTTTATAGGCAAAGTCTGCCTTATAGGAAAAAACAGCCTGTAAAAAGCAGGTCAGGGTAAGCCCCGACAGGATCAGGCAAACGCCGAGAGTAATCCGTTTGCTGTACTGGTTTTTATGCTCATCATAGTGATTCTTATCTTCTATGTACTGGCTGCTCACATCCTTTCTCATCAGATCGTCCAGAGTACAGTGAAATAATTCCGCCAGCTGCATTAATTTGTCCGTTTCAGGATAAGTGCTGTCTGATTCCCATTTGGAAACCGATTGTCTTGACACCTCCAACGCTTCCGCCAATTGTTCCTGCGTCATATTTTCCCGTTTTCTTAAAAATTGTAAATTTTCTCCTAAACTCATAATAACCTCCATATTTTCATTTTAGTAGTATAGCGCCGGCCGCCTGCACCAAAGAACGAATACTCCGCGTAGTATTCGGCTTTGGCACATACACATTGTATAAAAACATGGTTGTAAACTCTATCAATATCATGTTGCTTTTTATGATTTTCATGTAAAGACCAGGTTGCATTCCCGTAAATATGGGGTTTTCCATGAGTTTTGCCTTATACAATTTTTTCAAAATCTTCCACGCCGTGTTTACAGAGAGGACAAATGAAATCCGGGGGCAGTTCTTCTCCTTCATAGACATATCCGCAAATTGTGCAACGCCAGCCCTTTGTTTTGGAAGTATCGGGCTTCGGCTTTACAAATTCATGGTAGTAAGCATAAGTGATCGGTTTTTCATCTGATACTACATCGCAGTCGTTTACGGCACAGATAAAAAGCATGTGGGTTCCCAAATCCATCATATCTTTTATTGTACAGTCAATAAAGGCCGCCGTATGTTCCGTGAGATAGGGAAGCTCCTGTCCGGTCATTTTAAAAGGATAATCTACAAATTTATCGGTGTTTCGTCCGCTTTGAAAGCCGAAATTCTGAAACAGTGAAAAAGGCGCCGTCTCGGAAAGAATAGAAATGGAAAGCATTTTTGATTTTTGCGCAATTTCACAGGTCAGATTGTCTTTATTAATGGAAACGGCAATCTGTAAAGGATTGCTTGTTACCTGCATAACGGTATTGACGATACAGCCGTTCATTTTTTTGTCGTACTTGGAAGCCGCTACAAACAGTCCGTAGGATAGTTGGTTTAGTGCCTTTGTGTTCATAAAAATCCTCCCTTTTTGATAGATTGTAATAGTGATAGTATGTGAAAATCTTGTTTTATTATGCTATTATAGTGTTTAAGAATCAGTAAATCAATAGAAATAAGCGATTACCTGGCTTGTTGCTTGGGAGAATAGAGGAAAAGAGATATGAAATTTGAGAGCGCAGAAGCAAAGAGAAATTATATGCTGGAAGAGCCGGTGGAAAAGCTGGTATGCAGACTGGCGGTTCCAACTATTTTAAGTATGCTGATAACTTCCTTTTATAATATGGCGGATACTTTTTTTGTGGGCAGAATTAATACACAGTCAACAGCAGCCGTAGGGGTGGTATTTTCCCTTATGTCCATTATTCAGGCGGTGGGATTTCTGTTCGGGCATGGGTCGGGGAATTATATTTCGAGAAAATTGGGCGCGGGTGAGATTGAAGAAGCGGAAAAAATGTCGGCAGTGGGATTTTTTACGTCCTTTCTCGCCGGTATTATGATAATGGCAGGCTGTATGTTTTTTATAATGCCGCTCTCCTATTTACTTGGTTCCACGGAAACAATTCAGCCTTACACGGTGGCCTATTTGAGAATTATTTTAATAGGCGCCCCTGCCATGACCGCTTCTCTAGTGCTGAATAATCAGATGCGGTTTCAGGGAAGCGCGTTTTATGCCATGATCGGCATTGTTTCGGGAGCTGTTATTAATATTGTTCTGGATCCGATTTTAATTTTTGTCTGTAATATGGGGATTGCGGGAGCCGCGTTAGCTACCACATTGAGTCAGTATTTGAGCTTTCTTTTTCTTCTTGTTATGATCAGAAAGGGAGGAAATATACAAATTCGTTTTCGCAATTTTAAACCGAGCGTCCACTTTTATATGGAAGTCATCCGGGGCGGCATTCCTTCCCTGTTTCGGCAGGGGCTTGCAAGCGTGGCGACGATCTGTCTGAATCATGCGGCGGGTGTGTATGGAGACGCGGCAATCGCCGGTATGTCGATTGTGTCCCGTATTATGATGTTTGTAAATTCTGCGCTGATTGGATTCGGGCAGGGTTTTCAGCCGGTATGCGGATTTAATTACGGTGCGAAAAGATATGAGAGGGTACTTGACGCGTTTTTCTTTTGCGTAAAAGTGGCGTTTTTCTGTCTTTTGGGAGTGACGGTTGTGGTTTATATTTTTGCACCCGGACTGGTAACGGTTTTCAGGAAAGGAGATCCCGACGTTATCGCGGTAGGAACTGCCGCACTGCGCTATTCTGTTATCGCCCTTCCTTTAAGCGCCTGGATTATCATGTGCAATATGATGCTGCAATCCATAGGCAAAGGATTAAAAGCTTCCATCGTGGCTTCCGCCAGACAGGGTATTTTCTTTTTGCCGCTTATTGCGATTTTACCTTACTTTTTCGGATTGACCGGAGTAGAAGCCTGTCAGGCGGTATCGGACTTTTTTGCGTTGTCGGTGTCGATACCGCTCGGGCTTAGTGTAATACGGGAAATGCGGGCGGAAATTAACGGCGCCGGTTAATGTTCCATATATTTTTTTGCCTGATAGAGGGAAAAGTTGAAAGTTCGGATTCCCATTTCCCTTGTATCGTCCTCCATCTTGCAGTAAAAGGATTTCATCCAGTAAGAGTCATAATAATCATCGTCATAATCCCTGCTTCTGACATTGGATATATTGGGATCATAGGCTGTCTTTTCCAGCATATCTTCCACGCTGATCAGATCCGGGTTTACGGAAGGATTTAAAATAACAGGTGCGGCGTCTGCGGAAAGTTCGCTTAAATACATTTTTCCGCTGTAATTTAAATTATAACGGGCGATCCAGTAATCCGGGTGGGCAAAGGAAAGAATCAGATAGCATACGGTTACGGTAATTGTTCCGTATAAAAACAAAGGGAACCTTTTATGGAATATGGAAACCGTAACGCCGGCCATCAGAGCAAATATTACTGCCAGGGACCAGAGCACAAAAATCCGCAAAAAAGTGAGAGAATATGTGTCGATATATAAAATCATTCTCAGGGCGCTGGAGAAAACCATAATGAAGGTACAGCCGCAGATTACCGTTAAAATTCCCTTTAATATCCTGCTTTCCCGGAACAGGCCAAGGCACATAAGAACAAGAATCAGGTTGATGATGCAGACTGCCAGAAGCTGGAAAAACCCTTCTCTTGCATATTGGGCATAAGTATAGCCATCGGGAAGCGTCATGTTTCCGATAAACAGATAAAGAATCTGGATACCGCAAAAAAGCAGGTAGAGAACGCCCAGCAGGGAAGTAACGACGATTGCGACGACGGGGTCAAAATGTCTTTTATCTTTTGTTTCTTCCTGTATACCCTTTTTACAGAGCGTGGCAAAAACAGCATAGGAGAAAAAGAACACTGCTGCCATGAGGATGAAGATTTTAAATATATTACTGATGTTCAGATTCTCTATGATGGAACCAAAGATATTATCAAAGATGACGTCGGCGCTGGCAAGCAGCATTGTAATAAGAAGTAACAGCGGTATGGCGATACAAATGCCTGTTAAAACAGGAAGAAAATATATTTTTTTATCTGCTTTTTCCTGTTTTTGGGCATCAAAATAAGAAATCATGTCGCTAAAAGGGCGAAGAAGGCAGGCAAAAACACCGCCTGCGGTGCGAAAAACAGCGGAAAAATATTTGGGAAAATTCCAGGATTCATCCCGGTAAATCGTGTGCAGCATGAGCGTAACGGTGAGAAAGAATATGCCGCATTTGTTCATAAAAAGAAGCGGCAGGGAAGCGGTCATGCAGTTGGAAAGACCGAGCAGTACCACGCTGACAATATAAAATACGCTGTCTTTTTTGAATGGAACCCCTAACTTTCGCATACAGAAGAAGAAAAAGTAAAGGGTTCCGATGACGAAAAAAGGGTAGGTAATTCCAGAGGCATTTTTGTAAAGGCAGAAAGCGTAAAACAGGGAATAGAGCAGACTGCCAAGACCAAACAGCGGAAACTGACGTTTCATGCTTTTTGTCAGTTCCGTTTCCTTTCTTTCCTCAACAATTTGTGTAGGTTGTAAATAAGCTGTAGATTCCATAATGATTCCTTTCCTGCGCAGTGCGCAAAATCCGTCTGTGATCAGGGATTATTTATTTTGATTTTCTTTTTCGGCATTTTCAGGGGGATCTTCTGCCTCCTCCACATACTGCAAAAGATCGCCGGGCTGGCAGTTTAACGCTTTGCATATTTCATTCAGAGTGGAAAGGCGGATGGCCTTTGCCTTATTGTTTTTCAGGATGGAAAGATTCGCAAGGGTAATGTCTATTTCACCGGCCAGTTCGGTCAGTCCTATTTTGCGCATCGCCATCATGACGTCCAGATTTATGATAATTGCCATGGTATTCTCTCTTTCTATATCTGTTTTACAGTCGCTTATTTTTTACGCATACTATATGGTCAGGTCGTTTTCCAGCTTGTAGGTGACGGCTTTGTCAAAAACCTTTGCCAGTACCCGGCTGAACAATCCGGCAATTACAAAAACAAGTATCACGATGAAGACTGACGGGGTGAGATAAAGAAAAAGCCGGCAGGTTGTAATTACCGCAATGAAAAAACTGTAAATGCTCATTTTATTAAGGCTTTCTACATTTTCTCTGATAAAGCAGTCGTCGTTTATTACTGTGCAGAACATTTTCCGAAGCTGCTGTAAAATCAACACTGCAAAAATTCCAGAGAGAAAAAGAAGCAGACACAGGGAATAGTAATTTTCCGCAAAATAACTGTTAAATCTGCCGTAAAAGCGAATGCTTATGGGTAGCGTGGCAATGACGACAATTCCCGCATAAAACATGGCGTCCAATAAAAATTTTGTAAATATCGTCCATTTGTCTTTCATAAAGATTTCCTTTCTGTTCCTGATACTTATTGTGATTTTAAAATAGCACAGTAAAAAATGAATGTCAATAAATATTTATCGTTTTTCGATAAATATTTATTCTTATTGATAACTTCATGCTCTGCAATTATAATATAAGGCAGTAAAGCAGCGGATTGTTATTGTGGACAGTTAGTTTGAAAGGAGGAGTAAACTATGGTTTATCGGGATTTTCAGGGATTGAAATTATCTGCCCTTGGAATGGGGGCGATGCGTCTGCCGGTGGTCAATGGAAATGATGCAGATATTGACAGGGCGGCTGTGGAGGAAATGGTTGCATACGCGATGGAGCATGGCGTCAATTATTATGATACGGCATGGGGTTATCATAATGGAAATTCGGAGACCGTGATAGGGGGCGCGCTTAAAAAATATGAACGCAGCAGCTTTTATCTTGCCACGAAATTTCCGGGATATGATCTTTCCAACATGTCGAAGGTGAAAGAAATTTTTGAGAAACAGCTTGAAAAATGCGGCGTGGAATATTTTGACTTCTATCTTTTCCACAATGTATGTGAGATGAATATCGACGCTTATCTGGACGAAAGGTTTGGAATTTATGAGTATCTGACAAAGCAGAAGAAAAATGGGCGTATCAGGCACCTTGGTTTTTCCGCTCACGGAAGCTGTGATATTATGAAACGCTTTTTGGAGGCCTATGGTAAGGATATGGAGTTTTGCCAGATCCAGTTAAATTATATTGACTGGACTTTTCAGGATGCAAAAGAAAAGATGGAGCTGTTAAATTCCTACCATATTCCCGTATGGGTAATGGAACCCCTTCGCGGCGGACGTCTGGCAAAGCTGCCTGAAAAGGATACGGCAGTTTTAAAGGGACTGCGCCAGGATGAAGAAATTCCCGCGTGGGCGTTTCGTTTTCTCCAGACCCTTCCTGAAGTAAAAGTAGTTCTTTCCGGCATGTCCAACCTGAAACAGCTTAAGGAAAATATCGAGACATTTGAGACAGACAAGCCGCTTTCTAAGGAGGAAATGGAAAATCTGCTTGCTGTTGCGGACGGTATGTTAAATGGAACTCTGCCCTGTACGGCTTGTCATTACTGTACCAGCCACTGTCCGCAGGGACTGGATATTCCTATGCTCTTAAATCTTTATAATGAGCATAGCTTTACGGGTGGCGGTTTTCTTGCGCCGATGGCGTTAATGGCTGTGCCGCAGGAGAAACAGCCTTCCGCCTGTGTGGGATGCCGCAGCTGTGAAAAGGTCTGCCCGCAGCAGATCAGAATATCCGAGGCAATGGCGGATTTTAATATGAAACTGAAAGGATAAGGCAACAAGGAAACAGGAAAACAGGAAAACGGAGGAACAGAATGAAAGCTTTATTTATAGGCGGTACCGGAACCATCAGCATGGCGATTGTGAAACAGCTGACAAGTATGCCTTCCTGGGAGGTGTGGCTTTTAAACCGCGGTAACAGGGCGGATACGGTACCGGGAAATATGAAGCAGATTATAGCGGATATTCACGACGAGGCGGTTGTTGCGCAACAATTGCAGGATCTTACTTTTGATGTGGTCTGTGAATTTATTGGTTTTCATGTGGAGGATGTGGAAAGGGATTACCGTCTGTTCAGGGACAGGACAAAGCAGTATATTTATATCAGCTCCGCTTCGGCTTACCATAAGCCGGCGGCGGGTTATATAATCAGTGAAGGAACCACCCTCGCGAATCCTTATTGGCAGTATTCCAGAGACAAAATTGCCTGTGAGGAGTTTCTCATGAAGAAATACTGTGAGGAGGGATTTCCTGTTACGATTGTCCGACCGAGCCATACTTACGACGAGCGGAATATTCCCCTTGGCGTTCATGGAAAAAACGGGTTTTGGCAGGTCATAAAACGTATGATGGAGGGAAAGCCGGTTATCATTCAGGGAGACGGAAGTTCACTCTGGACACTGACTTTCAGCACGGATTTTGCAGTGGGCTATATCAGTCTGATGGGGAATCGGCATGCCATTGGCGAAGCCTTTCAGATCACGGGAGATGAGACCCTTACCTGGAATCAAATTTATAAGACCATTGCGGACGCTCTTAATGTAGAGTTGAAACCGTATTATGTGGCGTCGGAATATCTGGCGGCGGCAGGAGAAAAATACGGGTATGACTTCAGAGGAAGTTTGATTGGGGATAAATCCGTTTCTGTCGTCTTTGATAACAGTAAGATTAAAAGACTGGCTCCGAATATGCGGACACAGGTGCGATATGATCAGGGAGTGAGGATTGCTCTTGATTATGTGTTGTCCCACCCGGAGGAGTGTCAGAAGGATGACCCGGAATTTGACGCCTGGTGCGACCGGGTGATTGCGGCGCTGGAAGCGTCCAAGGCGCAGATTTGAAGCAGTAAGACAACATGTAAATAAAAGAAATACCGCTTTCTGTGTATATTACGGGAAGCGGTATTTTCTTTCATCATTATGATTCAGAAGAAAAGCTCTACAGTCTTACGTCTACGGAATGATAGGAAAATCCGTTTTCTTCTGTTGAAATTTCTTCTACGGGCGCGTCGGAAGCAGAATTTGTCTGCTCTGTGGTTTTATCCTGATCAGAAATGGTTCCCGGTTCTTTCTTTTCGTCTGCTTTCTTTTCGTCTGTCTGTTCTTCCTTTGCAGCGTTCTGTAATGCTTCGCCGGCCTGTGCAAGGGAGCTCATCTGAGATGCTGTAGCTTTTGCTGCGGCTTCCTTCGCTTCGGCAAGCTGTGCCTCTTTATATTCCACATTACTGCTGCTGCCTCTGGCGCTGTCCAGCTTAATTTCCGTTTCCAGTATGTTCGCTTTTCCTTCCATTTTTTTTGCCGTGCTGCCGTTTACATTCGCCTGTTTTACGGACATGTCTGCGGAAATCATGGCCTGCATACTGTCTGTGGACATTCCCGCATTCTGAGCGCTGCCCTGCTTTTCCTGCGGTTTTGTGCCCATGAGATCGTCGAAGGAAGATTCCTCTTTTTTCTTCTGCCGTTCTTCCTTTCTTGCTTCAATCTGGTGCTGGCGGAGCTGTATTTGCAGCTCGCTGATCTGTTTTTGGATATCCTGACGCTTTTTCATTTTGGTATCCGCCGGCATATCCTGATTGGCGGATACTTCTTTTAATTGCTGCTGTAATCTGTCTATCTGCTGTTGCAGATTTTTACTTTCCGCATCCATCTGTCCGCCGCCGATGCCTCTTCCTGCTGCGCCGGTCTGCATGCCTGCGCCGCTAATACCATTTACGTTCATCTAAGCTTCCTCCTTTTTGCAATGATTTTATTCCCGCTGCTTGCAGCGGGGTTCTTGCTTGAGGACAGGTTTTTCATTTTCTGCCTCTGTTGTTTCTTTCGGCGGATGTTTTCGGTTTTTAAAGTACAGATGTTGTGGAAGAACTTTTTCTGGTTGTAAGCGGGATTCAGGTTTCGGGAATCTGTAACATAACGCGCAGAACACAGCATTCTTCCCCCTCGCAGATTTCTTTCCTGATTTCAATATCTCCCAGATATTTGCGGGCTGCATGGCGAATACTCGCAAGACCGAAGCCGTGGCCTTCCCCTGTTTTGGACGTAAAGGGCAGTCCGCTTATCGGATCGGTTTCCAGATCTCCTCTGTAGCTGTTAGATACCTCAATCATATACATATTTTTTCTGCAATCGGAAAGAAGGGAGATATGGGGCATTTCCGAAAGGCAGTCTTTTTCCCGTTCAATCGCTTCGATAGCATTGGAAAGGGCGTTATTCAGGATAATGCTGATATCAAAGGAATCGACGGCTCTTGCCATGGGATAATGAAAGTCGCAGGAAAAGGCGATGCCCCTTTCTTCCATCTCCTTTTTTCTGCCGGAGAGAATCACGTCTGTCACAGGATTTCCGCTGTTTACGTCATGGCATGCTTTTGCCATCTTCTCGTTGAGTTTATCCGTATATTGTCTGGCCGCATCATATTTACCCTGATCGTAGAGCTGATTCAGGGTCATAAGGTGGTTTCCCATATCGTGGCGCAGGTTCCTCATATCCTGGTAAAGCTGCTCTGTCTCGCTGATATGACTTTGCAGATCCGCCATCTGGGCGGAAAAGATTTCCCGCTGTCTGTTTTCTTCCTGTTTCGTTTTCCATTGGCGAAACACATAGGTGGTTGCCAGAATCACAACGAAGGAAAGGACTGTAAACGATAACATAATGAGATTGTGACTGCCATACAGATTATAGACGCTTTTTCCCACATCCCGTTCATAAACGTAAGAATAATAACGAATGACACCGTAGGAAACAACGCCCAAAAGGGAAGGTATGGAGAGCAGAAGAAATTCCCTGCCGTCTATAGGTTCGCATTTTTGTCCGTAGGACCATAAAATACATTTTACAGCGCCGTACAAAAGAAAAAAAGCGAAAATATCGTATCCAAAAATCGTCAGAAAAAAATAATGAAAAAACCAATGTATTGAATTTTTTGGCGTTAAAAACTGATAAACCAGGCGTTCTATTTCGTTATTGACATAGATGACGATACGGAAAGCCTGCCATCGCAGGCAAAAGAAAGTGATAGCGACGAAAAGTTTCTGCAAGATGTATTTTTTGTCTATCAAACTCATGACAATAAATACTATCAGAGAACCAATGATATAGGCCAGCATGTTATTAATGTACCAAGGTAAATAATTAAGCACAAGCATGACAGCGGCATAGGCGCCGCCTGCCATCCATGCTTTTTTCCTTTGATCTAAAAAGGGTCTGGTCCAGACAGCACAGCAATAAGCACAGATCAGAATGGTGCAGATATCGTCGATATGGCAGATTATATTATAATAGAATTCCATCCTGTCCATTTGTTCCTCCCTGTCAGAGCGGTTTTCTGTGATTGGTATTCTTTTGCCGGTTAATATACTGCATATACTGCCGTACAAATCCTGCAAACTGTTTTTTTGATAAGAGCGCCGTACCCTGTTCCAGCCAGATGGTAGAAGCGTTGTATTTTTCCACGTATTTCAGATTAACCAGATAAGCCCGGTGGGTGCGGTAAAAGTTCGCTCCTGCCTGTTCTGAGAGATCCGACAGTTTTCCGTAATATTCGATATCGCCGTTTATTGTGTGAAGCATAACCTTACGGTTAAATACTTCCGCGTAGATGATATCCGAGAGAAAGACTTTTGTGGAGAGACCGCCTCGTTTTATCAGGATTGCCAAAGGAGAAAATACCTTATCCGGTTGATCTGTATTTTGCAGCGCGGCGGATGGATTCTGTCTGCCATATTGTTTGAGAGCCTTTTCAAGGATTTCCTGTAATTTTATATCATCAAAAGGCTTGACCAGATAATGAAAAGCTCCTACATCAAAGGCTTCGTAGACGTATTCCGGTAAGGCGGTAACAAAAATAATTATGATGTCACTGCCACGTCGTCGCAGCTGTCTGGCAATTTCCATACCAGTTTTTCCGGGCATCTGAATATCCAGAAAAAGGATATCCGGCATCTGTTCTGCCGGCAGAGAGAGAAATGATTCTCCTGAATCAAAACAGGATATCTGACATTTAGTTCCTCTTTTTTTACAGTATTCTTCTATTTTGCTTTGCAGTAATTCCTGTAAGGCTTTCTCGTCGTCGCAGATGGCAATTTTTATCGACTCCATTTTATTCTCCATTATATAGAGTAGGATTGTGTTTATGGACAGTATAACACAGTTTCGATTTTTTTCATTTTTATACCAGTAAAATGTTGCAGGAGGGCGTTTTTATGTTGTGGAAATCAGAGTTTTTTCATATGACGGAACAATTGTTTCAGGCGCGGCTTATTGGTATTCTCATTAAAATATGTTACACTGGTAGCATGGAAAACATTAAAATGCTGGTATCAAGTATGATTCGTAAAGAAGACGGCGCATTTGCGAGAGTTTCCTTTCTGCGTGGAAAGGACTGGGCGGAAGGGATCGTGCCGGGTGGCCGGATTGAAAAATCAGAAGGTTTTAAAGAGGAGGAAATCGAAAAGCTGGAAGCCTATCTCGCAGGTGAGGAAGAAATGATTTTGAAGCAGGCGAAGGGAATTAATCCGCTTCGGAATTTATTTGAGCTGCCGCAGAAAAAGTGAAGAGTATAATTTGCGGGGAAATACGGTCTGACTGAACGGAGGAAGTACTTATGATATTCGGGGATTTTTCGGAATGGACAGCACAGAATCTGGTTATCCGCATTATAGCGGCAGTGGTCTTAGGCGGCGTGATCGGGCTGGATCGGGGGATGAAGCATCGCGGCGCGGGCACGAAGACAATTACGGTGGTCTGTCTTGCCTCTGCGCTTGTCATGCTGACAGAGCAGTATATTCAGATATATTTTCCGGGACTGGCCAATATGAATCGTCTGGCGGCTCAGGTAATCAGCGGGGTCGGTTTTCTCGGTGTGGGTACAATTATTATATCGAATCATCGGGTAAAGGGGCTGACCACAGCGGCGACATTATGGGCAAGCGCCAGTATTGGGCTGGCAGTGGGCATAGGTTTTATTGACGGCGGCGTACTTATCACTATGGTGATGCTGGTTTTTCTGCATGTCCTTCCCTTCGTGGAGCGGTTTGTAACCAGAAAATCCCACTATTGCAATGTGATCATTGATATGGAAGAGAGCCGTCATTTGCAGATGGTTATTCATGACCTTCGGGCGGCGGATATAGAAATTGATTCCATGGAAATCAGCGCTCCCCGGGTGGCGGGAGACAATGCCACTGCTCATCTGGTGCTTCATACGAAAAAAGCCATGGAGCATATGGAGATTTATGAAATTATTACCAAGTCCGAGAAGGTGGTGTCCGTGGACTTTCTCGGCTGAGAGCTTTATAATGAGGCCAAAGAAAAAGCCGGAGCCAGAGTTTTTATGACAGCTAAAAGAGGAGAGGAATCGTAAATGAAATTTATTTCCTGGAATGTAAACGGATTAAGAGCCTGTATGGGCAAAGGATTTTTGGATTTTTTTAAAGAGGCGGATGCGGATATTTTTTGTTTGCAGGAAACAAAATTGCAGGAGGGACAGATTGAACTGGATCTTCCCGGTTATCATCAGTACTGGAATTATGCGGAGAAAAAGGGATATTCCGGGACGGCGGTATTTACAAAGGAAGAACCCTTAAGTGTGTCAAACGGGATTGGAGTCGAGGAGCACGATCATGAAGGACGTGTGATTACACTGGAATATTCGGATTATTATTTTATCACGGTATATACGCCCAATTCCCAGAATGAACTGGCAAGACTTCCCTACCGTATGAAGTGGGAAGATGACTTTTTTACTTATCTCAAAAAACTGGAGGAGAAAAAACCTGTCATTTTCTGCGGGGATCTGAATGTGGCGCATAAGGAAATTGACTTGAAAAATCCAAAAACGAATCGAAAAAATGCCGGGTTTACCGATGAGGAAAGAGGTAAATTTACGGCATTGACGCAGGCCGGATTTATCGACACCTTCCGTTATTTTTATCCCGATGTAACAGACGTCTATTCCTGGTGGTCTTACCGTTTTAAGGCGCGGGAAAAGAACGCCGGATGGCGTATTGATTATTTTGTCGTTTCCGAAGCGTTAAAAGAAAGGCTGGAGGACGCCGCGATACATCATGAGGTGATGGGATCGGATCACTGTCCTGTGGAGCTTAAGCTTCGCTGAATTTCTGTCTCAACGATTTCCTGAGACAAGGTTCGCATACCTTCGAGCCTGTCTTCATAATTTTCTGCGGTAAGCCGGTCTTCCCCTTTGGCCAGCTTATCGTAGACCCAATAATTGATGTCTTTTGAAAAGTGAATCATATCCATGTAAAGGTCTAAGTTCGTAATAATTTTCCTGGCATCCTGATAGTAGTAGATTTCCACATTATCGTAGGCAAGCAGCGCTTTTACTGCCTGTTTTTCATTGTAAATCACAGCGTCCCGTTCTCCGGTCCGATAGGCGTTATCCCACCAGAGCATGGAATAAGGTGAAAAAAAGAATTTGAAAGTGGTTTCAGGGTGAGCCTGTACCATGGAGGTGAGGAGGGCAATGTTTTTTTGAAGCGCCTCCTCATTTATATTTTCCGGCTGCATTTCTGAGATTGTAGGTTTTCTTGCATACATGCCGGTGGCCAGATCAGCCCCGAAGTATTTCCACTGGGCCCAGTTGTAGGAATCTCCTTCGTCATAGTCTCCAATAAAGGAAAAGGCAAGCATATAGGGAAGCTTTTCCATCAGCACGTCCTTGTTCAGGGTATATTGATAATCGTTAAAATGATTTTTGTCGTAAAGGTACATGGGGCAGCCCGTGGAAACATAGGTGGGCTCGTCGCTGGCGGTGAGGGAGGAAGGGTCTATGTTATAAAAAACATAGGAAAGCTCGTGTTCCTCACAGGCGATATCCAGTAGTACTTTCAAATCTGCGGTGGCGCCGTAGGAACGGATCGCCTTGATGGTCCTGCAGTCAAAGCCCTGATCAAACCAGTGGTTGTTGTAATTTTCACAAACGGAGGAGCCTACGATCAGTGCGTCGTAGTCAAAGTTTCGAAGGGTGCCCACACACTGGTATTCTTTATCTGTGAGCACGGCTTTTAAGCCCGGCAGTGGTTTGTGATATTGATAAAAGGGATCAAAGAGTATCACTGTGCCTATGACTGCCGTAAGGAGAAGGGCGGCTCTTATGAAAAATGATTTGAGGAATTTGTTTTCTGCGCTCATAGTTTATACCTTTCTGTTGCTAAAAGTTAAAGTAAAGGAAAGTACTTACCTGAGAAAGGGAGATCACGCACCACACAAAAAGAATGCAGAGAGCCCAGCATCTTTTCGAGGTCAGTTCGTTACAGGTTGCCCGTTCATAGGCATTCTTGTGGAAAATCAGGTAAAATGCAAGAACAAACAGGGCAAGCATAACTATCAGATACAGATAATTCACTGCACCCGGCGCTGCCAGTTCAAGCGCCTGCCTGATTATATATATTTCCGAAATATCAAGCTGTGCGGCGATTTCAAAAAGCTTACCGCTAAAGCGTACAGACAGAAGATTTTTAAAGAGCTGCCCTGCTGCCAGCATACTGCTGCTTCTGAAAAAGAAGAGGGATAGATTAAACAGCGTAAAGGTAAAAAACCAGCCAAGAGGCGCGGGGATGTGGAAACGGGAAGGCCGTTTTTCCTCCCGGCCGCGAATACCGATAATTCCCAGATTATCAATCACTACCAGAAGTCCCTGCATGGCGCCCCAGGCTACATAGGTCCAGGCGGCGCCGTGCCAGAGGCCGCTCAGGAGAAAGACGATGAAAGTATTGAAAAGCATACGGGGCCGTCCCTTACGGCTGCCGCCCAGCGGAATATATACATAAGTGATAAAAAACCGGGACAGCGTGATATGCCACCGCTGCCAGAACTCTTTAACGCTGCAGGAACGGTATGGGGAATCAAAGTTTAACGGCAGCTCTACATGGAACATTCTGCCAAGGCCTATGGCCATATCGGAATAGCCGCTGAAATCAAAGTACAGTTCAAAGCTGTAGGCCAAAATGACAAAAACAGTGGATATGGCGTCCAGAGAAAAGGTCTGGGCAAAACCGTAGTTTGCCATCAGGCCGAAGGTATCTGCAAGAAGCACTTTTTTGGTAAGTCCCAAAACGAAAAGATAAATGCCTCTCGCAAAGGAAGCGCTGTCAAAACGGCGTTTTGCCGGGTCCTCAAACTGGGGAATAATTTCCCTATATAACACGATGGGGCCGGCGATCAGCTGTGGAAAAAAGGTGACAAAAGTCAGGTAATTGGTAAAGTCATAGTGCTCGCATCTGCCAAGGGCCCGGTCAATAATGAAGGACAACTGCTGAAAGGTAAAGAAGCTGATTCCCAGAGGCAGCAGGATATGTTTCAGGTTAAAATCGGCGTGAAAGGCCAGATTAATATTTTCAATAAAAAAATCATAGTATTTGAAATAAAACAGGATGCCCAGATTCAGAAGCAGTCCGGCCAACAGTCCCATACGGTTCATAAACGGCAGGGGTGTTTTTTTGCCGTCCGTATGTTCCACGGTCTGAGGAACGGCGGGTATTTTTGTAAGTAAGAAGCTTAGAAAGAAATTTAATCCGATACTACATAAAATGATAGCCAGATAACGAACATTAAAATAGGCATAAAACCACAGAGACATTGCCGACAGAAAAAGACTCGCGGGTTTATACCATCCGAATCGGTTCAGGCCGTACCATCCGATAAGTGCAATGGGGAGAAATATGAAAATAAAAATATAGGAATTAAATAACATAGAACGACGAAATTCCTCTCTGAAAGTACATAATTTTGTGTTTACAGGCAAAAAATAATAGTGCAGAGTATATCAATTCCTGTTTCTGCTAGTATAGCAAATCCGGCGAAGGCTTACAAGTCAGGGCCGGATAGGGCTTTAAAGAAAAGGAAAACGGAGGAGCTGATGAAAAATAGTATGCGTAAAATTATGATAATCATTATGGCTTGCAGTTTTTTTCTGATAAATGGGTGCGGTGAGGACAGCATGTCAGAAGAGGATCTGGTTGATGGTCGGAAAATGTCAGGAGAACAGAAGCTGGAAGAAGTGGAAGCGGGGAACTTTCCGCTTTTCTGGGAAAGCACAGGCCAGGAAGGGCAGCAGTTTTATACGCTTCCCGAATTAAAAGGAGAAGTAAAGGAGCTCCTCGGGGACAATTACTGGCCGGAAGTCGATCTGTCGGCGGCGGAGCTGGAAAGGCTGACGGGAATTACGGAGGATATGTTTGTCGATTTTCTGGCGGAGAGACAGGTTCTGGACGCTCATATTGATACTCTGATGATTATTCATGCGAAGGAGGACCATGTGAGGGAAATTGAGCAGGCTATTGAAAATTATCGCAGCACAGTCATAGAACAGAACAAGAATTATCCCCAAAATCTGAGCAAGGCCCGCGCTTCCCGTATTGAAACCATCAATGATTACATCTGTTTCGTGCAGCTCGGGGCGGATACTACGCTTCTGGCCGATAAAGGGCAGGAAGCGGTGATGGCCTATTGTCTGGAGGAGAACGAGAAGGCGCTGTATGTGCTGGAACAGGCCATTTTGCAGTGAGCGGAAGGTTTTAATTTGTGTTGTAAGTGAAAATATTCTTTTGTATAATAAAAAAATAAATATGGAATAAATATGGAGAGCAAAGTTTATTAGGGAGATGTATGACTGAACATAAACAATGGAAATCAGTAGAAAACCTGATTCAGGAAGTGAAAACTAAATTGCAGGGACAGGATAAGCTGTTCCTGCTGTTTGAAAAATGCTATGCCAATACGTTACATACGACTGTCCGTCGGCATTCGGACGGGACAACCTTTGTTATCACAGGGGATATTCCGGCTATGTGGCTGCGGGATTCCGCGGCGCAGATGCGGCCCTATTTGATTCCGGCAAGGAAAGATGCGGCTCTTACCGAGTTGATTGCCGGTGTTGTGAAAAAGCAATTCTTTTATATCAATTTAGATCCCTATGCAAATGCTTTTAATGAAAGTGAAAACGGCGCATGCTGGGATCAGAACGACCTGCATCAAAACGATTGGCTGTGGGAACGCAAATATGAGGTGGATTCTCTTTGCTATCCGATTCAGCTCGCCTTCCTGCTTTGGAAAAACACAGGTTGTACCGACCAGTTTAACGAGGATTTTCGGCGGGGCGCAGATAGGATTTTGCAGGTTTTTCAGTGGGAGCAGGATCACGAGGAAAATTCCGCTTACCGGTTTATCCGAAAAGATGCCATAGCTACAGATACTTTGCCACGGAATGGAAAAGGGGCGGCAGTGAAAGGCGGTACAGGTCTGATATGGTCGGGATTTCGGCCAAGCGACGACGCCTGTACTTACGGATATCTGATTCCTTCCAATATGTTTGCTACGGTGGCGCTTGGTTATCTGGAGGAAATTGCAGACAGGGTGTATGGTGATAATCAGTTGAAAGCGGCGGCGGCGCATCTTCGTCAACAGATTGAAAAGGGAATTAAAGAATACGGTATCGTGGAAACAGAAGATTATGGGAAAATCTATGCCTACGAAGTGGACGGCTTCGGGCAGTATAACCTGATGGATGACGCTAACATTCCAAGCCTCCTTTCCATGCCTTATCTGGGCTATCGGGGAGACAGGGGGATCATGCAGAGCACGAGACGCTTTATTCTTAGTGAGGCAAACCCTTGTTATTACCAGGGAAAATACGCCCGGGGCATCGGCAGTCCCCATACGCCAAAAAATCATGTCTGGCCTTTGGCTCTTATTATGCAGGGCATGACATCGACGGACAAAAAAGAAAAGGAAGATATTTTGCGGATGCTGTCGGAAACAGATGCCGAAACCGGGCTGATGCACGAGAGTATGCATGTGGATGATCCGAAAAAGTATACGAGGGAATGGTTTTCCTGGGCCAATGCGCTGTTTTGCGAGTGGATTCTTGATTTTTGCGGGTATGGGATTGTGAAGTGACGGTAAACGATTTGAAAATTATACCAGAAATATTTTATAATTTTGTAGATCATGATAAGTACCAATTATAGTAGTTTGTGATAACATGGGGATGTAAAAACAGGGAACGCGCATTGTTAGGGAGGATTACCAATGGAAAATGCCATACGGGATTTTATTCGGATTTCAAAATATGCGGGTATGCGAAACGACCTGGCGCAGGCTGGGGGCGGCAATACCTCCGTTAAGCTGGACGACCGGGTCATGCTTGTGAAGAGTTCGGGATTTCAGCTGGCGGATGTGAGTGAAAACAGCGGTTATTCCAAAATAGATTACCGCCTGGTCGTGGAGTATTTTCAGAAAAATGTGAGGGAGGCCGGGGAAGCTGCGCAGGGGACGGAAGTCGAAAATGCGTTTACGGAAGAGACCGGCAAAAAGCTCTTGCAGGAGGCCCAGATGGAAGGCGGCCGCGCTTCCATAGAGACCTTTCTTCATGCCATTACAGGGAAGTATACGCTCCATTCCCATCCGGCCCTTGTGAATATTCTGACAGCAAGGGTTGGCGGTATGGACACGTTACATACGATGTTTCCGGAGGCAGTGCTTGTTCCCTACAGGAAACCGGGAGCGGCGCTGGCGGAGGCCTATTATAAACAATACCGCAGGCAGCAGGCCCAGGGAGCGGACGGATCGGTAATCTTTCTGGCAAATCACGGGCTGGTGGTGAGCGGAGATTCGGCGGATCAGGTGATTGGCTACACGGAGGAAATATTGCAAAAGATTGCGGGTTATTTGCAGTTTTCCTATGAGGCCTGTCCCAATGCGACGAAGCTCTGGAACGCCTTTTCTGAAATTCCCGAATTGCAGGATAAGATCGTTTATTTATCAGAAAACCGCTTTTTGGCTTGTGATGGAGTGGCAAGTGCGGTTTTGGAAGAGGGGACGTGGAATCAGGCGTTTTGCCCCGACTGCGTGGTATACGGGTCGAAGAAACCATTGTTTCTTTCGGATGATTTTTGCGCGGAGGATATTACCGCTTTTATAGAGAAAAACGGCGTTCCGGCGATGGTCTGTTTCAGGGGGCATTTCTATATTCTGGCGGAGAGCGTGAAAAAGGCGCAGGAAATTGAAAACGTGATGAGCTTCGCGGCCCAGGTGCAGGAAGCGAATCTTTCCCATGGGATGCACTTTCTGGATGAGGGGCAGCAGGACGAACTATTGAACTGGGACGCTGAAAAGTTCCGCAGACAGTTGTAAGACAAAGACGGCAGGGGGATTGTCATATGAATATTATCATACCGATGACGGGCTACGGCTCCCGTTTTGTGGCGGCGGGTTATAAAGAGCTGAAACCCTTTATCCCGGTGATGGGAAAACCGATTATAGAGTGGATTGTAAAAGGAATGTACCCGGAAGAAGAGCAGTTTATTTTTGTGTGTCGCGGGGAGCATTTGAAAAAAGACCCTTCCATGCGGGAGCGATTACTTATCCTTGCGCCGGGAGCGATTATCGTAACGATAGAAGACTGGGTGAAAAAAGGTCCGGCTTATGATGTACTGCGGGCTTTCAGGGCGTTGTGTGCGGTGAAAGAGGCGGATTGTTTAGACGGCGTGCGGATTGAAAATGACGCTGCAAAGTTTCGTGAAGAAGACGGCTGTATTATTAATTACTGTGATTTTTACATGCGCTGGGATTATCGGACTCTTGTAAAAGAGGCCAGGCGCCGCGGCTGCGACGGGGCTGTGCCCTGTTATACAGGCTTTCACCCGAATCTGCTGCCCCAGAAAAATTTTTATGCTTCCTGCCTGACGGATGGGGAGGACAATTTATTAGAGATTCGGGAAAAGTATTCTTTTGAGAAGGATAAGACGAAGGCAAAGCATTCGCCGGGCGTATATTATTTTAAAAACGGCGCGGTCATGGAAAAATATTGTCAGATTTTGACAGAACATGAGGAGTGCGCTATTAATGGGGAGTATTATGCAAGTCTCCCTTACAATTTTATGGTGCGGGACGGATTGAAGGTGTGGGTTCCGACCAATGTAAGCTATTTTTGCCAGTGGGGCACGCCGGAAGATTTGCAGGAGTTTGTTTACTGGACGAATTTGCTTCTGCGTGATAAAAGTGATGCGGCAGAAAAGGAGAAACCGGCGAATTTGAGTGAGAAGTGCAGCCAAAGCAAAGACGCGGCGGCCGGGAAGGTTTTAATCCCCATGGCGGGAGCCGGACAGCGGTTTGCGGATGCGGGATATACGGTACATAAACCGGCGATCATGACAACAGACCGTCAGGAGGGAATGGAAAAGCCCATGGTAGTCTGCGCTACCAGGGATTTGCCCGGAGTGGCTAAAGACGGAAGCAACGTGATTTACGTGGATCGCACTTTCCACAAAACGGACGGCGTGGAGGATGCCATAAGAGCCCATTATCGTAAGGCGCAGTTTATCACCATAGACCGGCTGACGCAGGGACAGGCCTGCACCTGTATGCTGGCGAAACCTTATCTGAATCCGGAAGAGCAGCTTTTGATTGCCGGCTGTGACAATGGCATGGATATAGACAAAAAAGCCTTTGAGGAGACAAAGCGGGAGTGCGACTGTATTGTCTTTACTTATCGTCATAATGAAGCCGTACTGCAAAATCCCAATGCCTATGGCTGGATGATTACTGACGGAGAGGGAAATATTACGGGCACGTCCATCAAAAAGGCGATTTCTGATACGCCCATGGAGGATCCGGCGGTGGTGGCGACTTTCTGGTTTAAGGAGGCGAAGGTTTTTCTGGAGGCCACGGAGAAAATGATTCGGGAGAATGACCGTATCAACGGAGAATTCTATGTAGACCAGACTGTAAAACATGTGTTAGACTTAGGATACAGGGCAAAAATATTTGATATAGATCGTTATGTGGGCTGGGGAACACCGGCGGATTATGAAGGGTATCAGAATACTTACGCTTATTTCAGGGAATTTCTGGAACAGGAGGGCCTGATCTGAGAGGAAGTATAGACGGGGATTTCGGGATGGATTGGAAATCCTATGGAATAGAAAGACATGGGCTGTGAGATGCTGCATACGCTCGATATGGAGAAAAATTATTGGAAGTACCTGGGAACTGCCATTGCCGTGGGGGTTTTGTTTAAGTTACTTTTGATGGGATTTTTTTCTTCTGATTATCAGGATATGATGTTTATTCCCTTTGTGTCTTGTTTTCTCAGCGGTGAAAATCCTTATCAGTTCTATTATGACAATGCGCTTCTCCCTTCTTTTCCCTATCCGCCCGTTATGCTTTTTCTGGAGTGTATCGGAGGATTTTTTGTTACATTTTTTGGCGGTATGCCTGTTTTTTTCAGGAATTTGGTTTTTAAACTGCCGATTCTTTTAATGGATCTTGTCGGATTATATTTTTTGCTGCGTATTTCCAAAGATAAAAGAAAATATATTCTGGTGCTGTATTTTCTGTCGCCAATTATTCTATATGCCTCTTATATGCATGGCCAGTTGGATATTATTCCCACCGTATTTCTCATAGGGGCGGTGTATTATCTGAGTGAAATGGGAGCTACGGCGCAGAAGGAGAAGGCTTTTGAGTGGAAATTTATCCTGTTTTTTACATTGGCTCTTGCCTCCAAGTTTCATATAGTGGCGGCGCTGCCCCTTTTCTTTCTTTATCTTTTTAAGAGAAAAGGATGGAAAAAGGCGGTGTTCATGACAGGCCTGCCGTTGCTTTTGACAGTTGCGGCGGTTCTTCCCTTTTGGGGAAGCGGTTTTATCAATATGGTTCTGCTTAACAGGGAACAGCTGGTGATTGATACGGTTTATCTTAATTACGGGAACGCGCACCTGCTTTTGCCGGTATTGGTTTTACTCTTTCTCTATTTTCAGGCGTTTCAGATTAACCAGATCAACAGAGACCTTCTGATCAGTATGACCGGTCTGCTTTTTTCGGTGTTTCTTTCCTTTGTGCCGGCGATGCCCGCCTGGTTTATCTGGATTGTGCCGTTTTTTATGCTGTACCTTGCAGGGCAGAGCGAGAGCCGGGGCAAAATGGTTCTGATTTACGGGGGATTTAATTTTCTGTATCTTCTCTACTATGTATTTTTCCATACAACGAAGTTTGTAGATTTATATTTCCTGGGTAAAAGTCTGCAATGTATGAAGCTGTCTGACGAAGGTTTGAAGGATATTGTGTTTACGCTGATGGTAGGCGTATTTTTAATTCTGGTAGTCTGTATGTATTTTTACGGTGTGGGAAGTAATTCTTATTACCGTAGGAAAAACCGCCCTTTTACCATTGGCATTGCAGGAGACAGCGGCGCGGGGAAAACCAGACTTTTGAAGACGCTGGAGGCGCTTTTGTCTAAGGAGCGCGTGCTTGCGCTGGAAGGGGACGGAGATCACCGATGGGAACGGGGCGACCGCAACTGGGAAGAGATCACGCATTTAAATCCCCGGGCCAATTATCTTTACAGGCAGGCGGAAGATTTGCAGACGCTGCGTGGGAACAATGCGGTAAAGCGGGCTGATTATGACCATGAGACAGGAACCTTTACCCGGAAAAGAAGAGTGTCGCCAAAGCCCTATGTGGTTTTGTGCGGTCTCCATTCTCTGTATCTGCCGCAGGTGAGGCAGGTGCTCGATATGAAGGTGTATCTGGACACCGACGAAGCGCTCAGACGGCACTGGAAGCTGTGCCGCGATCAGGGGGACAGAGGGCATGGCAGGGACGAAATTGTAATACAGATGGAGGCCAGACGGGAAGACGCTGAAAAATATATTCATCCCCAGAGGCAGTATGCCGATCTGGTGATTCGGTATTATGATGAGACTCTTGTCAAAAAGCCGGAGGAAGCCGGGCATAGACAGGAGATAAGCCTGAGCGTGGAATTTGTGATGGATGTGGGAATCAACGTGGAACCGGTGTTGTCGCTGCTTGGAGACCGGGGCGTTTTTGGCGCTTTATCCTATGATGATCTTTTGCATCAGAGGGTATCCTTCCGAGGGGAGGAGCTTGGAGCGGATAAAAGGATTTGGATTGAAACGGCGGCCGAGGCTATTCCGCAGATTGAAGATCTGGCGGGCGGGCAGATGCTCTGGGAGGATGGCGCCGGAGGGCTGGTACAGTTAATGCTTCTTCTTGTGATCAGCGAGATCATGAAGAGGAACTAATTAATAAAAAAAGGGGTAAAGGAAATGCAAAAGATAAGAGCGGTAATATTGGATTTGGACGGAACGTTATATGATTATGACGCGTTGGACCGGGTGGCTTTTGCGCGGGTAGGAGAGCTGGTTAGGGAACGGCTGGGCGTGAGTGAGGAGCAGTACGGGGAAGCGTTTATGCGTGCCAGAAAGTCGACTAAGAAAAAGCTGGGCGAGACGGCGCCTTCTCACAGCAGAATGCTGTATTTTCAAAAGACTTTGGAGTATCTGGATATCAGACCGCTTTATCTGGCTCTTGAAATGTATGAGACGTACTGGGGCTTTTTCTTGGATAATATGGTTCTTTATCCCGGAGCCAGAAAGCTTCTGGACGCTTTGCATGATAAGTATATTCGTGTGGCGGTCTGTACGGATCTGCTGGCGCATATTCAGCACAGAAAGCTTCGGGCGCTTGGCATGATGGATGATGTGGACTGTCTGGTGACCAGTGAGGAGGCGGGCGCGGAGAAACCCTCTCATGTAGTTTATGATTTATGCTTGAAGAAGCTGCGTCTTACGCCGGAGGAGGTCTGCTTTGTCGGAGATAACCTGAAACGGGATATTAAGGGCGCGCTGGCGGCAGGCATGAAGGCGGTCTGGTTTAATCCTGAGAAAAAAGAAGTTTCGCCAGAAATGGAACAGGGCGGCTACAGCATTGTATCTGATTATGAGGAGCTGTATCAATTGCTGAATGGAGAGATTCAGGGCGGGTTATAAGTTTGAATACGGAAAGGAAGGATTTTGTGAAACTTTCAATTGTAGTGCCATGTTACAATGAGGAAGAAAATATACCGCTTCTTCTGGAGCGGTTTGGCGAGGTGGTTTCCGGAAAGGATATGGAGGTCATTCTGGTGGATAACGGTTCTACGGATGGCAGCGCCCATGTGCTTAAGGAACTGCTTCCCCGCTATTCTTTTGCCAGAACCGTAGCCGTTTCGGTGAACCAGGGCTATGGCTACGGAATTTTGCAGGGCTTAAAGGAATGCCGCGGGGAGTATATTGGCTGGACGCATGCGGATATGCAGACCGATCCTGCGGATATCGTGAAGGCGCTTGAAATCATAGAAAAGGAGCGGGGACTTGTCTTTGTAAAGGGAAACCGAAAGGGCAGACCGCTTTTTGATGTATTTTTTACCGTGGGCATGAGCCTTTTTGAGACTTGTTATCTGCATGAAAGGCTGTACGATATCAATGCCCAGCCTAATATTTTTCCGAAGATTTTTTACAGCGAGTGGAAGGAACCGCCCTTTGATTTTTCGCTGGATCTGTACGCCCTTTATATGGCGCGGAAAAAGGGGCTTAAGGTAGTACGGTTCCCGGTTATGTTTCCGGAAAGGATTCATGGAGAATCGAAGTGGAATACAGGCTTTTCGGCCAAGTGGAAGTTTATTAAGCGAACCGTTGCATTCAGTGTGAAATTAAAGAAAAGCGGAAGTCTGCAGGGGTAAATTCATCGGCATATGACGGGGAACAGCCCGCAGGCCATCTGGAGATACATTTTTAGAGGGAGGGAAGCATGGAGTATATTGCCCATAGAATTAATACAATAGCGGAGCTTAAAAAGCTGCCGGAAGAGTACGGAGTAGAGCTTGATCTCAGGGACGACCTGAACGGACGGATTTATATTTCCCATAATCCTTTTGAAGCCGGGGAAGATTTTGAAGCGTATTGTAAGGAATACCGACACGGCACAATGATTTTAAATATTAAGAGCGAGCGCATTGAGCATGAAGTTCTTACTCTTATGGAAAAATATCAGATCAGGAATTACTTTTTTCTGGACTCTTCCTTTCCAATGATTAAGCTTCTCACCGATATGGGCGTAAAGCAGGTGGCGCTTCGTTTCAGCGAGCTGGAGGGACTGGATACGATTCGCAATATGGCCGGGCGGGCGCAGTGGGTCTGGGTGGACTGTTTTACGAAAATACCCATTGACCGGGAAAGTTTTAAAGAATTGAAAGCGCTTGGTTATAAACTCTGCTTTGTGTCCCCTGAACTGGAGGGACAGGAAGAAAAGCTTGCGGAATATAAAGAATATATTAGGGAACAGGGCATTGTGTTCGACGCTGTCTGCACGAAAAGTTATCATATTAAGGATTGGACGTAATGTCTGGTACAGATGCAGACAATAATGGGTTCGGATTTTGGCATGGAGGAAAAGATGTTTCAATTGCGCAAAGAGTGGCAGAAGAGAGTTGGTATGGCGGCGGCGGTCGCAGTTACGCTGATCGCCGGATTGCTTTTATTTTACAGGCATTGGCAGTTTGAGCTGCCTCTGTATCCGAATGTGGACGAGCAGCTGTCTCTTGACTGCATTTTTGAGCTGTTAAATCAGCATCTGTACGCGGGCGACGTTTACGTGCTTGATTTTTTCCGCTATCCCCATCTTACGTTTTACTATGCGGTGATCGGCGTGCGTATTCTGGGCAAGCTTCTGTCGGGAGCGGATACCGTGGTTCTTTTGCGTTATGTGGTCTGCGGTACGGCAGTTTTGTCGAATGTCTTCATTTATTTCAGCATAAAGATTATGACGGGAAGCCGTAAGTTTGGCTATCTGGGATTTCTCCTTTCCCTGTTTTCCCTCTATGGCTATTCCTATCTGTTTTATACGGGGCCAGATACGCTCATGTATGCTGTGGCCAATGTGATTATGCTGCTTGGCTGTCTGATCTTTAAGGACAGGGATGAAGAGCGGGCGGTTTACCTCTGGTATCCTTTGCTTGCAGTCTGTATCGGCCTTGCCATGGCTGCCAAGTACCACGGGATTGTTTTCGGCGTGTTTTGGCTTGGTCTGCATATCGGGAAAAAATACTGGAAACGGCACAGAAATAATTATCTTTTCTTTTTGAACTGTATCGTGCTGGCGCTGGTATTTGTGGTTTGTAACTATTCCCTCTTTTTCCATTTTAAAACCTTTGTCTGGGATAATCTGTATAATCTGAACCATTATGCCTGGGGACATCCCGGTATCGAGCATAATCTGCCGCTTCTGGGATATCTGGAAGCCTATGCCTTTTCTTCCTACGGGATTTTTGGGGCTTTGCTGCTGCTTTTGGGTCTTGTGTATCTGATTCGGAAAAGAGCGTGGAGAGAGCTTGTTATCTTTTCTCTGATGCCGCTTATTATTCTGCTGCTCTTGTCGAAGTACAGCATCGTTCTTGGCAGGAATATGTCTCTTGTCCTGCCCTTTGCATTTCTGTTTATGACGTACGGGTTGATGGAGGCGGAGAGATTTTTTGAAAAGATGCTGGCAGGGCAGCGGTTTTCGGAAAAAGCGGCGGAAGTCATTGCGGCGGTTCTTGTGCTTTGCAATATTGTTACAGTTCTTGGCAATTATCGTTACGATCTGACGTACAATGACGCGGCGGACTATATTGCAGTAAGCATTCCCGCAGGAGCTAGGTTTTACTGTACTTCTTATATGCCCGTGATGGATACGCAAAAATATGAGATTGTGGAAATTGGGGAGGATATTTCTCTTTTACCGGAGCAGCTTTCCGAGAATGAATATTATATTGATGTGGAATATGCCACGGGATATTTTTCCCAGAAAAAAGATTACCTGCTGTTTCAGGGAGGAGATATGTACCCGGACAAAAAGGCGGCCTATGATCAGAAAACGGGGAATTATGCGGTTGTGGGAATCTGGCGGGGTATTTCCTACGGCGGCGAGTGGAAGTACCGGGTTGGGTATTTTGATCTCTTTACAAAGAGCCCCAAGGCATATTATGTGGGACCCACTATTACGATTTATAAATGATTTTTAATGGCATGTCGCGCATATAGAGAGTTGATAAATGTTTTCGCGTTTCCCTGGCAGTGAACGGCCAGTACCCGGGTTTTATTCTCTCTGGCGCAGGCGACTGTTTTTTCAAATACTCGGGAAATCCTTTATAAATAAGAGAAAAATATCACGGAAAAGCAGGTTTCTGCTCTTATACAAGAAATTCCCGCAACAGCAGCTCCAGTTCCTCGGCCTCAGATGGTGTGAAGGCCGGGGGATTTTTTTTGCGCTCCGCGTTTTGGAGGGAGACATGTGCGTCCTCAGTATCTGCCTTTTGGGCCTTTTCATTGACCGCCGCTTCTTTAATAAGAGGTGTTTTTTCTAAATCTGGTTTGCTATCTTCGGATTTTGGAGAAACGGCTTCCATACCTGCCATGCGCATGTCGAGGCGTGTCTGATCCAGACGGCTGGCAAGGTGATTCTCCAGATAATCCACCAGATTAGTGCGCAGGATATTTATTTTGCCGGGCAGGTCGATCAAAGAGGAGGCGGCAAAGTAAAGATAAAGGCCAAGAAAACTGATCAGATAAAAAGGGGCGACCATGAAAAAGCTTTCATCCTGAATAATACCGATACAGGCGCCAATGCCGGCCACGAGTACAGCCAGAAGCGTCAGCTGGCCTGAAAGATGTTTAAAAAAGGACACAGGAATTTTCCCAATGCTGATTTGATTAAGATACTTGTCCACAAAGACGGGAACATTGGGAATGGTTTCACGAAGCTGAGTACAACCAGTGAACTTTAACTTCAACTGTTGAATTGATTTATTTTTTGTGACGGACATATTTTCTGTTTCCCGGATCAGCCGATGATACGTCACGCCAAGCAGAATCTGACATATAATACTGCAAAGGAGCAGCGTTAAAATGACAAACATAAAGTTTCTATGATAAAAAAACAGTGCAAACATGGTTACCTCCGCCATATAAAGTGCATACTTATATTATATTGGAATTTTAACGGAGAAAAAGCCCTAAGGCGTCGACAGATTTTGCGCGCAAAGGTTCATTTGCTTCCTTGCACTCTGGTCATTGTTGGGATATACTACTAATAATAGGTTATGGATGACCAATGCATATAAGGAGGAAGCGGATATGATTTATCAGCCAAAGGGTGTCTGTTCCAATGCGATAGACATAGAAGTGGAGGAAGGCATTATCAAATCTGTTCAATTTACAGGCGGATGTAACGGAAATACACAGGGCATTTCCCGCTTGGTTGTAGGAATGAAAGCGGAGGATGCGATCAGCAGACTGAAAGGTATTAAATGCGGTTTTAAGAGCACTTCCTGCCCTGATCAGCTGGCTTGTGCTTTAGAGGAAATGTTGGATCAGTAAAAATCAGACAGAAAGCATGAATAAAACACAGGAAAGGCTTGAATGTTACTATGGGCAAAAAGATCGTATTGACAGGCGGCGGCACCGCCGGACATGTAACGCCGAACATGGCGTTGATTCCAAAGCTTCGGGAACTGGAATATGATATCATATATATGGGGTCTTATGACGGAATTGAAAAGCGGTTGATGGAGGATTTTGATATTCCCTATTATGGGATTGCTACGGGTAAATTCAGGCGGTACTTTGATCCTAAGAATTTTTCCGATCCTTTCCGCGTGATTAAGGGAATGCGGGAAGCCAGAAAATATCTTAAAGAGATTAAGCCCGACGTGCTCTTTTCCAAGGGAGGATTTGTCAGTGTTCCTGTCGTACGGGCGGCGGCCTCACTGGGAATCCCTTGTATTATACACGAGTCGGACATGACGCCCGGACTGGCCAATAAGCTTTGTATTCCGGTGGCGAAAAAGGTCTGCTGTAATTTTCCTGAGACGTTCAGTCAGCTGCCTACCTCAAAGGCGGTGCTGACAGGTTCTCCGATTCGTAAGGAACTGGCTTCTGGAGATAAGGAAGCGGCTTATCGGCTGTGCGGGTTTGATAATACGAAGCCGGTTATCATGGTGGTGGGCGGCAGTCTCGGTTCCGCAGCCATCAACCAGGCGGTCAGGGACGTATTGCCGGAGCTTTTGAAGGATTTTCAGGTAGTGCACCTGTGCGGCAGGGAGAAGGTGGATAATCTTCTACTCACCAAACAGGGTTACAAGCAGTTTGAATATGTGAAGTCTGAGATGAAGGATATTTTTGCAATGGCGGATATTGTGATTTCCCGGGCGGGAGCCAATGCGATCAGTGAAATTCTGGCTCTGAAAAAGCCCAATATTTTGATTCCGCTGCCTTCATCCAGCAGCAGGGGAGATCAGCTGCTGAATGCAAAGTCCTACGAATCGCAGGGTTTCAGTATTGTGATTGATGAAGACGATCTGACAAATAAACTGTTTCTTGAAAAAATACAGGAACTCTATTTTAACAGATTTACCTATATTGACGCCATGAAGAAAAGCAGTCAGCGCGACGCCATCGGCACAATCATCGGGTTGATTGAGGATATGGTACAGGAAAAGTAAGAGAATGCGCAAAATGTCATTGTGTACAGCGGTACACTTGTCATAGAAGATGAGAAAACGGCACGGGAGCGTGTCTGATAAAAAGGAGGATAACATGAGCAAAGTTACATTTGACTATTCAAAGGCAGCGTGCTTCATCGGAGACAATGAAGTGGAATCCATGAAGAAGCTGGCGCTTGACGCAAAAGAGGTACTTGTGAGCAAGTCGGGAGCAGGTAACGATTTCCTCGGCTGGATTGATCTGCCGGTAGACTATGACAAAGAGGAATTTGCACGGATCAAGAAGGCGGCGGAAAAGATTCAGGGCGATTCCGAGGTGCTTATTGTTATCGGTATCGGCGGTTCTTACCTGGGAGCAAGAGCGGCGATTGAGTTTCTGCGTCACAGCTTCTACAATGTAGTGGACAAGTCTGTCAGGAAAACGCCGGAAATTTATTTTGTAGGTAACTCCATCAGCTCCACCTACATCAAACATCTGATCGACGTGGTGGGCGACAGAGATTTTTCCATCAATATGATTTCCAAATCCGGCACTACCACGGAGCCTGCAATTGCATTCCGTGTATTTAAGGAGATGGCGGAGAAGAAGTACGGCAAAGAAGGCGCGGCGAAGAGAATTTATGCGACTACCGATAAAGCCAGAGGTTCCCTTAAGAATCTTGCCAATGAAGAGGGCTACGAAAGCTTTGTTGTTCCCGACGATGTGGGCGGCCGTTTCTCCGTATTGACGGCGGTAGGTCTGCTTCCCATTGCAGTGTCCGGCGCGGATATCGACAAATTGATGGAGGGCGCGGCGGAAGGCAGGAAGATGGCGCTGGAAGCGCCTTTTGAAGAAAACGAAGCTGTGAAATATGCGGCGCTGCGTAACATTTTGCTGAGAAAGGGCAAGGTAATTGAGATTCTTGCCAATTATGAGCCCAGCGCCCATTATGTCTCCGAGTGGTGGAAACAGCTTTACGGTGAATCTGAGGGCAAGGATCAGAAGGGTATCTTCCCGGCAAGCGTGGATCTTACTACAGACTTGCACTCCATGGGCCAGTTTATTCAGGACGGTTCCCGGACCATGTTTGAAACGGTTCTCAACATTGAGACAAGCAGGGAGGAGATCGTGATTGGCGAGGAGCCTGTTGATCTGGACGGTCTCAATTACCTGGCGGGCAAGAACGTGGACTTTGTCAATAAGAGCGCGATGAACGGCACAATTCTGGCACATACCGACGGACAGGTTCCCAATTTCATGATCAATGTGCCCGAAGTAAATGAGTTTTATCTGGGCGAGCTGTTCTACTTCTTTGAGTTTGCCTGCGGCGTCAGCGGCTATCTGCTTGGCGTGAATCCGTTTAACCAGCCGGGTGTGGAAAGCTATAAGAAGAATATGTTCGCACTTCTGGGTAAGCCGGGCTATGAGGCACAGAGAGAAGAACTGCTTAAGAGATTATAAGTAAAATGAATTGAGAAACGGACGCATATCTCTTAGTGAGGTATGCGTCTTTTCGTATGGAAAAAAATAGGTATTTGTGTTATCTTAAAGTTATCAGAAGACGAATAAGGGGAAAAGGATGAAAAATCATATGAAGAAAAAAGAGAATCCCGTTTTATATTCGGATTTTCCGGATCCCGATATTATCAGGGTTGAAGATACTTATTATATGGCGAGTACAACGATGCACTTTATGCCGGGCTGTGATATCTTACGTTCCTATGATCTTATGAACTGGGAATTTGTAACCCACGCATGTGAGATGCTGGAAGATATTTCCGAACATCGGCTCGAAGGGGGAAAACATATTTACGGGCAGGGAATGTGGGCGCCGTCCTTAAGGTATCATGAGGGTATTTTTTATATATGCTTTACAGCAAACGATACGCAAAAGACTTATCTTTTGACGGCACATGATCCTGCCGGGCCGTGGAAGGTGGATCATATAGAGGGATTTTATCATGACAGCTCCTTATTTTTTGACGAGGATGGGAAGGTATATATTGTGTATGGAAATACGGAGCTGTATTTGACACAGCTTCGGACGGATCTGAAGGGGCCTCTTAAGGGAGGACTGCACAGAAGGCTCGTCCGGGATGAGGGAGAGCTTCATCTTGGTTATGAGGGTTCCCATCTGTATAAGAAGGATGGGAGATATTATCTGTTTACCTGCCATATTCCTGCCTGGGGCAATGAGAGAAAAACGGAGGACTGTTTTATTGCAGATTCTCTGGAAGGGGAGTTTCAGGGAAAATGTATCATAGATGATGATATGGGTTATCACAATCTTGGCGTTGCGCAGGGCGGCATGGTGGATACCCCTGAGGGGGACTGGTATCTGTTCATGTTTCAGGACAGGGGCGCGGTCGGCAGAGTGCCTGTGGTGATGCCAATACATTTCGACGACGCCGGATATCCTGTTATTGATGGGGAAGGCAAGGTTCCGATTCATGTATCGATACCCGGCAGCAGGCCTGGCCATGGATACCTGCCTTTATACGGAGGTGACGATTTTCTGTATCAGGCGGACAAAGAAGGTAAAGTACATTTAAAGCCATTTTGGCAGTTTAACCATAATCCGATAGACAGTCTGTGGTCTGTGACCGAGCGGCAGGGTGCGTTCCGGGTTTACACGGGAGAATTGTGTGACCGTTTGCCGTTTGCACATAATGTATTGACACAGAGAAGCTATGGGCCGGAATGTGCGGCCTGGGTTACGGTGGATGGAAGAGGCTTGAAGGATGGGGATTATGCCGGGATCTGTGCATGGATCGGATGCTACGGTGCGATTGCACTGACCAGAGATGCTGGGGACTATTATCTGGTGATGTTTGCAAGACCTGCGGCGGACGAGACAGTGCAGGCAGATCAGGGTTTTCTGGAGCTTCCTGTAGAATATGAAAGAATTCTTCTGAATGCCTCCAGTGTTACGCTTAAGGTATCTTTGAATTTCAGGGACAAAAAGGATATGGCTGATTTTTTCTATGAGGATAACGGAAGCTGGAAGGCGCTTGGAATCCGTCACAGGCTCTATTTTAAGCTGGATCATTTTACCGGATGCAGATTCGGTCTTTTTACATACGCTACACGGCAATTCGGGGGCTGCGCCGATTTTATGAAGTTCAGGTATCAGGTTGGGGAAGAGAATGGGTAGATACAGAGGAAAAATGGAAAACATTATGAATGACTTCAATGTCAAGAAAAAGCTGATCATTATCTATGTTTTCTGTGTAATCATACCGTTGGTACTGACTGACAGCATTATCCTGTATATTTTGTATGATGTGGAAAAGAAGGAACAGCTCCATGAATCTGAGAATCTGGCAAATGCCGTCAAATACAATCTGGAATATACTTTTGAGGAAGTTGTTAAGGAGATGAACGATATCTACGTGGACAGTGAAATTAACAGCTTCCTGAATGAAGAGTATAAGAACGGATATGAGTTTTATGCTGCCAGCGTGGAGCTTTCCAGAAAAACGTCTCTGAATATGTCGGGCGGGTATGATATTTCCAATGTGGTGATCTATGCGGATAATGATACCATAATAAACGGCGGGCATTTTTACCGCCTGTCTGAGGCGGAGAATACGGAGTGGTACCGCAAGTACCTGGAGTCGGGGAAGAATTTAACTTTTGTGTCCTATTATGTTGGTAAATCCGATATGTCTGCACTTTCCATGCGGCGGATCTCTCTTGTGAGACGTCTCGATTACTATAAAAAAGACAGCTGCGAAAAGGTTCTCCGGGTGGATTTGGATTATAACAGAATTGTCAGGGAGCTGGCCCAGATCAGTTACGAAAATAATATTTATGTATGTCAGGGAGACAGGGTTCTGTTTTCCAACGGCGGACATTCCGGCAGTCAGGAGGATTTTCACAGTCTCACGGGGGAAGAGCCGGTTGCCTGCAAGCGATCACTTGATTTGTACGGGCAGGAGATTGATGTGCTGGTTTTGAAGCCGCAAAATTCCGTATTTCAGCAGTTAGAGAAGCATATGCCTTTAATTGTGTTTCTGGTGGTGGCAAATCTTCTTTTGCCGGTGATTATGGTTTCTATGGTAAACAAATCCTTTACTCAGAGGCTTTGGGAGCTGGAAGCCGCTTTCGATCAGATACAGGGAGGCACTTTGCAGGGAATAGCTAATGTAAGGGGTAAGGATGAAATCGGGATTCTGATGCAGAATTACAACCGCATGGTAAAGAGGATGAATGATCTGATCCAGCGGGTATATAAGGACAGACTGGAAAGGCAGGAAATAGATCTCGCCAGACAGAATGCGGAGCTTTTGGCGCTGCACAGCCAGATCAATCCCCATTTTCTTTTTAATGTGCTTGAGAGTATCCGGATGCGGTCACTGATTCAGGGGGAAGAAGTGACTGCGGGGATGATAGAAAAGCTGGCGATTTTGGAGCGTCAGAATATCAATTGGGCTTCCGATCATGTAAGGCTGGAGGAGGAGATGAGTTTTGTGGGGGCATATCTGGAATTACAGCAGTATCGTTTTGGGAGCCGGCTGCGGTATGAGATTGATTTGCCTGAAGACTGTGCGGACTATTATATTCCCAAGCTGACACTGACTACCTTTGTGGAGAATGCCTGTGTACACGGCATGGAAAAGAAGGCGTCCACATGCTGGATCTATGTGCGGGTCTATTTGAGGGGTTCCTTACTTTATATTGAGATAGAAGATACCGGCAGCGGCATGGAGGAGGAGACCGTACAGAAGATGAATGAGAGTATGCGTAATTGTTCCATTGATGATATCAAGGAAAACAAACATGTCGGTATTATCAATGCGTGTCTTCGTTTGAAGATGATTTCCGAAGGTAATGTGAAGTTCTTTCTGGAAAGTGAACCGGGCGTCGGCACATTTATGACGATCAGGGTGGAATCTGAATATTTGCGGGCGAAAACGCAGAAAGGGAAGTACGATGATGATGAAGGTAATGTTAGTGGACGATGAACCTTTTATATTACAGGGATTATCGGTGATTATCGACTGGGAAAAGGAAGGGTGCGAGATTGTAAAGAAGGCCTCTGACGGGCAGGAAGCGCTTCATTATCTTAGGGAAAACGAGGTGGACCTGATTATTACGGATATCCGTATGCCGAAAATTAATGGTATTGAGCTTTTGGAGACGGTGAGGAATGAGAAGCTTTCTGAAGCCTATATTATTATTTTAAGCGGGTATAATGATTTTAAATATGCGCAGGCTGCAATCCGTTATTCCGCCATGGAATATATCCTGAAGCCGGTACAAAAGGAGCAGCTTATTGAAAATATCAGGCGGGTGGCAAAAAAACGGGAGAATATGATTCAGGAGGAAATGGACAGTCAGAGGATGCAGCGCGGGTATCTGCTGCAGAATATGACGGCGCTGTTACAGGGCAAAGGAAAAGAGCAGAACATATCCTATGTGAAAGAGAATTTCCGATGCGGCGGCGGGGTCAGGTATCTTCATATCTGTCTGAATGATCTGTCGGCTTTGGATGAGATGTCGGATGAGGAAGTGTCGGAGTTGAAGGATAGGATTTATGGTCAAGTCTCCGGTTACCTGCGGGAGAATGAAGATCATCTGTTTAAGGATTTCTTTGTCTATGAAGAGGATTACGAAATCGGGTTTATTTACTGCGATTATATGGCAAAGGAAAGAAACCTGTCGGAGGAGGAATTTATGAAGGCCCTGCAAAAGACAGCGCAGGGCGGCAGCGAGAAGCTTCCGGTAATACTGCTTGTGGGGAAATGGGTGGAGGATATTGCAAAGGTTTCCCACTCTTACAGTTCCGCCTGTGTCCTTCGTTCCTTTAAAGGATTTCAGGATACGAAGAGTATTTACTATTATGAAAAGGAAGTGCAGGTCAATCCCTCAAGGACAGTTCTGTGTATACAGTCTCTGAATGATCTGGTGAAAGCCGTCGAACAAAACGACACGCTTCTGATCAATAAGAGTGTAGATGCGCTTTTTGTGGAGATGGACAGATTGGACAGGACCAGGGAAACGGTGACAATGAATCTGAACTGGCTGATTTTCCGATTATTAAATCTGGCTATGGAGCAGGATGAATCTGTGAATCAGGATGAGGTACTTTCCTATATCAGTGAAAGCGTGTCCAAGGAGGAAATTATCCGCGGCAGCAGGGTTCATATGCGTAAATTTGCCTGTGAGTGCGCAGAGTATCTGGTACAGCTTCGCAAGAATGTCTCCGGGGGAATCCTGGCGGAAATTGAGAATGAAGTGAAGGAACACTATATGGAAAATCTGACACTGCGGGAGCTGGGACAGAAATATTATATCAACAGTTCCTATCTGGGCCAGATTTTCCGCAAGCGTTACGGGCAGTCCTTTAAAAATTATCTGAATAATTACAGGATTAAGGAGGCGGCATCCCAGCTGATCAAAACCGATAAGAAAATCAGCCGGATTGCAGAGGATGTGGGATACCGCGACCTGGATTATTTTATCAGCCGTTTTATTGAGCAGGAGGGCTGTACGCCTTCCCGATACCGCAAGAGCGCAAGGGAGGAAGAATAGAAAAATAAAAAATACAGGAAAAGGCCCGGTAAATTTTAACAGCTAGAATTTACCGGGTTTATTTATGGAGTTTATCGGGTTGAAGGTTTCCGTCTATGTAATAAAATTGTAATATCACAAAAAATCATGAGGGAGGATGAACGAATGAAATGTAAGAAACTGACAGCGCTTTTGTTGACAGCGGCAATGACGGCGTCCGTGCTTGCTGGCTGCGGCGGTGACAGCGCAGGCGACGCGGGAACTTCGAACACCGATGGGGGATCAAATGAAGAGGCCGCTTCCGGAGAAGACGGAAATAAGGATATCATCGATTTTAGCATGTTTATTGCGATGCCGGGCCCGGAGATCAACGATGGAAATGAAATTCAGGAGATCATTGCACAGAAGACCGGCGTGAGAGTAAAGGAGACATGGCTTACCGGTCAGACGGCGGCTGAGGCTGTGGGAACAATCATTGCAGGAGGAGAGTATCCTGATTTTATAGACGGCGGCGACGGGCAGATGGCATTGTATGATGCCGGTGCGTTGGTTGCCTGGGATGATTATCTCGAGAAGCATCCGAAGTTAAAGGAAATGTATTCTGATGAGGAGTGGGACAGATTCCGTCAGGAGGACGGCAAGATTTACTGGGCAAACATTTTCCAGAATACATATGGCGAATCCAAGGCCACGACCCACAATGACGAGGCTTTCTGGATTCAGGCAAGGGTGCTTGCGTGGGATAATTACCCGGAGATTAAGACGCTGGATCAGTATTTCGATTTGCTGGAGCGTTATGCGGCGGCAAACCCGACAATGGAAGACGGCTCAGAAGTAATTCCCTACACTATTCTCTGTGAGGACTGGAGATACTTTTGTATCGAGAACGCAGGTCAGTTTTTAGCCGGATATCCGAATGACGGTTCGGTTATTGTAAATACCGAAACCATGAAGATTGAGGACTATAACACCAGCGAGACAACTCACAGATATTTCCAGAAGTTAAATGAGGAATACCAGAAGGGTATTGTTGACCATGAGTTTGCGACCCAGACCTATGATGAATATATAGCGAAACTTTCTACGGGCCGTGTGCTGGGGATGTGCGACCAGTGGTGGGATTTTTATGGTACGGTAAACGACGTATTCAAGCAGCAGGGGCTTGACCTGGAGGGCTGCAATTATGTACCTCTCGGTCTTACCATTGACGAAGGAATGGAAAATATGTGGCATACCTACGGCGATACACAGAACCTTGCAAATGGTGTAGCTGTTACCACGAGCTGTAAGGATGTGGACGCAGCGTTCCAGTTCTTAGAAGATTGTCTGGATCAGGAAATTCATGATCTCAGATTTTGGGGTGTGAAGGATGTGGACTATCAGGTTGATGAAGACGGACTCTACTACAGAACCGAAGAGCAGAGAATGCAGTGGGCAAATAAGGAGTATCAGGCTTCTCACAGATGTGTTTACTCCTATATGCCGCAGTACCGTGGAACCAGCAGGGACGGTAAAAATGCCATGAACCCTGAGGAACAGACGTCTGAATTTTTCAGTAGTCTGGCGCAGCCGCTGGTAGATTGCTTTAACGCATATGGCGTCACTACTTATGTGGAAATGATTGGTTCCGTCGAGAAAGAGACAGGGCCCTGGTTCCCGATGTACTCCTTCTCCAATAATATGACGACGGAGACTCCCGGTGGCGTTGCTTGGACAAAAATGGGAGAGGTGAAGCACGAATGGCTTCCCAAAGTAGTAATGTCGGATTCCTTTGACTCCACATGGAGCGACTATATGACGGCATATGAGGGCTGTGCACCGGAAGATTTCCTTGCCGAGATGCAGACAGAATTAGATAGAAGAGCATCTCTGGCACAGTAAATTGATGCGGACAGTAACCTGAGATCGGTAAAGGGGACAGCTATATCGCGGTGAAAGCCATGTAGTTGTCCCCTTTTTTCTCAAAAAAGTTGTGGGATAGAAGGAGATGGAATATGAGTCGGGGGAAAAAGAAGGCAAAGCAGAAAATTACATGGAAAGAAATCAAACGCCAGAAAGTTCTGTTGATCTGGTCGGCGTTTTTTGTGATTTATGGTTTTATTTTCTATTACCTTCCGCTGGGCGGATGGATCATGGCATTTCAAAATTACAAACCAAAGGACGGAATGCTTCATTCCAAATGGATCGGGCTTGATAAATTTAAGTTTCTGTTCAGCGATGCAAGCTTTATCCGTGTCATTCGGAATACGCTGGCAATGGGAACCATCAATCTGGTGACTTCTTTTTTAATGGCAATAATATTTGCCATTTTATTAAATGAAGTAAAAAATGTGGTGGGAAAGAAGATGGTGCAGACCATTTCCTATCTGCCGCACTTCCTGTCATGGATTATCGTTACCGGTATTTTACATGATGCGCTATCGTCAACGGGTATTGTAAATGAAGTGCTGCAAAAACTGGGCATTGTCAGCTCGCAAATTAATTTCTTTGCACACGAAAGCTATTTCTGGCCCATTGTGGCTTTTTCAAATCTCTGGAAGGAGACAGGATGGAATGCGATTATTTATCTGGCGGCGATCACGGCGATAGACCCCAGCCTGTATGAAGCGGCTTCCATTGACGGTGCGGCGAGATGGGCCAAGATCAGATATATTACGCTTCCGGGAATCAAACCGACCATTATGATACTGCTTCTGATGAATGTGGGAAATGTTTTGAACGCAGGATTTGAAGTCCAGTATATCTTAGGAAACGGATTGGTGCAGAAAGTATCCCAGACAATTGATATTTATGTATTGAACTGGGGTATCAGCCAGAATGATTATTCACTGGGTACGGCGGCAGGTATTTTTAAGAGCGCAGTCAGTATTTTCCTGATTCTGCTTGCGAACCGTATGGCAAAACGGTCCGGTGAAGAAAGCTTATTCTAGGGAGGGAGCGTAAAGATGAAGAAGAAAAGTTTAAGTGATCAGATTTTTGTAATATGTAATACCATCTTTATGGTAGCCTTTGTAGTTATAACATTGTATCCTGTATTAAATACGCTGGCAATTTCCTTTAATGACGGTATCGATACGGTGCGCGGCGGTATCCATCTGTTCCCAAGGAAGTTTACCCTGCAGAATTATTATACTGTATTACATAAGCAGAATATGGTTACGGGCGCGTACATTACCGTATTAAGAACGGTGATTGGAACTTTGCTGGCGTTGGTAGCCAATGCACTTTTGGCGTTTATTGTGAGCAGGAAGCGGTTTTTATTTAAGTCCCAATTGTCCCTGTTCTGGGTTATTACCATGTATGTGAACGGCGGCCTGATCCCGGTATTCCTGTTGTATAAAAATCTGCATTTAACGGGAACTTTCTGGGTATATGTAGTTCCCGGAGCAGTCAGCGCTTTTAATATGCTGGTGTTGAGAACTTATATGGTTGGTCTGCCGGATTCACTGGAGGAATCGGCCCAGCTTGACGGAGCGGGATACATGACAATTTTTGTTAAAATTATTTCTCCGCTTTGTAAGCCTGTTTACGCGACAGTGGCATTGTTTGTGGCGGTGGGACAGTGGAACTCCTGGTTTGACGCCATGCTTTACAACCGTATGTCCGATAAGTATACTACATTACAGTACGAGCTGATGAAGTTGTTATCCTCGGTTATGCAGCAGAGCGGCAGCGCCGACAGCATGAGAAACTCAGGGAATTCGATTACGCCCGCATCCATCAGGGCGGCGGCTACCATTGCGACGATGCTTCCCATTGTGTGCCTGTATCCGTTTTTGCAGAGGTATTTTGTGACAGGATTGACCATCGGCGGCGTCAAAGAATAGTGTGAGAAATATGCATGTATCTTGCGTGAGGGAATGCCCGGAGTGCGGGCATTCCCTGCTTATATAGAAAGGTAGTATTATTCCATGCAGTATCGAAATGTATTGAAAGAGATCGGGATTTCGGAGGAAGAGATCGCGGCAAGGTTAAAAGAAATTGTGAACACTTTCTTCTATGATGCGGAGGAAAAGGTGTATCATCTCGTAGGGGATGACATGGCTTATATCGAGGACACGGGCAATGTGGATGCGCGCACGGAGGGTATGTCCTATGGGATGATGATGTGTGTGCAGCTCGATATGAAGGAGGAGTTTGACCGTCTCTGGAAGTGGGCGAAGACTTATATGTGGATGGACTCTGGAGAAAACGAGGGTTATTTCGCATGGTCCTGCGCGCCGGACGGTACGAAAAACGCTTACGGCCCTGCTCCCGACGGAGAAGAATTTTTTGCCATGGCTCTGTTTTTTGCCTCTCACAGATGGGGAGACGGAGAAGGCATTTTTCAGTATGAAAAGGAGGCAAAGGATATTCTGTCGGCCTGCCTCCATAAAGGGGAAAATGGACGGGCAGGAGAGCCTATGTGGAACAGGGAGAATTATCAGATTCTGTTTGTACCGGGGTCTCCTTTTACCGATCCCTCCTATCATCTGCCGCATTTTTATGAGCTGTTTGCAAAGTGGGCCAAAAAGGAGGACTGTGCATTTTGGGCGCGGGCGGCGGCCGTCAGCAGGAAGTATCTGGCGGCGGCATGCCATGAAAAAACGGGGATGTCGGCAGAATATGCAAATTTTGACGGTTCTCCGGTGTATACGGAATTTGAGTGGGGACAGCACGGGTATTTTTATTCCGACGCTTACCGCACGGCGGCCAATATCGGACTTGACTACAGTTGGAATCAGAAGGATGAGGGACAGCGTGCGGCGGTCGAGAGATTACAACATTTTCTGGGCGTAACCAGGCGGGAAAATCCGTATATGACATTTCAGATTGATGGAAAAATAATTGATCAGCCAGCCCTTCATCCTGTGGGGATGCTGGCTGCTACAGCACAGGGAACGCTGGCCATTTCAGAAAGACTGGACGGTACGGAGTTATCTGATCCGGCCAAGCTGGCTAAAGAGTGGGTAGAACGCTTTTATAGAGAACCGATGCGGAAAGGAGAGCGCAGATACTATGATAACTGCCTTTATCTGTTTGCGTATCTGGCTCTATCGGGAAATTATCGTATATGGTAAAAAAGACGGGTGACGGACAATAAATGTCCGGCCCGTTTTTTTCTTGCCAAATGTATAACAATATGTTATATTAATTGTACAACATGATGTTATACTAGTGGCGTTCGCAGGAAGGAATCGCTGTATTTTTTGGATATGGAGGAAGGATAATGGCAAAATTATCTGACGCAGAGTATGAAATTATGAAAATTATATGGGAAGATCAGGAAAAGACGACCTTATTTTCTTATATTATGGACGAACTGATAAAACAGGGCAGGCCCTGCCAGAAAAATACGCTGATCGTGCTTTTATCCCGGCTTGTAGGGAAGGGCTATTTGAAGGCGACGAAAACCGGACGGCGGAATGAATACACCCCGCTTATTTCAGAAACGGAGTATCAGACGTCGCAGACGCAGAATTTTATTGACAAAGTTTATGAAGGGAGCGTTAAGGGACTTGTAATGAACCTGATTGCGGGCGATCTGCTCACCGACGAAGAGTATGAAGAGCTTAAAAGGCTGTTGGAAGGGGGTAACAGATCATGAATATGCTGTTTCAAACCGTTTTGTCCATGTCTGTTTCCGGTGCGCTGCTTATTTTGGGCATGCTTTTAATTGATTGGCTTTTAAAAAAGAAATGCAGCCGCCGGTGGCAGTATTACGTCTGGTTACTTGTAATTGCAAGACTGCTGCTTCCCTTTGGACCGGAGGAAAGTCTGATGGGGCGCCTTTCTATGGCAGTGCCTCAGGCTGACTTCGGGAACATGGTTTTCTCAGGAAAGGAAGAAAAAGCGGCTGCTACACAGGATATACGGAATGATTTGCATTCCGACATAGACGGAGAAAAGAAAACGACACATTTTCCGGCACAAGAGAAGTCAGCGGCAGTGGATGTGGCGCAGGGAAGGCAGGAAACGGTTCTTTTAGGAAACAATATAGGATGGATCTGGTTTGTGATTGCTTTGGGAATGCTGATAAGAAAGATTGTAAAGTACCAGAGCTTCATACGGCATGTAAAAGCAGCAGCGAAGCCGGTTTCGGATATTTCCCTGTTAAGCAGGCTTTCTGAGATGCAGTGGCGGGCAGGAGTTGGAAAAACCGTGGAGTTTTTTGTAAATCCATATATTTCTTCGCCTATGCTGGTTGGGTTTTGGCGGCCCTGTATTGTGATGCCGGACACACACATTTCAGAAAAGGAATTTCGTTACATAGTGACCCATGAGCTTATGCATGAGAAACGGCGGGATATTCTCTATAAATGGCTGGTACAGTTTACGGTCTGCCTCCATTGGTTTAATCCGCTGGTGTATGTGATGAGCCGTGAGATCAGTAAGGCCTGCGAGCTTTCCTGTGATGAAGCGGTTTTAGAAAAAATGGGTTATGAGCATGCAGCTGATTATGGAAAAACGCTGCTTGAAGCCATGGCGGCGGCCGGCAGATACAGGGAGCCGGTTACAGCAGTCTCTTTAAGCGCCAATAAACGGATATTGAAGGAAAGGATAAGTGCGATAATGAATGACAGGGCAAAAACGGGTAAAATGAAAATTGTGACAGCAGGTTTGACGGTCTGCATGGCTTTGGGGGTGTTTTTTGTCGGTATTTATCCGGCGGGTGCAGTCGAGGCTTCCGGGGTCTCTGAAGCAGATGCTGCGTATTTTTATGAGACGGGAAATCTGCCGCTGTTTGGAATGGCGTTTGGCAAATTGGACGAAAAGGCACAGGAGACATGGCTTAACAAGATTTATACCGACGAAAAAGTTGCCTTCTTTTCTGTCAGCGTGGAGCAACTGGATGTCGACAGTCCGCTTATGCAGTCCTTTGCGGGAAAAGCCTATGAGGAAGACGCAGTTTCCTTTTTCTCCATTTTGGCGGATGAAATGGATGAAGAGCTGTTGAAGAAGTGGCTGGATCGGGCGGCTGCAGATGAAAAGTGGAATTTTCAGTCGGTGATTTATGGTAAATTAGGCTGGGAAGAAAAGCAGGATGATTTGGATAAAGCATTGGAAGAGAAACTGCTGGAAGAGTATCGGGCGGCAGGCGTCACTAAAAAAGGAAAAAACTATTATTATAAAGAACAGCTTGTCAATGTTTTTCTGGATATCCATAAGCCGGATGAATCCTTCTATACGCTGAATATGAATCCGGCAGGGACAGTCAACGTTAAAATACTCCGCGCAGAAGACGGGAAGATCATCGGTGCGGCATACATGACCGAGGCGGAGTTGACGGAGCTGTTCGGAGATATGAACAATGAGGATTTGGAGGAGGAAGAAGCAGACGATAAGAATGTGGAAGCTTTTCCGCAGACAATGGTTGTGAAACAACATGTCTGTAAGATCAGAGAAGGCGCGGGGGTGGAGTTTAAAGCTGTCGGTCTGGTGGCGGAGGGAGAAAAGCTCACTGTGCTGGGAAGCGAGATAGGAAGTAACGGACAGCTCTGGTACTGTATTGACAGGGAATCTCTGAAAGAGAAGCCGGACGCATCTGTGGAAGCGTGTTATATTCGGGCGGATTTATTGTGGAAGGGCTTTTGATTTGCCTGGTACAGGAGGAACAGATCACGCCGCTGATCGAAGCGAAATATGACGAGATTTATGAGATCTGCGAGAAAGGGAACAAGCTGTTATATTAAGGGTGATGAGCAACTCTCGAAAGACGCAAAGGAATACAGAATGAATCGTTAAAACAACAGCGCAGTGACGGTAAACATATTTTCTTTTACCTCTATTTCAAGACTTCCGTTATATTTTTCCACTTTTTCCCGCACATTGCGCAGGCCGATACCATGATGGAGGGTGTCGGCCTTGGTTGAGGGAAAGATACCGAAGAGCTTTCGGGGCGGAATGCAGGGATTTTGGATTTTAATGATTACAAACTGATGGATTCTGCGCAGCGTCACCTCTATGCGTGGAGAACGGTTTGTTTTACGCATACAGCGTTGGCAGGCTTCCATGGCGTTGTCCAGCAGATTAAATAAAATGACGCACAGATCATCGGATGTAATACTGCAGTCCTTTGGAAATTCCGCGTTTACATCTATCTCAATTCCCTGTTTTTCCGCTTCCAGAACGGCGTGGTTTAAAATAGCGTCCACAATATCGACGCCACTCCAGGTGGTATCGGAAAGCTCGTTAATGGGGGCGCTGATGGAATTGACATATTCTGCAATTTCTGATGTGCCGTTCTTTTTTGCAAGATGGTAAATCATCTGCAGATGGTGGTTCATATCGTGATACAGATGCTCGTTTTTTCGGTATAATTCTGTAAGAAGATGATAGTTTTCTTCCAGAACCTGATTTTTTCGTTCCAGAAATTTAATTTTGGTTTTGCGTGTCTGCAGCATATCGGCCTCTGTTTAAATCAATAATCAGATTTTATCCTTCCAATAGGTGTTCAGCTTTTTCTTAAATTCCGGCAGGCGGCTCTGGGAAACGGGCAGGCGCGTCTGATCAGTGAGAATGCAGTCCGTATGGGAAATTCCCGTCACATGCCGCAAATTCACAATAAAGCCCCGTTCAATAAAATAAAATTCCTCCGAATCTAATTCTTCAAAAATTTCAGCCAGTGTTTTCCGAATACGTCGATCCGATTTTGCCGGAGCCTCTGCCTGATTCGCGGCCGGTACTGTGTGAAAGAGGGCGTTTTTTCCGTCTTTTTCAATATAGAGAATTTCCTTCAGAGGAATACGCTCCAGACGGTTCTGACTGCTGATAATATAGGAGGCTGTGTTCTGGATTTCCAGAAGCGAGACAGCGTCCTTTAAGGCGTGAGAAAGCCGCCCCTTAAGCTGGTTTTTGGGAATATAGCGGAAGATGTGGAGCGCGTAGGCGTCCACGGCATATTTATAGTGCGCCGTAACGAAAATCATCAGGGCGTCGGGCAGCAGTCCATGAATCCGCTCCGCCAGCTCCATGCCGGAAATGCCGGGCATTTCTATGTCAAGGAGCAGGAGGTCAAAATGTTTACCATCCTGTATTTCATAGAGAAGCGCTTTGCCGTCTGTAAAGGTTGACAGGATGGAAAAGGCCTGCTGCCGCTGCAGGCAGTCTTCCGTAATTTTTTTTATTTCTTCCAAAAGAAGCGGTTCGTCGTCGCAGATTCCGATTTGTAACATAATTTTGTTGATTCCCTCTGTAGGTCTGTTGTCAGATGAAATTGCCTTACTGGAATTTTCCCTGCATTTAGTATAGATAATATTCCCCTTACATGCAATGGAAATTGAAGGACAAAAAAGGGGGATTGAAGGACAGACGCAACTGGCGCGGAATTTTTATGATATACTTTGCATGTAGCCAATACAACAGCAGTGCGCAGGGCGGATGCCGTAAGCCTGGGAAGCGGAGAGTTTTCCGGGCTTGTACTGCAAAAAGTAAAGGAGAACGCCGTGAGGGAAGGGTTTTTATATCGAACATTTTCATCCAGCAGGTTTGCCCTGAAAACAGGATGGAGGATCAGTAAAAAACGGGTTATTCTGGAATTTTTACACTGGGCGTTTCTATATGTGGACTGGCTGATCGTCTCCTGTGTGCTGATCCGTTTCATTCTGGATATGGCCATGAAGAGGATTGCCTTCGAAAAAATGATGTTATATGTCTGGAGCGTTGTAGCGCTGCAGGCGTTTCTTGTCATATTTGAACGGTTTTTCGAGACATATGTTAAACCGGTTACGGATGTGAAGCTGTATGACGGCATTAACAGAATGCTGTATGCCAAGGCCTGCCAGGTGGATATGCGCTGCTTTGAGGACAGCGAGTTTTACAATGAATATATGATGGCGGTGAGTCAGGCTCACAGTAAGCTGCCGGAGACCTTACAGGGTGTTTGCCAGATTATGGCGAGATTTGCTGCCATGATCGGGGGAATGGCCATTATCTATCAGATTGACAGGCTGGCGGCGCTGTTTATTATTTTTCCCATTCTTGGCAATTTTGTGTTTTACGGTGTGCTAAACAGCCGGATTTTCCGTATGGAGCGGGAAAATATGGTTTTTCAGAGAATGGCAGACTATGTGAATCGAACCCTTCATTTAGGCGAGTATGCCAAGGAAATACGAATGACGAATGTGTTTCGTCTTTTGAAAAAGCAGTATGACAGGGCGGTTTTGGCAATCCGAAAAGTAATCGGTCAGTATTCTTTGGGAAATATGATTCTTTTCTGGCTGTTTCAGTATTTTACCTTTACTTTACTGCAGGAAGGGGCGGTGCTCTACGCCGGATACCGGGTGTTGGTCAGCGGCACCATGGCGTTTGCCCAGATGGCGGTAATACAGACTACGATGAATTCCAATACATGGACACTAATCGGATTTGCGGATTCGGTGATGGCAATTGTAAAAAACGGATTGTATTTGGAGCAGACAAGGCATTTTCTGGAGTATGAGCCCGCGATCCCGGAGGATCAGGAGGGGCTTATACCCAGCCTGCCGATTCGATCCGTGGAGTTTGAGCATGTGTCCTTCGGTTATAAGGAAGACGGTTTTGTCTTAAAGGATATTCATTTTAAGGTTGAGGGTAATCAGAGCGTGGCGCTGACAGGGTATAACGGCGCGGGAAAGAGCACGCTGACGAAGCTTCTGATGCGGCTTTATGACCCGGACGAGGGGCGGATTCTGGTGAACGGAATCGATATCCGTGAATATCAGGTGAGGGCTTATCGGGAGCTGTTTGCGACTGCCTTTCAAAATGGCCGGATTTTTGCGGATACCATAGAGGAAAATATTCTGATGGGCCGGCACAGGGATGAGGAGAAGGACCGGGAGACGGTGCGGCGGGCGCTTAGGCTTGCGGATATGTATGAGGAAGTGGAGAGTCAGCCGTTGGGGGAAAAGACGATTCTCACCCGTGAGTTTTCCGAGGAGGGCGTGGTATTTTCCGGCGGGCAGAATCAGAAAATACTGGCGGCCAGAGCCTTTGCAAAGGACAGCCCCATTGCGGTGTTTGACGAGCCAAGCAGCGCCCTTGATCCGATTGCGGAATACCATTTATTTGAAAATATCAGGATGTACGGGAAAGACAGGATTTTGTTTTTTATTTCCCATCGTCTATCCTCTGTCCGGGATGCGGATCTGGTTTTTTATATGAAAAACGGCAGGATTCAGGAGAGGGGATCGCACTGCCAGTTGATGCAGCAAAACGGGGAGTATGCATCGCTCTACCGGCTGCAGGCGGAGAATTACCGGGGCTAGAGGCATTCTCTGCGTGAAAGGAAAGGACTGTACAGGATATGACAAAGCTTACATGGCGGCAGATTATCGCGCAGCAGTGGTATCTGACCGGATTTTGTTTTAAACATGCGCCGGGCTTCATGGTATATCATTTGTTTGAAGCGGTTAAACTGCAGGTTTCCATTTTTTTTGAATTTACTTTTACCGTTAATTATGTTCTGACCGTGGCGGAAGAAGGAGGAGATTTTCGAAAAATCCTGTGGTGCATGGGTATTCTGATGGCGGCGATTGCCGTTTCTACGGTGACGTTTGCCATTTACAAGCACTATGTATTTCCGCGGGGGAAACAGACCTTATATCAGGCGCTGCGGATGGAGATTTACGAGAAGGCAAAAGAAATCGATTTGTCCTGCTATGACGATAAAGATTTTTATGAGAATTTTATTTTGGCGACGGAGGAGACGGACCGCTGTCTGGATAAGTTTCTGGTTTTTGAAAATTCTATCATTGCGCGCTTGGTGGGCATATCGTGCACGCTTGTTTATTGCGTCTGGATCAATCCCGCGGCGCTGCTTATTCTGGCGGTAGTTCTCCCGTTTGAGCTGTACTGCGCCATGCAGGAGAATAAAAGGACGGTGGAGGCACGCATGGAGAGGCTGCCCCATGAACAACAGCGGGAGTATGGAAACCGGGTATTTTATCTGTCCGATTATGCCGGGGAGCTTCGTTTATATCCGCAGATGAAGGACAGATGCAGAAATGATTATGCAGAAGAGAATAAGGAAATAGAAGCGATTAACAGACAGTATGGGAAGCAGCTGTTTGCATATGGTCTGCTTCGCGGAGGTATTTTATCCCGTCTTGTCAAAGAAGGCGCAATCTGGACGCTTCTTTTGTACCAGATGCTTGTTTTGCGGGTTTTATCCGGCGCACAGCTTGTTACCAGCCGCGCCTGTATCTGGCGGGCTTCCAACAATATGGAAATCGTGATTAACAGTTTTCGGACTGTAGCGGAGAACTCGGCCTATGTTTATCGGATCAGGGAGTTTATGCAGATGGAAACTTCCATTGTTTCAGAAAAAGGGGATGCCGTGCCGGAGGGAAGCGGTGGTCTTTCGATAGAGCATGTGGATTTTGGCTATCTTCCGGGGCAGCAGGTGTTAAAGGATGTGTCGTTTGCCGTAAAACCCGGACAGAAGATTGCGCTGGTTGGTTATAACGGTTCCGGCAAAACTACGCTGGTAAAGCTGCTCCTGCGGTTATATGATCCTGACAGGGGAAAAATCTGTTACCATGGAAAGGATATCAGAGATTATCAGGTTATGGCATACCGGCGCAGCATCGGCTCCGTTTTTCAGGATTTTAAGCTGTATGCGGCGACCCTAAAGGAAAATGTGCTGATGGATGCGGCGGACGGAAGCCGGGAGGAAAGCTTTCGTGTAGAGCAGGCGCTGTACGACGCCCATTTTACGCTGGAGGATAACAGGCTTTCCTATCAGATCGAGACGCCGCTTACCACAGAGTTCGAGAAAGATGGGGTAAACCTGTCGGGTGGGGAGGCGCAGAAGGTTGCCATTGCCCGCACGCTGTATCGGAAACAGAACATGATTATTATGGATGAGCCCAGCAGCGCGCTTGACCCGCTGGCGGAATATCGGTTGAATCAGGAGTTGAATGAGATTGCCAGGGATAAGACGGTTATTTTTATTTCCCACAGGCTGTCCACGGTTCGGGATGCGGACTGTATTTATATGATGGAAAACGGCAGAATTGTGGAAAGCGGCACCCATGAGGCGCTGCTGGCGGAAGATGGGAAATACGCGGCGATGTGGAAGGTGCAGGCGGGTTTGTATACATAATTAAGCGCTGACGCTTTTCAAGGGTCTGCTTATGTTTATACTATTTGCGCAATTAATGTGACTCTGAGAAGGGTTTCGCAATTGCTTATATACATGATACAAGAAAGGAAGCTTAATATGGCAATAAAAATAAATCCCGGGGAAAAGATCGGGATCGTATGCTGCTCTAACGGGTGGGAAAAAAGGAAGGATGCCAAGGTATGGCGGCTGGAGGAAGTTCTTCTCGGAATGAGGCTTGTTCCGGTATTTTCTCCTTATATTTTTGAGAGAGGAAGCGTAGAGAGCGGAAGCGCTGCAGAGCGGGCCGGGGCGTTGATGGACTTTTACAGGGATGATTCCATAAAGGCTGTTTTTGACATTTCCGGCGGGGATATCGCAAACGGAATTTTGCCTTATCTGGACTATGGGGTGATTGCTGACAGCGATAAGCAGTTTTGGGGCTATAGCGATCTGTCGACTGTCCTTAACGCTATTTATGCAAAAACCGGAAAGTCTTCCGTATTGTATCAGATCAGTAATCTACTCTACGAGCATGGAGAAGAACAGCGAAAGAATTTTCAGAGTACTATTTTGGGAGAGGGAAAAGAGCTGTTCACGTTTCCCTGCGATTTCCTGCAGGGCAAAGAGATGGAAGGAATCGTAGCAGGCGGAAACGTTCGCTGCTTCCTAAAGCTTGCCGGAACGCCATATTTTCCCGATTTAACGGGTAAGGTGCTTTTGCTGGAGTCTTTGGGCGGCACGGCGGCGCAGATGCTTACTTATTTCAGCCAGCTGCAGCAGCTGGGGGCATTTGAGAAGGTGAAGGGGATTTTGCTGGGCACGTTTACGCAGATGGAGAGTGAGAAGTGTACGCCGGATGTGTGGACGCTGCTCGGGCGCTTTGTAGGATCGGAGCTTCCTGTGGCAAAGACGGCGTTTATCGGGCATGGGACGGATTCGCGGGCGGTGGTAGTGGGGGAATACAGGAGGTTTTGCTGACAGGGCGATTAAAATAGAGATTGACAAGGCGTTAAGGGAATTAATATAATAAGATAAAGTTATAAAAAGTTATAAAATAATTGAAAACTTATAAAAAATTATAAAAGGAGTATCCTTATGACTAATCCCTTTACGCTTTCCTTTGGTAAAAAACCGTTACAATATGTCTCTCGCATTTCTCAGATGCAGGAAATTATAGACAATTTCAATGATGAAACCCCTTCTAATCAAATTTATATGATTACAGGCGTCAGAGGTTCCGGCAAAACGGTTATGATGACGAGCATAGCCAATGAGTTAAGAGGAACGGAAGGGTGGATAGTCGCAGAGTTAAATCCGACCAGAGATCTTTTGCAGAGTTTGGCGGCGAAACTATATAGTCTGCCGGAAATGTATGCACATTTTGTACAGGCGAAGCTTGATTTTTCTCTTTTGGGGCTAGGCCTGTCTCTGGAAAACGCGACGCCGATTACTGATATTGAAAATGCGATTGAATTGATGCTGGCTGAGCTGAGAAAAAGAGGAAAGAAGCTCCTGATTACCATTGACGAGGTTACAAACAGTGAATATATCAGAGTGTTTGTCAGCGCTTTTCAGATTTTCCTGAGACAGGATTATCCGCTTTTTCTGTTAATGACGGGATTATACGAGAATATTCATAATCTTCAAAACGATAAGGCGCTTACTTTTTTATACAGAGCGCCGAAAATGCTGTTAGAGCCGTTAAATTGTACCGCGGTCAGGAGGCGGTATATGGATATTTTTAAGCTGGATATGGAAGCGGCAGGTGAAATGGCCGGATTAGTGAAGGGCTATCCTTTTGCATTTCAGGTGTTGGGTTATCTTTACTGGGAAAATAACAATAATAAATCGCTGGCGGATATATTGCCGGAATATGACCAATATCTTGAGGAATATGTGTACAGTAAAATATGGACGGAGACTTCCGCTAAGGACAAAAAAATATTGGAGACAATGGCTAGAAGCGGAGAAACAAAAATTAAAAATATCAGAGAAAAAAGCGAGATGACGTCGGGCGAGTTTTCCGTGTATAGAGAACGGTTAAAAAATAAAGGTATATTGGATACGAGAACATATGGAGAAGCAACCTTTGCCTTACCGCGGTTTGCGGAATTTATTCTGGCAAGGATAATTTAGCGTTCCCTGCGCGAAATGGCTTGTGCAACCGCCAGTTGACAAACTTCCAAGCGGTCTGTATGGATATTCCCCGAAACCTCTATATAATAAAATCAGTTGAAAAACACAGATATGAAATTATAGAAGGGATTCGTTCGGAAAATTGCGGGAGAATCCTGAAGGGAGAAAAATATGACGCTTGGAGAAAAGATTTACAGGTTAAGAGCAGGGGAGGGGCTTTCGCAGGAGACCTTTGGGGAGAGGCTTGGGGTTTCCAGACAGTCTGTATCCAAATGGGAGACAGACCAGTCTGTTCCCGAGCTGGACAAAATTGTGGCCATCAGCGAAATTTTCGGGGTCAGTACGGATTATCTTCTAAAGGAAACAGAGGAGGCGTATCGGGAGAAAGAGCCATATCGGACAAAAACGGAAAATCCGCCGCGGGAGGATGCGTATTTCCGTGTGGAATATCACGGCGGCCGTCGGAGGATTCATTATGAATATAAGAGTAAAAGAATGATCGGAAATCTGCCGCTGGTGCATGTTAATTTGGGTGTGGGCCTTTATAAGGCAAAGGGTGTGATTGCTGTGGGCGCGGTTGCGCAGGGCGGTCTGGCTATTGGCCTTGCGGCGATGGGAGGGCTTTCCATCGGCATAGTCTCTCTGGGGCTGCTTTCCATTGCTACTTTTGCCTTTGGACTCATTGCTTTTGGCAGTCTGGCAGTGGGCGTAATCAGCATGGGAGCTATTTCATTCGGGATTTTCTCTTTGGGAGCGGTAGCTGTGGGACAGTTTGCGTTCGGCGCATCCGCTCACGGCGCGCAGGTGGCGGTGGGCGATGTGGCAAGCGGGAATATCGCGCTGGGATATTCCCGGGCGGTGGGCGCATACACGGAAGTGAGCAACCGCAATCCCTTTGACTATGAGAATGCCTGCCGTCTGATCGACGAGCACGTTTCTTCGAATTGGCTCTTTTTCAGAACCTGGGCGAAATGGATGGTAAAAATATTTTAAGCTGTTACAACAGGTCAAAAAAATCCATCTGCCCGTTTTTCCATGATTTTTGTTCGGCCTGTTTTATTACATCATTTTTAGACAGTTCTCCGATCAACAGCGGAGAGGCGGGATTGTGCAGCTTCTGGTTTTTCGCCACAATTTCGCTATTATAATTGGCATAGCAGTACAGACATCCGTGTCCGCATGTGTTATAGGCGCCGATATCCGCGCCCAGCAGACAATCGCACTCTTTTCGCGCCGTTTTCTTCTGCGGCACAAGCAGCTTACAGCCAAGGGCTTTTTCCAGCACGGCTTTGGACATGCAGCCGTCGGCGTCTACGTTTTTTCGGATGAGTTTTGGATTTTCACAGCATAAATGTATTTGCAGCTTATATTCCACTGCAATTTCAGAAAATGCGGCAATTATTTTTTCCTGTTCGTCTTTTGTGACACTGCGGGCTTTGTTGAAATTTCGCAGTGTTTTTTCATACAGATCAAGAAAGCTTACGACGCATTGTTCTGTATATCCGGAAAGCGCTCTGGCCATCTGACAAAACTGTTCTATGTGATAATCGACGGGATAGCGGTCCGTTATGAAAACAGGGTCGTACCGCCAGCTGAGCCGTTTCTTTCCAATCTGTTCGGAGAGCTGTTTAAAGTAGTCGATAACCAGTTCCCCGGGCGGTACATGGGGTTCGATTTCCTGTCCGTATGGCGTGATTGTCACGAACCAGAACATATCAAATGCTGATAAGAGGGAAAGCCTCTCCAGCATGGGGAAGGGGTTTTTCGTGCAGAAAACAATCATATCCACCACTTCCGGGCGCAGGATATATTTTGTCACCTGTGTCGGATAATAGGGATTTCGCGTAAGCACATATCCCTCTTTGATGCGGTTGTAAAACCAGTCGCCGTAGCAGGCGGGAATATCCGTCCTGCTTCCCGTGTTCAAAATCATTTTATTATGCGCCTTTAATATTGTATAATTTAACCGTCCACATCAATAGTAACACGAAACAGGAGGATTGGAAAATGCCAAAGATAAAGATTGGTTCCCATGTGAAGATGGCTGGAAAGGAAATGTTTCTGGGATCGGTAAAGGAGGCGGAGTCCTATGGGGCGAACGTCCTTATGCTATACACGGGAGCGCCGCAAAATACGGTGAGAAAGGAGATAGAGGCGTTAAACATAGAGGCCGGGTGGGAATATGCAAAAAAGGCGGGCATTGAGGAAATCGTGGTTCATGCCCCGTATATCATTAATCTGGGAAATACCGTGAAGCCGGAAACCTTTGAGCTTGGCGTCGCCTTTCTTGAAAAGGAAATCAAAAGAACGGCGGCCATGGGCAGCAGGATTTTGGTGCTGCATCCCGGTTCCCATGTGGGAGCAGGGATTGAGGCAGGAATCGGGCAGATCATAAAGGGTCTCAATCGGGCACTTGACGAAAATGAGGACGATGTTTATATCGCGCTGGAAACCATGGCAGGAAAGGGAAGCGAGATGGGCAGCGCTTTTGAGGAGTTAAGGATGATATATGACGGCGTGCATAAAAGAGACAGGCTGAGGGTCTGCTTTGATACCTGTCATGTAAACGACGCCGGATATGCACTGGTTGAGGATTACGAAGGCGTGTTACAGCAGTTTGATAAGGCAATCGGGCTGGAACAGATCGCGGCGATACATGTTAACGATAGTATGAATCCCTGCGGATCCCACAAAGACCGTCATGCCAATATAGGTGAAGGCTGTATTGGGTTTGCTGTTTTAAAGCGGATTGTCCATGATGAACGGTTTGCCCGGGTACCGAAGATTCTGGAAACGCCCTGGATTTGCGCGGAGGGGAGTAATGAAAAAACGATTCCGCCGTATAAAGAAGAGATTGCAATGCTATTGGAATAATAAGAGATAAGACTGTTAAGGCGTCGGTGAAAAATCCGATGCCTTTTGCAAAGTATGCCCCAAAAACTGCAATCTGTTCCTCTTCATAACATATTTAGTTCATATTCTGATAAATTACTTTTAAACGCGAAATACGGAAAACGAATCGGTTTAAAACCTTGAAACAGGGAGGTATTTATCATGGATGAACAACGAGCATGGTTACGAAGCAGGAGAAAGAAACGGCTGCGCGTTCTGGCAGCGGCGCTGGGTTTTTGTGTGCTGCTTTCGAGCTATCCAAATATATTGGAGACATTGTCGGCTCTGGCGGCGGAATCAGAGGAAGGGGAAGAGGGCTCTTATGTGATTACTTCCTTTGCGCCGTTGGATGAGGAGACCAAAGAGCAGACCGTTTCCGTGGGTACGGATATGGAGAGTCTGTATCTGCCCGATACGCTGGAGGCTGTTGTTCGCTTCGGAGATGAAAAAATCGAGAGGGGGGAAGAAAGCTCCGAAGATTCTGAGCAGGAAGACGAGGAAGAGAATCCGAACGACAGCACAGGTGAAGGAGATACCGATATAGAGGAGAACCCGGACAGCGGAGAGAACGCAGGCGGAAACGGTGATTCCGAGGGCAAAGAGGACGCAGACGGAAACGGTGATTCCGAGAATGGAGAGGACGCAGACGGAAACGGTGATTCCGAGAATGGAGAGGACGCAGGCGAAAACGGTGAGTCCGGGGACGGAGAAGACGCAGGCGAAAGCGGTGAGTCCGGGGACGGAGAAGACGCAGGCGAAAGCGGTGAGTCCGGGGACGGAGAAGACACAGGCGAAAGCGGTGAGTCTGGGGACGGAGAAGACGCAGGCGAAAGCAGTGATTCCGAGGCCGGAAAGGATTCTGACGGAGAGGAAAAATCCGACGACAGTGCGGACAATGAGGACAGCGGCGCCAAACAGAGCGACAGCACGAAAGACGAGGCGCGGGCAGGAAGCGCCATACAGGAATCCTCTGACCTCACTGTGCAGACCGACTTATTTGTGCTGCCCGTATATGCAGCGGAAAACGAACAGGACGATCTGGAGGTGAAAACGCTGTATGAAACGAGTGAGAGTCAGGAAGATTTTGCATCTACAGAGACGGACGAAGAAGCCGTTAGCATAGAGGGTATCACTTGGGAGTCTTCGCCTTCGTATGACAGTGAGACGGCGGGCGAATATGTCTTTACACCTGTTTTGCCGGAGGGATATGTACTGTCGGAGGATGTCACTCTGCCGCAGATTACGGTGACGGTAGAGGCGTCAGAGGAATTTCAGGCGGTCACGGTTGCTGGAGAACTTCTGGCAAAGATTCTGTCAGATTATTTTGACGGTCTTTTGGAGGATGAAATCTACGATGCCATTCTTGCGATGGATGAGGATACCCGGCTTTCCCTGACTGCGGATTATGAAGCAATGCTTGCTGCTATGACGCAGGAGGATGCGGCGGACGAGAGGCTGCAGATTATCGTAAGCGAAATCGAACGGGGCATTGCGGATGCGGTAGCGAAAATGCCAGTAAAAGCACCTGTGTTTTTGAAAGCACGGACCGATGCGCCGCGTTCGTCGGGTTCAATTCCCTTAAGGAGGATTTCCGGCGACGGAAATGCGTTCGTGTATCACAGCTTTAAGGAGACGAAGTCCTTTACTGCAGGCGAGACCTATGCTTTCTTAAATGGCATATATGGATATGAGGATGCAGTTTCTGTGCTGGGTTCCGGAGCAATTCTGAAAGCGACAACTATAGAGAATGGCTCTTATAATTATATACGATATAGGTATGGAGAGTCTGCAACGGTAAAAAAGTATGTGAATGTAATAACCAGAGGAAAGGACTTCGACAGATGTGTTATCGGCGGGCTGTATCAGGTGCCTGATTCCGGAACGCCAACAGAATACCGGTATTTTTGCGGATTTGGCGGAGCGCGGAATTGCGGTCCTTACTATGCCTATACTTATGTGAAAGAGAGCCTTACTGCTGCGGACGTATCGGCTTCCTTAAATGATATAGAGAAACAGGGCTCTACGGACCCGATGGATTATACCGTCTCGGTCGCCTTTGGCGGGAACCGAAGCATGACGCTGGATGCCGGAAGCTATACTGTGCAGATTCCAGACCCCGATTCGGATGAAATAATAATTATCGTATCGGACAGTGAGGGAAATAATATTAATACAAAATTCCGGATACCGCTTGTTGTGAATTATGATGGTAACGGGACGGGCGTGAGCAATCTTCCAAAGATACAGCCGGCCTGGACAGGGGAAAGTGTTACAATAAGTAGTATGACACCGATACGAAGCGGTTACAGCTTTGTTAACTGGAAAGAGGCGCAGAAGGGAACTACTTATACGAAGGGGCAGAGGATTGCTTCTTTTGGGTCAACATCCCTGTTGTTGAAAGCACAGTGGAAGGATACACAGGCTCCTGATTTTACTTATTCCAAATCGCAGGTGATGATACGTGCGACGGCGGATGAAGTGAAACAGGCTGTGGAAGAGTCGTTGGTTATTACCGATAATGAGCCGGTCAGTGAATGTACTGTCACAGTGACAGCGCCTGCCAATATAACTCGTACGATTGGGGATAAGGATGTTACGATTACGGTAAGGGATAAGGCTGGCAATACTACGACCAAGACGGTAAAAGTGGAAGTGATTTCCCTTTCCCTGCTGATCGATACACCTGAGTTCACGGAGAGCACGAAAACGCTTTCGGCGGTTCTGGCAAGTCCGGGTGGGGATACCATTACGGAGACAGGGTTCGTATGGGGAATTATGAGCTCGCCCAGTATGACATTGAATAATGGGAAAAAGACGACGACGTCTCCTGTTACGGAAGCGAACGGTGAAATTTCCGTAGCTGTCGACAATATTCAAAAAGGTGTGAATTATTATGCCAGAGCCTATGCTGTCGCAGGAGGCGTGACCTATTACAGCAATGAAATCATTTTTGGAATCGGAACGCCTAAATACGGAAGTTTTACGATTGAACATAAAGACGGGCCGAGATTTACCGTCACACGAAGCGGCGGAAGCGAGGGTGAACAGAAAGTCTATTACCGAACGGTCAATGGCTCTGCGGTAGGAGGTACCCATTTTACTCATCAGGCGTCTTCTCTGACCTTTGCAGCAGGCGAAACGTCAAAGACGTTCACGGTGAGCGAATACACAGCAAATTGGGCGTATACCGGCAAGCCTGCGACAGCTTATACCAACGCTAACCGCATATATTCGGTGGAGCTTTACCGTGTAACAGGCGGCGGTACGCTGGGCGATATGGTCAGAGCAAGCAGGACGATGAGGGCAGAGTCAGGCTATAAAGTGGACAGGAATGTCTATACAACGGAGAAATCTATTGTAAATGTTGCCGAAGTAAATACGACATATGGCCAAAGGATTGCGGACACGACCGGGGGTCAGGGTGGCACGAAGGAAAACGTGAGTTTTTTAACGAATCGCTACAATGAGATAAATTACAATACCAGCACGTCGTTTACAAGCTATTATAAAGATGCCAATGAGGTAAAATATCTGAAAAATACGGCATCCGGGTGGTATTATCGTTACGACCTATATGCTTATGAGTATGAAGACGGATACGAACATGTTTATATGGGAACAAAGGCGCTGGCTGATACAAATTATTCATTAAGCGCAACCGACGCAGCAGTTTCCGGTGTGAGCGGGCAGCTTTGGGCATGTAATTTCCTGCAGGGTCAGAAAGATGCCGCCCTACATTATTATTTTCCAGATACCCGTACGGGAGGAGGTGAAAGTGGGGGATATCCGCGTAATTCTAATGGTAGAGCCTACGCTTACAACGGAAAGACTTATGTGGATTTAAAGGTAGACGATACCTGTTATGTCTATTTCGGGGCTACCGGTGCGGATAAGGATATCTGGTATGTAGATGGGCTTACAAGCTATGCTGTTGTGCATGATAAGAATGAACCCAAGATGGTGGCAGTGGCCCCTATGGCAGGCGGCCTTTATAAGGCAGGCGATACCTTTACCGTATCTCTTATTTTTGATGAAATCGTAGACAGCGCGAACAGCAGTCTTTCGTCAGTTAATGTGGAAACCACATGGGGAGAGGCCAGATATACAGGCGGTGCGGATACCAACGTGCTATATTTTACAGGAAGCGTAAAAGCAGGAGCAAGCGGCACGCTAAATGTGACAAAGGTTAACAATGCCGGCAATATTAAGGATATGTGTAATACCAATGGAAATGCCTGTCCGGGAGGCAGCGGAAATACGACTGCTTCCGCCAATACGGCACAGTCAAACTTCACGCTGACCTCTAAAGGAGTTGCAAATGGAATAGGTACGGTGAATATTGCCGTGAATGATAATAAAGCAAACACTAACTCGCTGCGTTATGTATGGTCCGATTCCACAACCATGCCTGTGACAGGCTGGGTGGATACGTCTTCGTCGGAACTGACCGCTGCAAAAGGTACGTCGGGACTGTCTGTGTCTGTTCGGAAAGAGCCGGGAAGCGGAAGCAGCAATGGCAAATGGTATCTCCATGTCATTGGCACCTACGACACTACAGGGGCGACCACATATAAATATGCAGAAGTGGATTTCGGGACGCCGCAATCCCCCACGGCCCCAGCCGCTCCGGCGCCTACACTTGTAGTCAGTGCCAATAACAGCGTGTGGGCGGCAAGCAGAAATATTAATCTGACAACGGCAAATGCAAGCGGCGGCACACTGCAATACCGCAAGGCGGGGACGAGCAGTTGGAAGACTCTTTCGGTAAGCTCATCTGCAGTTACCGTGACAGAAAACGGATGGTATACGTTCCAATTGAGTTCAAAGAATAAAGAGTATATTATCACAAAGGACATTCAGGTAGAAAAGATTGACAGGAACAATCCCACCGGAGCGGTTGGAGCGCGTTTAGAAAGCGGAACGAACCAGACAACGAAGGCAGGCGTATATACGAAGATTACGCTGCCCGTTACTTTTTCGGACTCCCAGTCCGGTGTAAAGTCGGTGCAGTATGCGTGGACAAATACTACGGGTACGCCAGCAGCAAGCACATGGAAAAGCCTTACGGCCAGTCAGGTACAGGCAGGTAAAGCCGAGCTTTCTTACACGGCCTCGGAGAGTACGGAAACTACAAAATACCTGCATATTAAAGTGACAGATCAGGTGAGTCATACCTATACGGCGAGATCTGCTGGCTATACCGTGATTTCACAGGCGGCGATTAATTCCCATGCGCCGAAAATTACCCTGACCGGCGCGCCCACGAAGTGGACGAACGATATGGCCACTCTGGAATGGTCATTGACAGATTATGCGGGGAAAAATTATGAGGTCATCCTGCCGGATGGCAAAAAGGCAAAAACCAATGCAAACAGCGGGGAAACATGGGCGCCACGGAACGGAATTTATACGGTAAAAGTGCGGGATCTGGATTATGGCGGAGAAAACACGGCCACTGTAAATGTGCAGTATATTGACACGACTGCGCCTGTGGTGAATGTATCGGGTGTATCCGACAGCTGGCAGGGAAGTAATCAGATCGTTACCTTTTCTGCAAACGACAGTCAGAGCGGCGTGGGGAAAAAATATATTAAAATAGTAACTTCCAATGAGGAAATACCCACGGAGGGATTGACGGAACTTACGTCGTCAAATACCGTGAGCGTAAATGGAAACGGCGTCTGGTATGTTTATTATAAGTATTATGACCAGGCGGGCGACGACAGTGTCAGCAGAGAGTCGAATAAGACAGAGGGATTTGCCGGGCCGATCAGAATTGATACTGCGGAGCCTGTGCTGACAGCGATATACAAAACCGTGGGTGTTCCAAAGAACGAGGGACTTCCGATTTCCGTTAAGGCGACATATGGCATGTCCGGCGGAAATGTGGAAGTAAACAGCGAGGAGATCGCTGCCCTCACTGCCGAGCCGGGCGACGCAGACGGGGAAATCAACAGAGAAACCGACTATAAAGTGATGGAGAAAGGCACTTACCGTTTTGACCTTACAAGCGGTTCGGGGAAAACCGTTGCGAAATCCCTGACCGTATACGAGGCGGTATTTGTATCCGGTACGGAGGCCGCAGCAGCATCCCAGCTTGCGGCGGCGAACGCAACGTTGGTGAAGCCGGATGATCCGGAGCGAGCAGGATATGCCTTTAAAGGCTGGTATACAGCGGAGTCGGGCGGAAGCGAGTGGGACTTCGATACAGATCAGGTGACGGCGGATCTGACATTATATGCCCAATGGCGGGATGAAACGGGGCCGGACGCACCTGTTTTACAGAAAAATATCGTTTTGCCAACAGGGTGGACAAATGCGCAGAAGACGATTCCACTGACCCTTCATGACGGTGTGGGTGTGGAGCAGCTATGGGTAAGCATTGACGGGGGCAAATATCAGAAAGTAAACGACTTCACCGGAAGCGACGGCGATGCGCCCTGTCATTACGAATATAAGGAGGTTGTGGAGGGAGCGCATACTTATCGGTTCAAGGCTGTAGATGCGGCAGGAAATGAGTCGCCGGAAAGCAAAGAATTTAAGGTCATGTTAGACAATACAAAACCTGTGATCGGTACGCTTACCTATGAAAACAAGGAGGCGAATCTCTGGCAGTATATCATAGGAAAAAAGAGTTTGATTATTCATGTGCCCGTCACAGATGCGGGAAGCGGCGTGGAGAAGATCAGTTATACCATGATGCCTGAAGATGCGAGCGGAAATCCTGACAGCAGTAAAGCCAGGACGAAGACAGCCTCTGTGGCAAAGGGCGAAGCACAGATTACGTTTGCTGAGAATTTTAAAGGAACTATTGCCATTACCTGTGCGGATACGGCAGGTAATGCCGCGGACAGCGTGACCGTAGACGCAAGCCAGGGGGCAAAGGGTGTCATTGTGGAAGATCATGCGCCGGATATCGCCACGGACTTAAAGGAGGACAGCTATTATGATGACGTCCCGGCAGTACGGGTGACGGTAAAAGACGATACGGCGCAGGCTATTACGACGGGGCTTGCCGAAGTTACCTATAAGGTCGGAGGCAGCGCGCAAAAGTCGGTTACTGTTGATACGAACGCTTTAAAGGCGGAGATTTCCTTTACTATTCCTGCATCCGAGATACCGGCGGGTATCACAACGATAAGGATTACCGCCAAAGACAATGCGGGAAATGAGACGACGAAAAATGTGACTGTGAGAATAAAAGGACGGGAAGCGACGCCCACAGCATCAGTTAATTATGTGACGGAAAAACTGAAAGATCTTGTGCCCAATGGGGAATACCTAATAAACGGAACTTCCTGCAGGGCGGACAAGGCGGGCTTCGTTCCCATCCCTGAACAGTGGCTTGGTACGACGCTAAGCATTGTGAAAAAAGGAAATGGCAAAGAGACTACGGACAGCGAAGTGCAGAGTCTTAATATACCGGGCAGACCGCAGAAACCGACGCCTGCAGGCGTAGATGTGAATGTGCCGGGCGGAAAAGGAAAACTGACAGGGCTGAGTGCAGGTACAGATTATGAAGTATCTATGGACAACGGCAAAACGTGGGAGGCTCATAGTACAAACGGAAGCGGCGAGATCACAGGACTTGATCCCGGAAGCTATGTTGTGCGCGTAAAAGCGGGAATTTCTAATTTTGCCAGCAAAAACAGCGCTGCGGCAAAGATCGGCGCTTATCAGATTAAAGTGACTTTTCAGGCAAACGGAGAGGAGTACAGGGTTATTTCTGTGGATTATGGCGGGACGTTATCGGCAATTCCTGCCGTACCGCCAAAGAAGGATGCCGGGGATCAGATTTTTGCGGGTGAATGGTGCGCAGACGAGCAGGGAAACAGCCCTGCGGTGTTTACGAATATCATCGCGGATATGACAGTTTACGCCTTTTACAGTACGGGGTATATCGTCACGTTACAGTCCGGCACAGGTTACATGCTGGCGGCGCAGCCGGGAAGCATAAGTCCTGTCAAGGAGGGCGGAAGCTTTCGTTTTGGCGTTGCCATCAATAGCGGTTATGAAAAGACAAACAGCTTTGCGGTCAGCGTGAATGGGAGAACAATCATGCCTGCGGCGGACGGCGTCTATACGATTGCGAACATTATGGAAAATAAAGTGGTAACGGCGAGCGGCGTTCAAAAAAAGGAAGATGCGGACAATGGTACAGATACGGCGGATGATTCGGATGAGGACGACGATAAGAAGTCTGATGGGAGAACAGAGACAGAAAACGGCGGAGGTTCAGGTGACGGCACAGACCCGGGCGGCAGTACGAATCCGGGCGGCGGTACAACTTCCGGCGGCAGTATAACGAGCCCGAACAGCGACGTAAATCCTGCGGATGAGACAGCTCCGGGCGAAGCTACAGGGCCGGATGATAAAAAGAAGCCGACAGACAAAACAGGCGCGAAAGAGAGTGAAAAGCCGGATGGCGCGGACAGGGCGGCAGACAAGGATAACGGCGCAGATACGGAAAATGGTAAAAAGCCGGGCGAAAATCAGCATGCAAAAGGGCAGTCTGGCACAGTAGAGCCGCACACCGTTGTGGATGATAAGATCGTACCCAAAACCCCGATCAAGCCGGTAACTGTTGGAAAAACAGAAAAGACCGCGGCCATACCTGTGGATGAGGGTATGGTGATCGTCACTGTCAATAATGTGGACGAATCGCTTTGTACGGCGCAGGCGGCGGATGCCGTGGCAGTGGCGAACGCAGTTTTGTCGAAGCAGCAGACCGCACAGGTATCGCAGGGCGAAACCATTGAAATCCGCATAGATGTGGAGCGGATTGACAGTGCTGTATCTCAGGAGGACAGGGAGCTTACCGAACAGGGAGTGGAGGAGCTTCGCGGCCGTATTCCCAATTTGGAGATTGGTATGTATGTGGACATCTCCATGTATGTGCGCGTCGGAGCGAGTGAATGGAATGCGGTCAGGGAAACAGGGGAACCGATTGAAATTATTATCGACGTGCCGGAGGAATTACAGGCCCATGCCGCAGAACTCTATGTTGTCCGTACCCATGAGGGGGCGTTTACCCTGCTTGAGGATCTGGACGATAAGGCGGAGACGATCACCATTCAGACGTTCATGTTTTCGGTTTATGCAATCGCTTATGCCGCAGAGGATGGGACACTGGCAAACGGCAAATGCAGCTTGTGCCATATCTGCCCGACCTTCCTTGGAATCTGCTATTTTATCTGGTTAGCGGTTATCGTGGCGGCAGTTATAACTGTAGTTTTGCTTCTTCGCAGAAGAAAAAAGGAAGAGAATGAAAACGTCGGCGGAGAGGCTTGAGAGACTGACAATATAAAGAGATAAAAAACAGGCGGGGTTATCCCGCCTGTTTTAAATTGAATATCAATAGTCGCTGTGTTATAGTGAAAGAGTAAATTTAACATATTTTGGGAGGTGCCTATGAAGCTGGTGGTTTTGGAGCGTAACAGTGTTGGGACGGATATTGATGTCAGTTGCTTTGAAAAATTTGGAGAGGTGGATTATTATCCTAACACGGTGGCGGAGAATACGGCGGAGCGGGTTAAGGACGCGGATATTGTAATTGCAAATAAAGCGCCCATGAATGAAAGTACTTTAAAGGATGCGCCGAATGTAAAGCTGATCTGCCTGTTTGCCACAGGCTTTGACAATGTGGATCTGGTTTATTGTAAGAGCCGCGGCATTAAAGTGGCCAATGTAGTGAATTACAGTACGGCGGCGGTGGTACAGCATACGCTTATGCTGGCTTTGGCTTTGGAAGAAAAACTGGCGTTTTATGACGATTATGTGAAATCAGGGGCCTATGCAAATCAGGATCGTTTTTCCAATTTTGACAGGGCCTTCGGAGAGTTTGAAGGAAAGACATGGGGCATCGTCGGCATGGGAAATATCGGCCGCAGGGTGGCAAAAGTGGCGCAGGCGCTTGGCTGTAAAGTGATTTTTTACTCCGCTTCCGGCAAGAGCAGCTGTACGGAGTATGAACGTGTGGAATTGGACGAACTGCTTAAGCAGTCGGATATTTTATCCCTGCACTGTCCCTTAAGCGACAGGACGAGGGGCCTTATTAATAAAGAGGCCTTTTCCAAAATGAAAAAAACGGCGGTTCTTGTCAACGTAGCCAGAGGTCCGGTGGTGGATACGGAGGCGCTTTATGAAGCGTTGACACAGGGACGGATCGCGGCGGCTGGCCTGGACGTATTGGAAAAAGAGCCCATCAGCAAGGATAATCCGCTTGGTAAGATCAAGGACAGCACAAAGCTGATTATTACGCCGCATATGGCCTGGGCCAGCACAGAGGCGAGAGAACGCCTTGTGGAGGAAGTGGGTAAAAACATACAGGCTTTTCTGGATGGAGAAGACAGGAATGTCGTCAACAAATAACGAAATACTAAGAATACTGATAGGAAAGAAAGGAATTTAAACATGGGAATTGAGATTAAAGATGCTTTGGTAATATTACCCGAAGGCGCTGAGGATGTGATTCGGGAGACATCGCTTTATATCGAGAAAGACCGAATAACGGGAATAGGCGACAAGCCGGCGGGATTTACGGCGGATAAGGTAATAGCGGGCAAGGACAGGCTGGTGATTCCGGGGTTAATTAACTGCCATACCCATTCCTATATGTCGTTTATGAGAAATGTAGCGGACGACCTTTCCTTTATGGACTGGCTTTTTGGTACCATTGATCCGATTGAGCAGCAGATGACCGACGAGGATACTTATTGGGGAGCGAATCTGGCTATCATCGAGATGATGAAGAGCGGTACGACCTGCTTCAACGATATGCAGATGAATATTCATCAGACTACCCGTGCGGTGAAGGAGTCCGGCATGCGCGCCGTGATTTGCAGGGGACTTGTGGGAAGCGGCAATGACGAGGCGGGACAGTCCCGTCTGCGGCAGGCTTACGAGGAGCGGGATGCTGCGGCGGATTGCGACAGGCTTACTTTCAAGCTGGGGCCTCATGCGCCATATACCTGTGACGATGCCTTTTTAAAGATCGTGGCGTCGGAGGCCAAAAAGGAAAATATGGGAATCCATATTCATCTGTCTGAGAGCGAGAGCGAGATTGGCCAGATTCAGGAAAAGTACGGATGCACTCCGATTGCGCTTGCAGAGAGATGCGGTGTTTTTGATGTGCCCGCCATTGCGGCCCATTGCGTACAGGTGACGGATGAAGATATTGATATTCTGAAACGGAAAAATGTCAGCGTGGTGACAAATCCTGCCAGCAATATGAAGCTGGGAAACGGGTTTGCACCTATTGCAAAGATGCTGGAGAAAGGCGTTAACGTATGCCTCGGTACGGACGGCGCCGCCAGCAATAACTGCCTGAACATGTTCCATGAGCTGAGCCTGCTTACGCTGATTCATAAGGGAACCGGCAGGACGCCCCAGTGCGTCAGCGCAAAGGAAGGCTTTCGGATTGCGACCATTAACGGGGCGAAGGCGCTTGGGCTGGAGAAGGAGATTGGCTCCATCGAGGTAGAAAAGAAGGCGGATCTGGCCATTCTCGATCTGAATACGCCGTCGCTTACGCCCAGAAACAACCTGCTGGCGGGGCTTTCCTATTCCGCCAACGGTTCGGAGGTTGATACGGTGATAGTAAACGGCCGGATTACAATGGAAGGGCGCAAAATTCTGACAATGGATGAAAAACTGGTTTATGAAAAGATTCAGGATATTATAATCAGAATGGGTCTTGATAAGAAAACTTATTGATAATTATGGAAATATGGTAAATTATTTGCTATAATTTACAGGTAAGCAATGAGCAGTGCCACTACATAAGATGGCAAAATGACTGCTTGCAGGCAATTTTGACAGATTGTGTAGTGATAGGGCGAAAGCCCGTGAGCGAAATGAAGCGGAGCGGAATTGAGCGAGCACTGCGGGGAAGCGAAGGTCCGCGGAGCGAGGTTGAGCGAGCACTGCGGGGAAGCGAAGGTCCGCGGAGCGAGGTTGAGCGAGCACTGCGGGGAAGCGAAGGTCCGCGGAGCGAGATTGAGCGAGCACTGCGGGGAAGCGAAGGCCTGCGGAGCGAGATTGAGCAGGCATCTGTATTTGGGGGAGGGAAAGGAAATGCTGGCAACACTGATACCATACTTTGATAAGAACATGAAGGTCACGGCTTACGCGGTGGCCTCACAGAGAGACAACTGTCTTTTGAATCCGCCGATTTTCGGCACGAGCAGTCCCAACGGTCTGGCTGAGATCGAAGGTCTGGAGATCGTGCATAATATTGGTATAGACACGCTCTCGCCGGGGACGAATGTACTGATTCCGGTGACTCATATCGCGGTATTTTCTGATCTGGAATCGAAATGTGATGAGTTCCGGGGCAGAGTTGTTCTGATGTTTGATGGAGAAGTAGAGAATAACGATGCGTACAGAAACCGTTTCATGCAGCTTAAAAGCAGGGGGTATAAGCTGGCAATGTCAAAGCTGCCCGTCAGCCGTTATGAAGAAAACAGAGAATTGTTGCAGCTGATGGATTATGTTATTTTGGATCAGAAAGAGGTTGACATCTCCAAGGCAAAGATTTATTTCAAAAGGCAGTATCCGCAGATGAAGATTTGCGTGGGGAACATTGACAGCCAGGATATTTTTGACAGCTTAAAGGATGACGATGATTTTTATGTATTTGAAGGTAAATTTTATCGAATACCGATTACCAAGGGCGAGACAGAGGTTTCTCCGTTAAAGATCAATTATCTGGAATTGATGAACATTGTTAATGATGTTGACTTTGAACTGACCGAGGCGGCGGATGTTATCGGCCGCGATACCGCGTTGGTGGTAGAGCTTTTAAAGATGGTAAATCATATTGCCATTAATTCTCAGGTGACGTCCATCCGTCACGCGGCGGCTATTTTGGGCCAGCGCGAGTTAAAGAAGTGGATTAACACCGTAATCACAAAGGAGCTGTGTGCAGACAGGCCTAACGAGGTGGCAAGAACGTCCATGCTTCGCGCGAAATTTATGGAATCTCTTGCGCCGATTTTTGGTCTGGGGATGAAATCTGCGGAAGTATTTCTGATGGGGTTATTCTCCATTCTGGATATTATTTTGAACATGCCCATGGAAGAGGCGCTTAAAAAAGTTACGATTTCAAAAGAGATTGAGGATGCGCTGATACACAGGACGGGAGATCTGGCTAATATTTACTCCTTTGTGGTGAGCTATGAGGCGGCGGACTGGCAGGAAATCAGCAGACAGCTTATCGTACTTAACGTAGATACGGATATGATTTATCAGGCTTATACAGAGACGGTATGCTGGTATAAGAAGGTGTTTTTTGAGACCAGCGTATAAACAGGAGCCGGTCTTGAAATTATAATCAGTGATGATAGGACAGACGACCATCACTATAATAAAAATTCGGCTGATGATTAATATTGTAGGAGGACACTATCATGAGTAGCGAAATCAGAGACGTTAATCTTGCCGAATCCGGTGAGAGAAAGATCGAGTGGGTTAAGAGGAACTGTGATCTGCTCCGCACACTGGAGAAAGAGTTTACGGAATCGAAACCTTTTGCGGGTAAGAAGGTGGCATTGTCTGTTCATCTGGAGGCAAAGACCGCTTATCTGTGTCTGGTGTTGGCGGCCGGCGGCGCCGAGATGTATGTGACGGGGTCAAATCCCCTTTCCACACAGGACGATGTGGCGGCGGCGCTTGTGAAGGCAGGACTTGAAGTGCATGCCTGGTATGATGCAACCCCGGAAGAATACGAGACCCATATCCGCCACGTGCTGGAGGCGGGGCCCAATATCATCATTGACGACGGGGGCGATCTGGTGACTATGGTGCACACACAGATGCAGCATCTTATTCCGAACATTATCGGAGGCTGTGAGGAGACTACCACAGGCATTATCCGTCTGGAAGCAATGAACAGGGCGGGAGATCTGAAATTCCCCATGGTGCGTGTCAACAATGCGGCATGTAAGCATTTCTTTGATAACAGATACGGCACGGGCCAGTCTGTATGGGACGGCATTAACAGGACAACTAACTTAATTGTTGCGGGTAAGATCGTAGTCGTTGCAGGTTACGGCTGGTGCGGTAAGGGTACGGCCATGAGAGCCAAGGGCCTTGGCGCGAGGGTTATTGTCACAGAGATTGATCCGATAAAGGCAATCGAAGCGGTTATGGACGGATTTGACGTAATGCCCATGAAGGAAGCCGCAAAGGTGGGCGATTTCTTTATTACCGTGACGGGCTGCGACGGCGTAATCGACAAGGAAGACTTTGCCGAGATGAAAGAGGGCGCGATTCTTTGTAACGCAGGCCACTTTGACTGTGAAATCGACATGGCGTGGCTGAAAGCCAACGCGGTGGAAACCAGAGAGCAGAGAAAGAATATTATGGGATACAAGTTACCCACAGGTCAGTGGATTTTCGTATTGGCGGAGGGCCGTCTTGTGAATCTGGCGGCCGGAGACGGACACCCGGCGGAGATTATGGATATGAGCTTTGCCATTCAGGCTCTTTCCGCGAAATATCTGGTGGAGCATGGTAAGGAGCTTAATGAGAAGCTGATTGATGTGCCGGAGGAAGTGGACAAGGATGTGGCAAGGAGAAAGCTTGCATTTCTCGGCAAGGAAATTGATGTGCTGACACCGGAGCAGGAGAAGTATTTAAACAGCTATGCGTTGTAATTCGACAGATAAATAGGAGCAGGAACGTCCGCACCCTGGAGACGGGGTGCGGATTTGCACGCATAAGCAGAGTTAGAAAGGGTAAAGCATGGATAAAAAAGCAGAAAAATTTGCGGTGGATTTATTGCAGTATTTGAATGACAGTCCTACAGCTTATCACGCTGTGGAAAACGGAGCCGCGCTTTTGAAATCCGGCGGATTTCAGGAGTTAAAAGAGACGGAAAGCTGGTCTTTGCAGGAGGGCGGTAAGTATTTTGTCGTCAAAAACAGTTCGGCGCTTATTGCCTTTGCAGTGGGCGGGGGCGATCTTTCAAAAGAGGGGTTTCGGATAATAGGCGCGCATACGGATTCCCCCTGTCTCAAGATTAAGCCGGGTCCATGCAGTATCACGGCGGACGGTTACGTCAAAGTCAATGTGGAAATCTATGGCGGCGCTATTTTGCATACCTGGTTTGACAGGCCGCTTGCCGTGGCAGGTCGTCTGATTGTAAAAGAAAACGGAGCGCTTCGGGAAAAGCTGATTAAAATAGATAAACCTGTCTTTATGCTGCCGAGTCTCTGCATTCATTTTCATAAGGACGTGAATGAAAAAGGCTCGTATAATAAGCAGACCGATATGCTGCCTCTTTTATGTATGAAGGAAGAGGATGTGGAAAAAGAGGATTATCTGTTTGATCTGATTCAGAAAGAAACGGAAACACAGAAAACAGATATCGTGGATTACGAGCTGTTTTTGTATGAATACCAGAAGGGACTTTTCACGGGTAAGAATCAAGAATTTATCTCGGCGTCACGGCTTGACGATCTGTCCATGGTTTATGCAGGCCTTTGCGCATTGACGCAGGCGGACAGGAGAACAGGCTGCCAGGTGTTTGCGGCCTTTGATAACGAGGAGGTGGGGAGCACCACCGCGCAGGGAGCAAATTCCGGGCTTTTGCGGCATATTTTGAACCGTATCTGTAAAAATCTTGGCATGACGGACGAGGAATACTTCCAGGCGGTTGCCAATTCCACTTCCGTTTCGGCGGATCTGGCCCACGCGGTGCATCCCAATTACGGGGATAAGCACGATGGGGAAACACGGCCTATCTTAGGGGGAGGGCCTGTAATTAAGTATTCCGCGTCCCAGCGGTATGCCACCACGGCAGTAAGCGCCGCTTATTTTATGAAGGCCTGCGAGCGGGCGGAGGTTCCCTTCCAGAAGTTTGTAAACCGTAACGACATAGCAGGCGGTTCCACCATTGGCCCCGCGCTTTCCGGGCTGACTACGATACCGACGGTTGATATTGGCGCGCCGGTTTTGGCCATGCATTCCATCCGGGAGTTTGGGGCTGTGGCGGATCAGCTCTATACAAGGGAAGCCTTTCTGTCATATTATGAGAGATGACGGAGGGCTTCTTAGTCGAGGGGCTGATGATTGCTGTCCATGTAATTCTTTTTCCCGAAAGGGACATAGTTTTCGTCCAGCAGAATCATATTTCCGTTTCCAAGATCGGGGAATTTCTGCGCCACTTCTTTAAGAACCTCCCATTCGTCTCTGGAATTTTCTTTATTGTCCGCTTCCACCTGTCTTAACGCTTCATGAATCGCCATCTGATCCGTAGTGCCCCAGTAGAGGGGGTGAGGCTGGAAGGAGGAGTGATAATCGCCCCCTTCATAGCAGAAAAAGCAGGAGCAGGGGATCTTTTCATATAATTCTATATTTGCCCCGTCGAGAGCCTTTGCCTCCAGACAGTAGCATCCGTTTACGGTTGGCGCGCCGTCATGCGCAACCATATTTGCGATTGCCATGATTGTCAGAGGCTGCGTTTTCACAATCATTCCGGGAACTAAAAGGCCTTCCTCGTACATTTCCCTTAAGTATTCGTCAGAAAATTTGCCGACGGCCCGCCATAGGAAGAATAATGCGAGCAGAAGGAAAATAACGGCGGGAATCCAGCTTTTTAAAAATGTAACCCCGGCCAGACAGGCAAAACAAACGCAGATAACCGCAGAGTTTTTTCTCTTTTTAACTACCGCCCTTATAATTTCATCGTGCTGCCTTATGCGCTGTACATCCGCGTGGATGCCGGACTTTGTACTTGCCTCAAATTGTGAATAATCTACCAATTTTCTACCTCCCTTTTACAATAATAAAGATATAACAAAATCAGGACGTTAGTAACAACATGTTTCTTTCATTATACACATGCATAAAATCGAAAGCAAGAAAGATATTTAAAGGCGGCATCTAAAAGGTTTGGGAAATGGAATTGACGAGTTTGTTTACAAGTGTAAACTATGAATACATAAAAAGTTTACAATCATAGACAACAGAGCTGACAGGAAAATAACAACCGGCCAAAACAGGGGGAAAGGATGAAGGACACAAAAATATCTGATGCGGAACTGGAAATATTGGAAACATTGTGGACGGCGGGGGAAGCGCTGAATGCCAATGAGATTCGCGTACGGCTGAACGATAAGAAGGACTGGGAGCGCACCACGGTATTGACGTTAATTCGCAGACTGCTTGATAAAGGCGCTCTCGCGCAGGAAAAGAGAGAGGTTTACTATTATACCCCGCTTGTATCGCGAAATGACTATGTAAAAGGAGAGACGAAAAGCTTCCTGGATAAGTTCTTCAAAGGGAATGCAAGGAATCTGGCGGCGGTGTTTGAAACGGATGTCGCAACGGACAATGAGGATATCGTGACGGAAATTGCCGCGGGGAGCGGGTACGTGTAGATGCCGTCAGAAATTTCGCCAAGCGCAGAGGACGGTACAGGAGATGCGGTATTGTCAGGGGAAGCCGTGCGGCGTGCAGGCCCGTTACGGATGAGAAGGCGCTGATTAAAAGCGCAGAGATTCGGGAGAGACTTGGAATCGGCAGAAATATTTCGCTGTATGAGTGCGATGCAGTCGACAGCCCTATGCTGATCGGTTTTTGGAATCCCGGCGTATCGGACGTATGAAGACGACGCCTTGATTGCAGGAGACAGTGAGAGCGACTGGTGGATTCTGTATGCCAATAAGGAAACAACGCTGGAGATAGCCTTCGCCTTCGATCTTAATAACGGTCGTTTTAAGGTTGTCTGGGTCAGACCGGATCAGACCGTGCAGACGCTCAATGAAAGCGGAGAAGAAAATACGGTAAAGCTTACCCTTCCCGAAGGCAGAAATGTAATAAGGATGGTAGGGCAGAAGGCTAAACTGAAAGATGTCAGTATCTCTTTTAGCGGAATGAAGAAGAAAGATTTTGACGGCGTTTACCGAGATGAAAATCTGGAATATGCCTATCGGGTGTTGAAAGGGAAAAAGCCGGTTGATCCTGCCAGACTGGAAGAGGTCTGCCTGTACTTGAAGAAGGAGGAAGTAAGCGCATTAGCCCAAATTATCTGGAAGGAAGGAGTGGCTTTGTCGGAGGATGATTTTTTGCAGATTGTGGAATATAACGGGAGGAAAAAATAGATTTTTGCGGCTTGTCTTTTCCTGTCCGTAAGCTTACAATATATCCGAAAGCACGGCTAAAATAATACAGGGAGCATAGTATGAACACACAGGAAAATACGCGAACCTACAAATCAGGAGAACTGCTGCGACGGTTTCTTCCGTATTATAAAAAATATTTACCCATTGTTTTGATTGATCTGCTTTGTGCTGCGCTGACGACTGTCTGTGAACTGGTGCTGCCGATGATTATTCGGTTTATCACCAACACGGGGATGAACGATCTGGCGTCCCTTACGGTGGCGGTTATTTTACGTCTGGGCGCGCTGTATTTGGTTTTGCGGATTGTCGATACCATAGCCAATTTTTATATGGCCTATACGGGCCATGTAATGGGTACGCGGATTGAGACGGACATGCGACGGGACGCCTATGCTCATCTGCAAAAGCTGTCGGATACTTATTATAATAATACCAAGGTTGGGCAGATTATGGGGCGCATCACAAACGATCTTTTTGATGTGACGGAGTTTTCCCACCATTGCCCGGAGGAATTTTTTATTGCCGGAATCAAGGCGGTGATTTCCTTTATTATTCTGGGGCGTATCAGCTTGGGCCTGACATTCATTCTTTTTTCGGTAGTGCCGGTTATGGCGGTGACCTGTATCATTATTAATTTGCGGATGCGGGAGGCCTTTCGCAGGCAGCGGGTGCAGATCGGAGAGCTGAACGCCCGCATTGAGGACAGCCTACTGGGACAGAAGGTGGTCAAGGCCTTTACCAACGAGGAGAAGGAAAAGGAAAAGTTCGAGCAGGACAATCAGAATTTTTATCAGATAAAAAAGGAAACCTACCGTTTTATGGCGGCTTTCCAGACTACCACGAGAGCGTTTGACGGGCTTATGTATCTGGTGCTTCTTACGGCGGGCGGTATTTTTATGGTATATGGGAAAATTGCGCCCGGAGATCTGGTTGCCTATGTGATGTATGTGACCACGTTAATTGCCACGATTCGCAGAATCATTGAGTTTGCGGAGCAGTTTCAGCGTGGCATGACGGGCATCGAACGGTTTGTGCAGATCATGGACAGCGATATTGAGATTTTTGATGAACCGGGAGCGATAGAATGCGAGCATCCGCAGGGGAATATTTCATTTCACAATGTCAGCTTTGAATACCCCGATGATCACAACGTTGTTTTTCGGAATTTGAATCTGGAAATCCGCGCGGGAGAAAAGGTTGCCATTGTGGGGCCCTCCGGCGGCGGCAAGACTACACTTTGTAATCTGCTTCCCCGCTTTTACGATATTGACAAAGGTGAAATCTGCCTGGACGGGAAGAATATTCACCATTATACGATAAAGAGCCTGCGGCAGAATATCGGTATGGTGCAGCAGGATGTTTACCTTTTTTCCGGGACGGTTTATGAAAACATTGCCTACGGCAGGGAGAATGCGACCCGGGATGAAGTAATCGAGGCTGCAAAGCGGGCTGGCGCCCATGATTTTATTACGGCGCTCAAAGACGGGTATGATACCTATGTGGGGGAGCGCGGCGTCAAGCTTTCCGGCGGGCAAAAGCAGCGGATCAGCATTGCCAGAGTATTTTTAAAAAATCCGCCCATTCTGATTATGGACGAAGCCACTTCCGCGCTGGATAATGAGAGCGAGTTTCAGGTGGCGAGGTCTCTGGAGGCGCTGGCGAAAGGCAGAACCACCATAACCATTGCCCACAGGCTGTCCAGCATCCGGGGTTCCGACCGCATTCTGGTTTTGACGGAGGAAGGAATCGTGGAGGAAGGGACACACGAAAGTTTGCTGGCACAGAGCGGTATTTATCATCACTTTTATGTGACGGCAAATGAATTGAAATAAAAAGGGGACGGCATGGGTACAGATAGCGGAAGGAAATACCGAATTTTGATTGTGGAGGACGACCTTACACTGGCGGACGGTCTTTGCCGCGCTCTGAGAAACAACGAGACGGAGACGGTCAGCTGTCATACGCTGAAAGAGGCGGAGAAACTGCTTGAAGCGGCGAACGGCCGGTTTGGAACAGATACGGCGTTTGGGACAGCATTTGATCTGGTAGTGTTGGATGTGAATTTGCCTGACGGCAATGGGTTTAATTATCTGCAAAAGATCAAGGAGAAATATGACATATTTGTCATAATGTTGACGGCAAACGACATGGAAACGGATATTGTGGCAGGGCTGGAAGCCGGAGCAGACGATTATATTACGAAACCCTTCAGTCTTGCAGTGCTGCGGGCGCGGGTGGCCACACAGCTTAGACGGGCGGGAATCGGGGAACGCAGTAATGGGATAAACGGTGGAACGGCGGAAAATGGAGCACAGCCGGCAGTATTTGCGGCGGACGAGGGCTGGATTCTGGACGGGGGCTATCGTTTTCACTTTGCCAAAATGCTTTTTTATCATGGAGAGGAACAAATTGAGCTAAGCAAAAGCGAGCAGAAGCTTCTGCGTTTTCTCGTGGAAAACCGCGGTATCACCCTGAGCAGAGACAGGTTACTTGATTGTATCTGGTCTGTGGACGCGGAGTTTGTGGATGAAAATACGCTGTCTGTCACGGTGAAACGCCTGCGGGACAAGCTGGGCGGGCAGGATAGAATCAGGACGGTATATGGAATTGGGTATCGGTGGGAGTAGGCAATAATATGGAAACTAAAACAGGAACGATCCTTTTTATGGCAGGTATCTTCTTGCTGCTTGCAGCCGTCATCATTCTGACTGCGGATGTTATTGCCAGAAAGCGCAGCCTGAAACGGATGCGCAGCATGATACAGTCCGCAATGGACGGGACATTTCGGGCGGATATTTATGACGAATCCCTGTGTGCGTCCGTGGAGAGCAAGCTTGCCGAATACATTTCCGCTTCACAGGTTCAGGAGAAAAAAGCCATAGCGGAACAGGAGAAGACGAAAACCCTCATAGCGGACATCTCCCACCAGACAAAGACTCCTCTTGCCAATATTTTGCTGTATGCGGAATTGCTGAAGGAGGAGGCTGCGGGAAACAGGGAGACAATCGAGCTGTTGGAGGGGCAGATAAAGAAGTTGGATTTTTTGATTCAGTCGCTGGTAAAGCTGTCCAGACTGGAAACGGGGATTCTGGCGCTGCATCCGAAAAGAAATGCGCTGTCCGCGCTTCTGGAGGAGGCAGGGGAACAGTACGCTGCAAAAGCGCAGAAGAAGGGACTGTATTTGCATGTGCTGTCAGAAGAGGCGCAGGGCGTTAAAGCCTGCTTTGATCTCAAGTGGACATTGGAAGCGCTGGGAAACCTCATTGATAATGCGATCAAGTATACGGAAACCGGCGGCGTTACCGTAAGCGTTAAGGCCTATGAGCTTTTTGTCAGCGTGGAGGTGGCGGACACGGGAATCGGTATTACGGAGGAAGAACAGGCAAAGGTCTTTGGGCGTTTCTACCGCTCAATAACGGTTTCTGACAGTCAGGGCGTGGGGATCGGCCTTTATCTGGCCAGGGAAATCGTGAGGCAGCAGTCGGGATACCTGCAGCTTGTTTCTGAAATAGGGAATGGATCAGTTTTTTCTCTGTATCTGCCTGCGGATTGAGGCGGCGTTTCAATTCTTACAAAACTGTCATAATCTTTTCTCTTGTGGAAAGAATGTGGAAAGATTGCCATGAGATAATCTGTATTGTGGAGGACGATGTTACAGACAGTCCTTCCGATGCAGATTTTTTAAATAGGTGCAAACATACGATGAACTTGGATAAGAAATATGGCAGGGCGGGTTTGCGTCTTTGAGAGGAGGAAAGCATGACCATATTATCAACACACGATTTAAAAAAAGTATATGGCTCGGGCGAGAGCGAAGTGCGTGCTCTGGACGGGGTGAATTTTCAGGTGGAGAAGGGCGAGTTTGTTGCCATTGTAGGTACATCGGGCAGTGGAAAAAGTACGCTTCTCCATATGCTGGGCGGACTTGATCGTCCCACGTCCGGCAACGTTACTGTGGACGGTAAGGAAATTTTTACGTTGAAGGATGAGGAGCTGACCATATTCCGCCGTAGGAAGATTGGCTTTGTGTTCCAGAATTACAATCTGGTGCCGGTGTTAAATGTTTATGAAAATATTCTCCTGCCGATACAGCTTGACGGTGACAGCCCGGATCAGGGATACATCAAAGAAATCATTGACATACTGGGGCTTGCCTCCAAGCTGAACAATCTGCCTAACAATCTTTCCGGCGGGCAGCAGCAGAGGGTGGCGATTGCGAGGGCGCTTGCCTCCAAGCCTGCCATTATATTGGCGGATGAACCGACCGGAAATCTGGATTCCAGAACCAGTCAGGATGTCTTAAGTCTCTTAAAAGTAACGGGGCAGAAATTTTCACAGACTATCGTTATGATTACGCATAATGAGGCGATAGCACAGATGGCGGATCGGATTATTCGGATTGAGGATGGACGGATCGCAGTATGAAGCGTGCCGGAAGAATGTCTGCAGAACGACATTCTCCGTAAAGAAGGGAGAAAATAACATGCATGTTTCCAACAGAAAAACCATTCGCCGTCTCAGTCTTGCAAGCTTCAAGGCGGCGAAGATCAGAAATATCATTACGGTGGCGGCAATTGCGCTGACCACAATACTATTTACGGTTATTTTAACGGTGGGCATGTCCATCAAGCACGGGTTTGAGCAGTCCAACTTTCGGCAGGCGGGCAGCTATGCCCACGGCGAGATTAAGGATATAACGGAAGAGCAGTTTGAGGAACTGAAGGACGACCCGCTGATTCAGGAGTACGGAAAACGAATCTTCTGCGGTATGCCGGAAAAAGAGCCTTTTCACAAGAGCCATGTGGAGGTCAGCTACTGCGACGAAAACACGGCGAAGTGGATGTTTTTGGAGCCTGTCGAAGGGCGGTTTCCCAGGGAAGGCACCAACGAGGCGGCTACAGACTTGAAAGTCCTTGCCCTGCTGGGGGTGGAGCCGGTGATTGGTAACGAGTTTACCATGACGTTTCTGGTAGACGATGAGGAGACTACGGAAACTTTTACCCTGTGCGGTTATTGGGACTATGATGAAGTTATTGTGGCAAACCATGTGTTGGTTCCTGAGAGCCGGACGAGGGAGATTTTTGAAAAGCTGGGTACGCAGGGCAAAGATGGCATGACCGGCCTTATCCGTATGGGTGTGATGTTTAAAAACGCTTTCCACATTGAAGAAAATCTTAACACCATTTTGGAGCGGCACGGTTATCAGTCGGAGGGCTGGGATCAGGGAGACAATTATATCCGCGCAGGCGGCAACTGGGGTTATGTCTCGGCACAGTTTGAGGATTCCATAGATATTTCTACGGTGCTTGCGCTTATTGCGGTGATGCTGTTGATTGTCTTTACAGGTTATCTGATTATCTACAATATTTTCCAGATATCGGTATCAAACGACGTGCGCTTTTACGGGCTGTTAAAGACCATCGGCACCACGGGGCGGCAGATCAAGCGGATTATCTCTTTGCAGGCGTTTTTACTGTCGGCGCTGGGGATTCCCATCGGTCTGGCCGTAGGCTATGGCGCGGGCGTGGCTATGACGGGTGTAGTGGTGTCTCAGCTTAACGGCATAAAATTAACTTATTCAGTCAGTCCCATAATCTTTCTTGGCGCGGCGGTGTTCTCTTTTGTGACGGTCTGGGTCTCCTGTCGGAAGCCTCGCAGGATGGCGGCGAAAATCTCCCCTGTGGAGGCGGTGCGTTACACGGAAAAGGACGGCGTGAGAAGAACTAAAAGACGGCATTCACTGAATGTGTCTGAGACTTCGCAAAAGGGCGCTTCCATTTTTCGCATGGCGGTGGCGAATCTTGGCAGAAATAGAAGTAAAACCTTAATTACGGTAATCTCCATGTCCTTTGCGGTAGTAGTTTTGAATATTACCTTTATTCTGGCAAACGGTTTTGATATGGACAAATATTTAAAACGAGTGGTAACGGATTTTATTACTGCTGACGCCTCCTATTTTCAGGTGAGCAATTTTGATCCCAAACCTTTTCCGGAGGAGATGGTCTCGCAGGTGGAGGCGATGGATGGCGCAAAGGGCGGCAGAACTTATCAAAAAACCTTTGCGGCGCAGGAGTTTGTCACGGAGGAATGGGTACGGAAGGTACAGGGTAAATGGAGCAAACCGGAGATGATAGATCAGTATTTAAAATTATTGGAAAAGACAGGCGACCTGTATGCCGAAGATGTGCAGCTTTACGGGATGGAAGACTTTATTCTGGATAAGCTCAATGTGATCGAAGGCGATCTCGCCAGGCTAAAGGAGGGCGGCAGCTATGTTGCGGCGGTCTACAATACGGACGATTACGGTAATCTCTACGAGGATTCCCATTGGGCGAAGATGGGCGATCAGATTACCATCCGCTATGTGAAGGAGTGGGAGTATTATAACCCCGATACGGGTGAGATTTACGGGAAGGATGAGGATCTTGAGGATAAAAAGTATTGGAGTAGAGCCAAAGTGTATGAGGATAAGGTGTACGAGGTTGCGGCATTGGTGGAAGTGCCGGGAACGCTTAGCTATCGCTATTATGGGAAGGATGAGTTCGTTATGGGTGCGGAAACCTTTATCCGGGATTCCGGCACATCGGATATTCTCTACTACGCCTTTGACTGCGAGGACGATAAGGTGGAGCAGGCGGAACAGTGGATGCAGGACTTTGCGGGCGGCGACTACTCCATGTACAATTATGAAAGCAGAAAGACCTACGAGGAAGAGTTTTACGGTTTTCGCGATATGTTTATGATGGTGGGCAGCGGTGCGGCGCTGGTTGTCGGCATGGTCGGTATCCTGAATTTCCTGAACGCGATCCTCACGGGAATTATGGCAAGAAAACGGGAATTTGCTGTATTGCAGTCAGTGGGCATGACGGGAAAACAGTTAAATCGGATGCTGATTACCGAAGGAATGGTATTTGCCGGAAGCTCTGTTGTAATTACCCTGATTTTGACAATTGTAATGGGGCCTCTGGCAAGCAATGTGCTGGAGGGAATGTTCTGGTTTTTCAGCTATCGTCTTACGGTTGTGCCGATATTGGTGGTGGCTCCTGCATTCCTGGCTATCGGGGCAGTCGTTCCGATTATTTCCTATCATTATGTGGTGAAACGGTCAGTGGTAGAGAGACTTAGAGAGGCGGAATAGTAAAATATTAAAAAATATGATTTTTTACTGCATTTTTCCAAATAAGATGTTGCACGAGTGACTTAGAATAAGGTATAGTAGAAGTACTAACATCAGATGAGTATAATTATTTTGAGAAGGATGCAACAGGCTATGGGACAACTATCACCATTAGATCAGGATAAAATGGCAGAGGTAGCGCAAATCTGTATGGCGCATTCCGCGACTTCGCTGAATGCGCTGACAAGACAGGTTATCACTGTCAGTCCACCGTCGGTGAAGGTTGTCAACAGTGCGGATATCAAAAATATTCTTATGGCATTCGGTATGGGAAGTGTAACAGTTCAAATTGATTATAGAGACGATTTTCATGGCAATAATCTATTAATGCTTAAGGAAAATGACGTCAAGGTAATCATGGATCTGATGATGGGCGGGGCGGGAACGGCAGTGCCCGGAGAGCTCAACGAAATGCATTTGTCCTGCGTATCGGAAGTGATGAATCAGATGATGGGCTCCTCCGCGATTGCGCTTACGGAGATGATTCATAAAACTGTGGATATCAATCCGCCGAAGGCAACCCTGGTGAATGCGAAGGAGGATGTGGAGTCCATAGATATTCTTCCTTTTCCCGGGGCGGAGATGGTCATTATTTTATCTCGTTTTGAAGCGGCGAAGCTTCTGAAGGGAATCATGATTCGAATCTTTCCAATGGAGGAAGTCAGATTTATTTGTGATAATTTTAAAATGCGTTAAATAAGTAAAGGGGTTTTTTTCAGGAAGCGCTTTTTCAGACTAGCAAATTTTCACAACAGAAAAGCTTACTTGTGCTATAAATGTGCCGAAAATAGTTTTTCTATTTCAAAAGTACTTACGAGAAGAATTTTAAAGTGTTAAGATGTTAAGTAAGGGGTACTGCAGGCAGGGATCAGAAAAGTTGGAGGGGCATTATGTTTGAAAAAGGCGAATTAATTATGTGCGGCGGACATGGAGTTTGCCGCGTTATTGACATTACGGGAAATCCGATTGATCGGTCGGATCAGAACAAAAAGTATTATGTATTGGAGCCTGTTTTTGAAAAAGTCAGCACGATTTATACGCCGGTGAATAATGACAAGATAGTTATGCGCAGAATTATGAATAAGGAAGAGGCCGAGAAGCTGATCGCTCATATCACGGAAATTGAGACGGTTTGGATTCAGGAGGAAAAGCGCAGGGAGCATACTTATAAGGAGGCAATCCGCACCTATGATTCCAGAAGTCTGGTGCAGATTATCAAGACGCTTTACCAGCGTAAGAGAAGCCGTATTAATGAAGGGAAAAAGGTTCTTTCTTCGGACGAGCTGTATCTGCATAAGGCGGAGGAGCTTCTTTACAGCGAGATGTCCATAGCGCTTTCCATACCGAGGGATGAGGTGGAAGCCTACATTGCCAGAGAGGTGGACAAGCAGAAAGTTACCGTATAAAGATTAGGAAGCAGAAGGGCAGGAGACGAAAGTTTTCTGCTCTTTTTTTATACAATAGGAAATTGCGAGACCGCGAAGCCGGTCCCGGGAGTTAATTCCGCAGGCATTTACTCCGTGGCACCTTTTGGCGGGCGTCGGCGTGTTATAAGTAGAAGCTTCAAAAACGGTCCATGGATTGGGAAAGGTGAAAATTTATGACAATAGAGGAAGTGGTGACAAAATACAGTCCCATGCTCTACAGGATCTGTGTGGTTATGCTGGGAAATGAGGCGGACGCGCAGGATGCAGTGCAGGATACTATCTGCAGGTATCTGGAGCGAACAAAGAAGTTCCGGGATTCAGAACATGAGAAAGCGTGGCTCATCAAAGTGGCGCAGAATCGCTGTATAGATATGCAGCGGTTTCGCTTCCGGCATCCACAGGTGGAGCTTTCTGAGATTACCGCCAGCTATGAGAGCCCTGAATACAGTGATGTTCTGGCACAGCTCATTGCGCTCCCTGCGCCTGTAAAGGCGGCCGTTTATCTATATTATATTGAGGGATACAAAACGGCGGAAGTGTCAGAAATAATGGGAATCTCCGTTAATGCGGTAAAAAAACGTCTGCAGAGGGGGAGAAAACTGTTGCGTCTGCGGCTGGAGGAAGAATAGAGAGAAAGGGTGACAGTATATGAAACTTATGGATCTGAGAAATGCGGTAAAAGAGATAGAGTTTGACGAAGAAAGACAGGAGCAGATAATTCGGGAAATACAGGCGAAGAAAAGAACGCGCGGATATGCCCGGTATGTACGGATTGCGTCAGCTTTTGCAGTTTGTATTCTGGCGGCAGGGCTTTTAAGCGTGCCAGTGCGCGCTGTGGTTAACTCTCTTGTGCAGGAGCGGATGGAGCGGGTGCCGGAAGTGGAGATTACGGAAATTGCAGAACAGATACAGAGGCAGAACGTGGATGCGAACGGCTTTACCAGAGCGTATACGGAGGGAGAGAAGGCGCGCAGGGAAAAACTGTATGCCCAGTACATGGACGGTCTGTTTCCAACGGACGAGCTGATACAGGTAGACAGCGAGGAGGAGGCGGTGAAGTATGAGTTTTGTTTTCTGACGACCACATCTGTGTTTTATCTGCCTCAGAACAGGGAACTGACGGACGAAGAGATTCTGGAACAGATTGATTTTGAGAAAAAGCGCGATTACGCCCTGCTGGAACAGCACGCCGAAGAGATTGCCAAGAGAAAGGCAGCGGAGAAAGAGCAGATACAGAAGGCTGTGGCGGCCGGCGGCGTCACAGAGGAACAGGCTGTGGAAATAGCTGAGGAATATCTGAAACGGATTTTCGGGCTTGATGGGAGCGGGATGGAGTTAAATCATTATTATAATAATTCCGATTCGGATCCAGCAGGCATTGCGGGCACATACGGCGTGAATTGGAGTGACATGGGAAACTACAGCTATTATTATTTCTTTATTGACGCGGCGGACGGTACTCTGCGCTCCATGTCGTACAGCTACGACAGTGAGGGAACCGACGCGCTAAGACCCTCTGTTTCGGAAGCGCCGGGAAAAATTGACGATATCAGGCAGCAGGCCCGGGAATTTTTGGAAGAAAAACTGGATATTTCGGAAAGCTTTGAAGAAGTGAAAAGCTATTATCTGGTCAATGTCACCGATGAAAGGGTGGGCAGGACGGTTGACGTTTTGTTTGCTGAGGAGGATGGCGTTTCCTATCTTGTGACGTGCAGATGGGACGGAGAGGTAAGGGATTTTGCCGTCGACACAAAGGAGGATTATGAGGAACGCCTTCGAACAAGGGTCAGGGCAAATGTCGAACGCTATAAAAATGACGAGGGAAGAGAAGTGCAGATAGAGATTATGGAAAATTAATGAAAGAACCCCGGGTGCAAATGCACCCGGGGTTTAGTTAATGAAAAAGTTTGTTCAATCATGTTGGGGATGCGAACCAATTTTGCTGATTGCTGACATCACCGTGGTCAGTATTTCCACTTCAGCCTGCGGCTGGTAATTATTTAATTTCTGATAGAGCGCGCCAGTATCTGTACGTACATATTGGGGTGAAAGTCTGTTCAGTGCATATGACATCATGTCCAGCTTGCAGTTTTCGCAAGAACATACCTCAGGCATCGTGGGCAGCAGCTTATTAAGCTGATACTCCACGGCATCTTCCATGATATTTTTTAAGCCTTCCATTCCGAACCTCCCTCATTTGCTACACAATTCTATCTTAGTATACTTTTGCCAAAGAATCAATCATTATTTCGCAAAATGCTGGTGAAAAGGGAAAAAATTGCGCTTTTTGTGCAAAATTACTCATACTTGCTTTTTTTTATGAGAATGGTATCATATATTCGGTAATTGTTGCCGTATCTGTAATGGAACAACGCAGATTACAGAAAATGGCGCTGATCTGTAAAATTGTATGGAGGAAGCATGAATATCATTGTAGATGTATTTTATGATACCTATATAGACGCGCTCAGGCTGCTGCCTTTTCTTTTTCTGGCCTATCTTGCGATGGAGTGTCTGGAACACTGGACCGGGGGACGAATGCAGGAGATTGTCAGAAAATCGGGAAAGATGGGACCGGCAATCGGCGGCCTTCTCGGTATTTTTCCGCAATGCGGTTTTTCCGCCGCTGCGGCAAATCTTTATGCAGGAAGGATTATTACAATGGGCACTCTCATAGCCGTGTTTTTATCCACGTCTGATGAGATGCTTCCCATTTTGATATCAGAAAATGCGGCGCCGTCCATGATCGGGAAAATTTTACTGTTGAAGCTTGTTTATGCGCTTGCGGCAGGATTTCTTGCGGATTTTTTCTTTCGGAAAAAAGTCGAAATGCAGATCGGCCATCTATGTGAGCGTCATCACTGTCATTGTGAGAGAGGCATCTGGAGATCGGCGTTTCACCATACATGGAAAATATTCCTATATATAGTCGCAGTTTCTCTGGTTCTGAATTTTGCCGTTGCATTGGCCGGGGAGGAAACGCTTGCGGCGCTGGTTCAGGGCAGACCGGCGCTTAGTCTGTTTCTTTCAGCGTTAGTGGGTATGATTCCGAACTGCGCCTCCTCCGTGGTTCTGACCCAGCTTTACTTAAAAGGGGTATTGAGCGCCGGCGCGCTGATGGCGGGGCTTTTGTCCGGATCGGGCGTGGGTTTTCTGGTATTGCTTCGGGTAAATGAGGACAGGAGGGAAAGCCTGCGGATATTTCTGCTTCTCTATGGGATCGGTGTAGGCGCGGGCGCATTGACGCAGCTTTTGGGTATAAGCTTTTAAGGCCGGAAACAGCGGCGTTTATTGTGTACGTGCACGAATTTGTTAAATCTGACTTTTTTGGGTGTCATCTGAATATATTCTATATGCAACATTTCAAAAACAACAATTGCTCTTTCTATTTCATCTTTAAAATTGCATAAAAAAACCCCCATAAAACCAAAATCCCCCACCCTTTTGCAAAAACGGGTTTCTGATATACTGAAATTACAGAAACAAGGAGGATTGGCGTATGAACGAGATTATCGTCTCTATGGAAAACATATGTAAGTCGTTTCCCGGCGTAAAAGCGCTTGACCATGTTAATTTTGAACTGCGCTCCGGTGAAGTTATGGCGCTGCTTGGCGATGTCCTTCCATGAAAAGGCAGGTGGAGGAAATTGAGAAAATTCTGCGATCCCCGAAGCTGATTGACTTTAACAAAAGGCAGGCTCAGTATCTGGCCCTGCAAAATCAGATTAATCCCCATTTCCTGTACAATACGCTGGAGAGTATTAGAGGAGAGGCCCTGATTGCGGGACTTGACGGCGTAGCGGATATGACGGAGGCTCTTGCCAAGTTTTTTCGTTACACGATTACGAATATAGAAAATCTGGTGACGGTGCAGGATGAGCTGGATAACTGTGAGACTTACTTTTTGATTCAGAAGTATCGGTTTGGCGACCGTTTGCAGTTACACATCGACTATGACGGGGAAGACTGGGAAGATATCATGAGCTGTAAAATACCGAAACTGACCTTGCAGCCGATTCTGGAAAACAGTATTATCCATGGCACGGAATTAAAAGTGGAGACCGGCAATCTGCGGATCCAGTTTGGCAGGACGCAGGACAGGCTGTTGATCCGTATTTCCGACGACGGCGTGGGCATGGACGAGGAAACGCTGACGAAGCTGAACCGTAAGCTGGGACGGGACGGGGATGAGCTGATTCGTGGGGAAGAGAGAAGAGGGGGCATTGCGCTGGCCAATGTGAACAGCAGAATACATTTGATTTTCGGGGAAGAGTATGGACTTCATGTCTATTCTGTGCCGCAGAAGGGAACGGATGTGGAGATTACGATTCCCTTTCAGAGGGATGAAAACGTATGAGACAGGAAATATTTCGCATGGAGCGGGTTACTTATCCGGATAAGGGGAGCAAGCGGCTGGAGGATCTTAATTTGCAGATTTATCAGGGGGAGATTATGGGGCTGGTGCCCATCAGCGCCCACGGCTTGCAGGAGCTTTTACAGCTGATGCAGACCAATATGCCGCTCTATGACGGATATGTGTATTACTGCGGCGAGCGGGTCAACTCCTGGAAGAGCACGAGACGGTCGGCAAACAGGATTGGCATTATCGACGCGCACAGCCGGCTGGTGGAGCATATGACGGTGTCCGACAATATTTTTGTGCTCCGGCAGGGGTTTCGACAGAACATTATAAAAGGAAAACTTCTGCAAAGACAGCTGACGCCTTTTCTGCGGGACATAGAAATGGAGATTCCCGCGGACGCCTATGTGAATAAACTGCCTGCCCTTGAGCGCGTGGTGGTGGAGCTCTTGCGGGCGGTGGTGGCGGGCTACCGGCTGATTGTCCTGAATGAAATCAGCACGGTTATAAACGGGGAGGAACTGGCCAAGCTTTATGAGATCATGCATCATTACGCCGGGCAGGGCTTTTCCTTTCTTTATATCAGCCTGCATCTGGAAGAGATTATGGAGGTCTGCGACAGGGTGGCGCTCTTTTCCAACGGACGGATTCAGAAGGTGGCCCAGCGCGCGGAAATGACAAGTGAGATTGTGGAGAGCTACTCCTTTGAGTTCGATAGAATGATTCGGGATCATATGGGAACCAGCAGCACTGCACAGCGGGAGAAAAAGCCGGTTATGTCTCTTTCCCATATTACGGGCGAGGTGCTTTCCGACTTTTCCATGGAGGTTTATGAAGGGGAGTGTCTGGTAGTTCAAAATCTGGACGAACAGGTGCAGAGGGATATTCTCTCCATGCTCTGCGGTGAAAAGAAGCCTGAGAGCGGCGAATTTTATATGGGAGGCCGGCCGATTCAGCCCGCCGCCTGCAAAGATCTGGCTTTGATTCTGGCGGATCCCGGCAGGACAATGATTTTTCGGGGGATGAGTTATCTGGATAATCTGTGCATGGGGATGTCCCGCAGGGTGCCCGGCATCTGGAAAAATGCGCGGATGAAAAACAGTGTAAAAAAGGAATATGGGGATGTTCTCGGAAAAGAAGTGTTTTCGCTGCCGGTGGAGGCTCTTGGGGAACGGCAGAAGTGCCAGCTTGTTTATACAAGGATTCTGCTGCAAAAGCCGAAGGTGGTGATATGCGTACAGCCCTTTAAAGGCGCCGATCTGACGCACCGCGTGTTTATCTGGCGGATGATGGAAACTTTGCTTAACAAAGGGATGGCGGTGGTAATTTTGTCGATCAATCTGGCGGATTCCATGTCGCTGGCGGACAGGCTGATACGTGTGGGGAAGGAAGGGATCATGCAGGAGGTGAGCCGGGAAGAGTTCGGGTCGATTTCCATCAATGCGCCGTGGTTGGATTTGTACCGCTGAACGCGCATGCGCGCCGGCTGAGTTGGGGAGACAAAAAAAGAACCGTCCCCAGAGCGCTTACGTCTCCAAAAACAGTTCTTATAGTGCACCGCCAGGGGCTCGAACCCTGGACACCCTGATTAAGAGTCAGGTGCTCTACCAACTGAGCTAGCGGTGCATGTCCTTTGTATAAGAAGATTGAATGGCTTATATTCAACCAACGCAAAAGTTATTATAGTATAATGTTTTCCGTAATGCAAGTATTTTTTAAAGAAAATTTAAGAATATTTCAAAATTCTTTACAAATTGCATTTCCTGTGCCAAAATGATACATTATTCACAGATTTACAGGCGGGAAAGGGGCGGATCACATGATTTTTGAAAGCCATGCGCATTATGATGATGAAAATTTTGACAAAGACAGGGATACATTGCTTGCTTCTCTGAAAGAACATGGTATCGGTACGGTAATTAATATCGGAGCCAGTCTTGCCGGAAGTGAGGACACTGTGAAGCTTGCCGGGCAGTATCCCTTTATATACGGGGCGGTTGGCGTGCATCCGGGCGAGGTGGAGGAGCTTACGGAGGAAGGCATTGCCCGGCTGCACAGTCTTTGCGGTCATGAAAAAGTGGTGGCGGTTGGCGAGATCGGGCTGGATTATCACTATCCCGAACCGGCGGTATCCGTGCAGAAGAAGTGGTTTGAAAGACAGCTGGAGCTTGCCAGGGAGGTAAAGCTTCCCGTCATTATTCATTCCAGAGAGGCGGCGAAAGATACGCTGGATATTATGCAGGCCCACCATGCAGGAGAAATCGGCGGCGTGGTGCATTGTTTTTCCTATACAAAGGAGATGGCAAGAGAATATTTGGAGATGGATTATTATTTTGGTATAGGCGGCGTGATTACATTTAAGAATGCAAAAAAGCTTAAGGAGGCGGTGCAGTACATTCCCATGGACAGGATTCTTCTGGAAACAGACAGTCCTTACCTGTCGCCGGAGCCTCACAGGGGCGAGCGCAATTCCTCGTTGAATCTTCCTTATGTGGCGGAGGCGATCTCGGAGCTTAAGGGGATTTCCTATGAGGAAGTGGTGGAGAGTACCGAGCGTAACGCGAGAAGGCTGTTCGGACTGGAGAACCGGGAGGAGAAAACGATTCATGGCTGATCTTGGAAATTATACGAATACGTCGGAGGTGCTCAAAAAACATCAGTTCCGTATGCAGAAAAAATACGGACAGAATTTTTTAATTGACGCCAATATTCTTAACAAAATTATAGAGGCGGCGCAGATTACGGAAAAGGACTGTGTTCTGGAGATCGGTCCGGGTATCGGCACCATGACGCAATATCTTGCGGAAGCGGCCGGAAAAGTTATCGCTGTGGAGATCGACAGGGGACTGATCCCCGTTTTGGAAGATACGCTATCCTCTTATGATAACGTTGTGGTTTTATGCGAGGATATTTTGAAGATGGATCTGGAGGCGTTGTCCCGGGAGAACGGCGGCAGGCCCATAAAAGTTGTGGCGAATCTTCCATATTATATTACCACGCCTATTATTATGGGGCTTTTTGAGAGCCATATACCCCTTGCCAGTATTACGGTTATGGTTCAAAGCGAGGTGGCGGAACGTATGCGGACGGGTCCCGGCAGTAAGGATTACGGGGCGCTGTCGCTGGCGGTACAGTATTATGCCAGACCGGAAATTGTGGCCAGAGTGCCGGCTTCCTGTTTTCTGCCGCGGCCAAACGTGGACAGCGCCGTGGTGCGCCTGACAAAATATGAAAAGCCGCCCGTTGAGGCGGCGGACGAGGCGTTTCTCTTTGCTGTGATCAGGGCGTCCTTTAACCAGAGGCGCAAGACTCTGGCTAACGGTCTGGCCAATGCGGGGGGAATAAATGTTACCAGGGGGCAGGTGGAAACAGCGCTGGATGAGATGGGGCTTTCGAAAACAGTGCGCGGCGAAACGCTTACTTTGGAACAGTTTACAGAATTATCCAACCGGCTTTTGCGGGCGTAAAGCAGAGAGCGGTTTTTCGGGAAAATACAAGATAGAGGAATTTTTTAATTAAAAAGCTCCATATATTGGGAGTAGAGGTACTTTTTTTCAGCGGAATTTATTTACATTGACAGGGGACTATGGTAAACTGAAACAGATAATAGGGTCATTGTGTAGACGGATAAAAGAGTAAAGTACGTTGATGAGGTGGGTACCTTGGATAAATTTGAGTACAAGGCCAGTGTGGACGAGATCAAAGCACTGATAGCAGAAGGAGAGTATGCGGAAGCAGTAAAGATCGCGGATAAAATTGACTGGCGCAGAGTCAGAAGCGTTATGATGCTGTGCACCATAAGTGATCTGTATAAGATCAACAGACGGTTTCAGGAGAGTAAGGACATTCTTCTGATGGCCTATGAGAAACACCCTACAGGCAGACTGATCATCTATTCTCTGTGTGAGCTTTGCATTAAGATGGGAGAATATGATCAGGCAAGCGAATATTACAAAGAGTTCGTACAGATCGCGCCGAGAGACACGGGGCGCTATGTTTTGCAGTATCGTCTTTATGAAGCGCTGGATGTAAGCATAGAAGAACGAATTGCGATTCTGGAGGAATTTAAGAAGCGGGAGCCCAGAGAAAAATGGGTGTATGAGCTGGCCTATCTCTATCATCGTATTGGACTGACGACAAAGTGCGTGGAAGAATGTGACGAGATGTACCTCTGGTTCGGCGAGGGCAGATATGTTATAAAAGCATTGGAGCTAAAGGCGCTTCACCAGCCGCTTTCGCCGGAACAGCAGGAGAAGTATGACGCGTACATAGAGGGCAGAAGCGCGGGAGAAGATGTGGACGACGATACGCCGGTGGAAGAGGATAACGAGGATATTCCGGAGGAGGAGCCCGCAGAGGAAGAAACTGACCGTGGTTGGGAGGAAGAGCAGGAATACGAACAGAGCGTCCTTTCTGCTCCAACGACAGAACTGCCGGAGGTCAAAACGGTTGATGTGGGGCAGTATAATACCATTAATTTGCAGATGGCGCTGGCGGAAAGCATGAAGGAAGTGCTGGCGGATAGTTCAGAAGATGTAGATACTGCGGACGACGGCGTTGAAGAGATAGAGGAGATCGAAGAGGCTGCGAATGTCTATGTGGACGAGAAGCCGGAGGCCGTAGAGCACATTGAAGTCTTTTCGGAGGAGGAGGCGCAGGATCCCGTTTTGGAGAACGGGAATACTGCCATCACTGACGCGCTGATTGCGCCGCTCCTGGAAGAGACGGCTGAAATTCCCCGTGTTAATGTGAATGCATTAAAGGAAGAAGAACTGCAAAAAGCCAGTGAAGAGATTGTAAGGGACGATACGCTGGTTTTCGATGCGCAGAAAATCATAGAAGAAATGACAAGGGAAGCCGAGAGATTGCAGGCGAGAACGCTTCGAGAGCAGGCTTTGGCATCCCAAAAGCCTTCGGAGTACGATAAATTTCTTGCGCAGGAATATGACGGACAGCTCAGTATCGTATTACCTGAAGCGGAGAAGATAGAAAAGCAGATCACAGGGCAGCTCAGCATTGATGATATTATGGCTGAGTGGGAGCAGACCAAGCAGGATAATAAAGAAAAGCGGATGGAAGATGTTCGTCAGCATATTCTTTCCCAGACGGGCAGCCTGTTTGCAAATTTTGACGAGGCAACGAAGAACGGTCTTCTGGAAGAGCTGGAGAAAGCCTTTATGGCGGCCATCATGAAGGAATCCGGGAGAAATCCCCGGGTGAAAAAGGTGGTTTTTGCAGATAAGGATCTGGATGAAAAGGTTTCCTTAAAGAAAGAAACGTCTGTCTCGGAGAACTGGGAAGAGGAGCCGCAGACGGAAGAGCCGGAGGAAGAGGAACAGGCAGAGGAGATCGAAGGGGAAGAGGTGGAGGCCGAAAACGAAGAGGCCGCTGCACAGAAGAAGGAGCCGGAAAAGGCCGAAAAGCCTGCAAAACCCGCAAAATCCAGGAAAATGCCCGCGCCCAAAGAACGGGCTGAGGAAGCGGAAGAGGAGACTATTAAGGAAAGAGAGCTGAGCGTGGAGGAACAGGAGCTTTTTGGCAAGTTTGTCCACCAGCGCAAGTCCAGGAGGCAGCTGATCCACGCATTGGATAATATGAGTCTGGCATCCTGTACAGGGAATATCATTATCACCGGCGAGGAAGAAATTACAACCCTGTCGCTTGCAAAGGCTATGATTCGCGAAATGCAGTACAATGACAGCAACTTTTCCGGCAAGGTGGCAAAAGTGGAAGGGCCTGTTCTCAACAAAAAGGATGTGGAGGCCACTTTTGCAAAGCTTGACAACGGCGCGCTGATTATTGCGGAGGCGGCGAAGCTGAAGCAGGCTACGGCAGCTTCCGTCATCAAGGTGCTGGAAAAAGAGAAGATGGGTATTCTGGTTTTTATGACGGGAACCAAATCGGAGATCGACAATTTGCTTAAGAAGAACAAGGCGCTTGTCAATAACTTTAATCTGCGTGTGGATATTGAACCGCTGGACAATGAATCTCTGGTGGCTTATGCGAAGCAGTATGCGGAGGAGCAGGAGTATTCTATTGACGAATTTGGTATTCTGGCGCTCCATACGAGAATTGCAGACAGGCAGACCAATGATCATGAAGTGTCGCTGGCGGAGGTAAGAGAACTGGTGGACGAGGCGATTGGATTCGCCAATAAAAAAACGCCAAAACATTTTATGGATATTTTGCTTGCAAAGAGGTATGATGAAGAGGACATGATTATATTGCGTGAAAAGGATTTTATGCATTATTGATACCTACGAAAAGGAAACGGTAAGTAAAAACAGGGGGTTGGGTTATGGCAGTAAAGAAAACGGCTAAATCACCGGAAAAACAGAAAAAGCCGGAGAAAGCAGCAGCGAAAAGGACAGGAAAGAGCACGGAAAAGAGCGCGGCAAAAAATGTGGCGGAAGAGGTATTTATCTCCGAGGCGGATCAGTATGTATTTGCGCAGGGAACGCATTATGACATTTATAAAAAGCTGGGGGCGCACCCTTCCGTAGAAAAGGGCGTAAAGGGCATGTTCTTTGCAGTGTGGGCGCCCAATGCGGCCAGCGTTCATGTGATAGGAACGTTTAACGGCTGGGACGAGGATAAGGATAAGATGGAAAAACTCGGGCCCGGCGGAATTTACAAGCTTTTTATTCCGGGTGTGGGGGAAAATGAACTTTATAAGTTCCTGATTCGAACGCCCGCGGGAGAAAAGCTCTATAAGGCGGATCCTTTTGCCAATTATGCGGAGATGCGTCCGGGTAATGCATCCAAAACTTTTGACATCAGCAAATTCAAATGGACGGACGGCGCCTGGATTGCCGAGAGGGAGAACAAAGACTATAATAAAGAACCCATTGCGATTTATGAGTGCCATATTGGTTCCTGGATGAAGCATCCTGACGGAACGGAGGAGGGCTTTTATAATTACCGTGAATTTGCGGACAGAATCGTGACGTATTTAAAGGAAATGCATTATACCCACATTGAGCTTATGGGAATTGCAGAGTATCCGTTTGACGGTTCCTGGGGGTATCAGGTGACAGGTTATTATGCGCCTACGTCCAGACACGGAGATCCTTCCGACTTTATGTATCTGATAAATACCTTACATAAAAATAAGATCGGCGTTATCCTGGACTGGGTACCGGCTCATTTTGCAACTGACGCCCACGGGCTTGGCCGTTTTGACGGACAGTGTATTTTCGAGCATCCCGATCCGAGGATTGGAGAGCATCCTGATTGGGGCACCAAGATTTTTAATTACGCCAAAAACGAGGTCAGGAATTTCCTGATTGCCAATGTTCTTTACTGGATCAGAGAGTTTCATATCGACGGTATCAGGATTGATGCGGTGGCGTCCATGCTGTATCTGGATTACAGTAAGCAGGCGGGACAGTGGGTGCCCAATAAATACGGCGGCAGGGAAAATCTTGACGCGATTGAATTTTTTAAACATTTGAATTCCGTGGTGCACGGTGCGTATCCGGGTTTTCTTACCATTGCGGAGGAGTCTACCGCATGGCCCAAGGTTACGGGCAAAGTGGAAGAAGACGGTCTTGGATTCAGTTTTAAGTGGAATATGGGCTGGATGCATGATTTTTGCGAGTATATGAAGCTTGACCCGTATTTCCGCAAAAATAATCATTATGCCATGACGTTTGCCATGAGTTATAACAACAGCGAAAACTATATCCTGCCGCTTTCCCACGACGAGGTAGTGCATCTGAAATGCTCCATGGTCAATAAGATGCCGGGCTATCCCGTAGACAAGTATGCAAATCTGCGTGTGGGTTACGGCTATATGATAGGACATTCCGGAAAGAAGCTGCTCTTCATGGGACAGGATTTCGGACAGGAAAGAGAGTGGAGCGAGACAAGGGAGCTGGACTGGTTTTTGCTTGGCGAAGAGCAGAATAAGGGAATGCAGGAGTATGTAAAGGAGCTGTTGGCTATTTATCGCAGATATCCGGCGATGTACTCCATTGATAATGACTGGGCAGGCTTTGAGTGGCTCAATGCGGATGATGCGGACCACAGTGTCTACAGCTTCTACCGTAAGGACGAAACGGGCAAAAACAACATTATGTTTGTGCTGAACATGACCCCCATGAAGTGGGAAAACTATAAAGTAGGCGTGCCTAAGAAGAAAAAATACAGGCTTCTTTTAAACAGCGACGAAAAGCGGTTCGGCGGAAATGGAAGCGAGATTCCCGCTGAGATTATGGCGGTAAAAGAGCCATGTAATTTCAAGGATTACAGCATTACCTTTGATCTTGCGCCTTATACTGCCGCGGTATTTATCTTTTAAGCCGTTTACGGGAGCGATTAACAGCATGAAAGAATATCGGACTGCTGCAATTTTTTAAATAATCGGCATATAATAATAAAGCCACACATTCATGAAGATATGGGTGTGTGGCTTCTTTATATCAATCCCTAAATTCCGAAGAAGGAGAGACTGATTATGTGCACGGCGGCAACTTATAAGACAAAGGATTTTTATTTCGGACGTACTTTGGATAATGGATTTTCTTATGGGGATGAGGTTACGGTCATGCCCAGAAATTACCCTCTCCGTTTTTTGGAGATGGGGCAGAGAAAAACGCATTATGCCATGATCGGCATGGCCTGTGCGGTGGAAAGCTATCCTCTGTATTACGATGCCGTAAATGAAAAGGGCGTGGGAATGGCCGGGCTTAATTTTGTCGGCAATGCGGTTTATCGGAAGCGGGAGGAAGGAAAGGATAACATTGCACAATTTGAATTGATACCATGGATTCTCTGTCAGTGTGCCACCGTCGGGGAAGCAAGGGAGTTTTTGCCACGAATTAATATAACCAATATTCCTTTTAACGATAAGCTGCCCCTTGCGCAGCTACACTGGATTCTTGCGGATAAAAAGGAATCGGTGGTAATTGAGTCGGTGGAGGCCGGTTTAAGGATATATGATAACCCGGTGGGCGTTCTGACAAATAATCCGCCTTTTGATATGCAGATGGCGGCTTTACGAAATTATATGGCGCTGTCGGTGCAGCCGCCGAAAAATACCTTTGCGCCGGGACTTACCCTGGACGCGTACAGTTATGGCATGGGAGCAATTGGCCTTCCGGGAGATTTATCGTCGCAGTCGAGATTCGTCAGGGCGGCGTTTACCAAAATGAATTCCGTTTCAGGGGATGGCGAAAAGGAAAGCGTCAGCCAGTTTTTTCATATTCTGAATTCCGTAGACCAGCAGAGGGGCTGCTGCAAGCTTGAGGATGGTAATTGTGAGGTCACGATTTACACCTCCTGCTGTAACGCAGATAAGGGAATCTATTATTATACCGCTTATGACAATCATCAGATTACCGGGGTGGATATGCACAGGGAGGATCTGGACGCGGATAAGCTGGTGCGTTACGAAACGATCAGAGAAGAGCAGATCAGGATGCAGAATGGGTAGGATGTCATCTATATAGTCATTAGATTGCATTATAATATCAAAAATCGTTTCTTCTATCACTTTTATGCAAATATCAGTATGTTTTTTTATATCATTGCCCCAAAATCGAATCACGGTCCATACACAGGATCTCCTCAAGATATTTTTTAACGATTTCAATGTTTTATGCTTTCCAGGTGGTCGTCAACATTCGTCTGTCGGCAATGAATTGTTTGGCGGCCTTAATAGCGTGTTGTACAAATAGATCAAGGGTATCATTGACTTTGTATATTCTATCATTGTTTTCGGTAATACCAGACATTGCGTACATGCCATGCCAGCCATTAAGCGAATAAGAGCCTCCGCCATTTACCATGTGTTTAAATTCATCCATATTTAAAAAAGAACCATCAAGCGTAACTGCTACAGACCAAAATAATCCTTCCATTGCATTTTTTGAAAATGTCACATCCCGACCGACTCTATCACGGATACTGGTTTTAGATTGAATACATCCAAATACGTGAACATCTCCGTGGATAGATTGTATTGCATATAAATCGAAATCTTTTCCCCAGGAACTAAGTCCGATAATATCGTCAAAGGTATTAGTTAGTGATCCTGCTTTAATCATTTTGGTTAAATCAGATTGTAAAATAAATTTGATTTCATTTTCCTGTAACTCCTGATTGTCAATACTGGCAATATACCGTTCAAAGGAATGGCCGCTGGTTTTTATCCAACTTTGGTGTGCGGAGAGACACCGTTCAAGAACATCTGCCTGCATTTCTTCTGAAATGTCAAAATCTGATAAATTTGCTACATTCAATTTATGAATTAAAGATATATTTTTCCATATTTCATCTTCCGAAATTACATTAGAATAATGTAGCAGGGATTCTACGAGAGTTTTATCAATGGCCTTTCGCTGTGCAGCTAATTTTGCTGTCTGAGGTTTTTTATCATGGCATTCAATGAGATATTCTTCCTGCCATGTCTTAGTATATGTTTTTTTGCAAAAGGCAAAATAGTCCGAATTATTGTTCATTACGATACTCCTTTAATAGGTTCCTTATTTCCATTCCCCAGGCATATGCCAGAAGTGGAGGAACGGCGTCGCCGATTTGTTCGTATTTGTCCTGTATTGCACGATCAATATGAGGAACAATATATGGCCCACCTTTAAAATCATAAGCATCTGGAAAAGATTGCAGTCTTGCACATTCTCTGACAGTTAGTGCACGGTCGTGAAAAGGATGAACAAACTCATCCAGACAATGGCTTGTCACAGTAGGGGAGGCTTCATCAGGCTTTAGTCGGTAATTGCGCTTAATAAACATTTTTTGGGGTAACACACGTCTTTTTTGTAGTTCTTCTCTTTCAGCTCCAATGTAATGATCGAACAGATCTTTTAAGCTTTCGCCCTGCTTAAGTAATGAAAACCTTTCAAGGGTACATGCCCTGTGTCGCATAGGCATATGGTATGAAAGATTTTCTGTTGTGTCAAAGCCAGTTTTCCAAAAAATGTTATTTCTCATCAATTCTGCGTAGGCAGATGTTGACTGTGTATAGTTTTTCTTTTCTATTCCGGAATTAGGAATAACGTTTGGAAGCCCACAAAATGCTTCTTTTACGGTAATTGTTTTACTACAAGTGGGGGGTGGAGAAGATAATTTAAGATTTCTGTCCTTTGTGGCAAGGATAAAAAATCGGTTTCTTCTTTGAGGGACTCCATAATCTGCAGCATTTAATATAAACTCTTTATAATTTGTATATCCAGCTTCCTGTAATTCTTTCTTAAGTATGTTAACTATAAGTTCTTTTGAATTTTTGGCAACAGTTTTAGTGGTGATAGCTGGTACATTTTCAAATAAAATCATTTTGGCATTAACAATTTGAGCGATGCGGATACCTTCCCGAAAAAGGAACTGCCTGTCGTCGTAAAATGAGCGGGATGTATTTCCTGCGGTTGAAAAAGTTTCACATGGCATTCCTGATGTGACCAGATCAATTTTATCATTTGGAATATAAGGGAGAATTTGTTCAGACCTCACATTCCTTATGTCGTCATGAATTATATGTACTTCTGGATGATTAGCGGAATATGTATCCACACAGCTTTTAATATATTCAATAGCTATTTTAGTTTCAAATCCGGCGGCATGTAATCCTGTGCATATTCCACCGGGACCACTAAAACAATCGATGTGTGTGAATGCCATTTTTATTTCCTCCAAGGTGAATTGGTGTTGTTATCGTTTAATTAATGCATATAAGTTGGTATGAGAGGTTTGTAGCTGTTTTATACTTATTAGGCGTAATACTAAATATTTCTTTACTTTGGCATTTGCCATATTTTAAATTGCATATGGGATTGTCAAAGCAAAATCAGAGTGATTTCCTAATAGGTGATATCCCAGATATGTAGCTAAATTGTAGCAGAGAACAAAGAGCGTGTCAACAGCAAATTGGAGAATACTTAGACGAAAAAACATATATAATAGTTAGCATATAGGATAATAATTGAATAGAAATTAGAGGAGTGGTATAATATTTTCAATTCACGGAAAGGGAAAAATGGTGATAGAATATTACTTCGGCAAATGATTTTTTCATGGGAAAGGATAATATATGACAAAATATGAGAAGGCGGTTATTCTTTGGCATAATAAAAATATAAAAACGGATGCACAGCTGGCGGAGGCATTAAACGGACACAGTATTTCTTTTGCCTATCATTCTGGCAGAATTGAGAATGATAAGATTACTTATCATGATACCAGAGAAATTTTTGAGCATGATGGGGTAACTTCTTATACCGGGGATTTGCGGACATTGTTTGAAATTCGTAACGCGAAAGAAGCAAATGAAATGATTCTTATTTCTTTTCAAAAGAGACGTAAATTGGACGAGTATTTTGTTATGGAGTTACACAGACGTTTGACTCAAAATACTTATGATACGCGCAGATGGCAAATAGGAGAACGGCCCGGAGAATATAAACGTCATGATTATGTAACAGGAAAAGAAGAAATTGGCGCTGCTCCGGAAGATGTGGCGGAGGAGATGGAGGAGTTACTTGCAGAGCTTACAGAAATTTCAAATGACAAGGCGCTGACTGCGGCAGCGTATTTTCATGCAAAATTTGAAAATATTCATCCGTTTGCAGATGGAAATGGACGTACCGGGCGTTTGGCAATGAATTATTTTTTGATTATGCATGAACATCCGCCGATCATTATTCACGAAGACGATCGGAAAGATTATTATACTGCTTTGGAAGCGTGGGATATCAGACAGGACCTTGATGTGCTTTGCAGTTTTTTGAGAGAGCAGACAGCGAAAACATGGGAAAAACAGATTGCCCGCATGGAAAAAAATGAAAAAGGTTAAGAAAAGGGGCGGTTATGCCGAAATAAAGGGTGAATGTGAAAGCATTCGCCCTTTTTGTACATAGAATTAAAAAATACACTACATTTTGTATGGGGACGATTACTTTATGAAAATTACGTTTGACCACAATACGGTAAATCAAAATGTAGACAGGGCGGCAACTGCATATCGGGACACCCAAACGCCGAGGACGGAGCGGGCGGGTGATTATGCATTAGACATTTCTGGCAAAGTTATGGATAACAACGCTTACGGGGGTCACGGAAAGACCGCAGAAGAGGTTATGCAGGATGCGGGCGCAATTGACGTGGCCACGCAGACGGACTTTATGACAGTGATGTCTAATACTATGTCTGAGGAAGATTTTGCCAGACTGCAAAAGGAAGGCTATCATCCCGGGGATATGGAGATTGAAGAGGTTGTCACCATTGTCGACACAATCAAGGCGGAGCTTATCAGGGGCGGTACAGAAGTAGCAGGTTATACCGATGATCTGGATATGGAGACGCTGGCGCAGATTACGGGAAGCGAGGCTTTTGCCGCAGAAATAGCGAAGCAGTTTCGGGCTTATGATATTCCGCTTACAAGAGAGAATGTGCAGGCGGCCAGGGAAGCTTTTGAGAGGGCCATGCAGACAGGACAGCCCGGAGAAGGTACGGTAAAATATATGGTGGAAAACCGTATGGAGCCCACCATTGACAATCTCTATATGGCGGATCACAGCGCGGCTTCGGACAGCCACAGGCAGGGTCATGGCTATTATGCTTCGGACAATACGGGTTATTACGCTAAAAAGGCGGAGGATTATAACTGGGAACAACTTCGTCCGCAGATTGAGCGGGTGCTTGAAGAAGCGGGACTTGCGGTCAGCGAGGATAATGTGCAGAACGCGCAGTGGCTGATTGGAGTGGGCGTACCCCTTACCCCGGAGACGGTGGGAGCGCTTCATGAGATAGAGAAGGCAGGGCAGCCTTGGGATCAGGCGAAAATTTTGTCTGCCGTTGCGGCGGCTATCTCCGATGGAAAGAAAGCGGGAGATGCGAATCTGGCCGACGGCAGAAGCGAGCTGGAGCGGGCGGCGGATTATGCGGAGAGCTATGCCCGGATCAGCGATGAGGCGGTAGATCTGGCTGTCTCGGAGAATAAGGAATTGAATCTGCGCAACCTTGAAAAGGCGCAGGAGCAAATAGAAGCTGGCTATGTGGCGGATATGCCCCAGGCAGTCGCACAGAGGCGTCAGCTTGAGGAAGTAAGGCTGATGATGACCATTGAGGCGAACCGAAAGCTCATGGCCAGCGGATATGCCATAGATACGACGGAATTGGAAGCGTTGGTGGAGGCTTTAAAGAAGCTGGAACAGGAGCAGAACCAGAAGCTTTTCGGGGAATCCGATTCTGCGGCAGCAGCAGGAAAAGCGGCGCTCTATCAGGAAGTACAGCAAAAGACGGCTGAAATTCCTTATCTGCCGGCAGCGGTACTTGTCCGTTATATAGGAGAAGAGGAAGCTTTTACGCTTGACAGCGTATATGAGAACGGAACAGCTCTTAAGAATGCCTATGAATCGGCAAGAGAATCCTATGAGACGCTGATGACGGCGCCAAGGGCGGATATGGGTGATTCCATTCGCAAGGCTTTCCGCAATGTAGACGATATTCTGACGGATATGGGACTTGAGGCAAACGAAGAAAACCGCCGGGCAGTGCGGATTCTTGGCTATAACAGTATGGATATCACGGACGACAATATAGACGCCGTAAAGAAATACGATATGGAGCTTCGCCAGACGATTCGCAGAATGACGCCTGCGGCATCCCTGCAGGCCATCCGCGACGGCAAAAATCCGCTTACAATGTCCGTTTCCGAGTTGAATCAATATCTGGACGAGAGTGGTGCAGACGATACTGCAAGAGAAGAGAAATTCAGTAAATATTTATATAAACTGGAAAAGAATCACGCGGTCACGGAGCAGGAGAGAGAAGCCTATATCGGTATCTATCGGATGTTCCGCCAGCTGGAAAAGACGGATGATGCGGCGGTGGGAAGCCTGTTAAAAGAAGGCGCGCAGATTTCTTTCAGTAATCTTCTAACGGCCATGCGCAGTACCAGAAAACAGGGTATGGATTACCGGGTGGACGACAGCTTTGACGGTGTGGAAGGTACCATGAAAAACAAGTCCATTACGGATCAGATTTTAAGCGGATTCCCGGCGCTGGGGCAGGAACATGTGGAAACCGGAAAACAGGAAAGCGGCCAGGGGCGGCAATCCTCACAGCAGTCGGAGGACTATTATCATATGCTGGCAGGACAGATTGCGGATACTCTGGAGCCGGAGGCGCTGGCGGCGGCAGAGATCACCGCGGAAACGACGATGGAGACCTTTGCGGACAGCCTGCGGCAGCAGACGGCGGACGCGTCTTTAGAGCAGGCGTATATGCAGGAGCAGTTACAATCCTACCGAGGTCTGGAAAATATCGAGGAAGCGGTGGTACAGGAGCTGTTAGCTTACAGGCAGCCCGTGACGGCAAATAATCTGGAAGCGGCATCGGCTCTTCGCAAAAAACCGGGGGCGCTGTATCGGAAGCTCCGGGATTTGGAAGGCGGCACAGACGTTTCCGAAGGAATGACAAAGGCGAAAGCGCTGACAGAGAGCCTGACGGATAAGGAGAGCGCACAGGAAGCTTACGGACAGATGCAGGAAGCGTTTTCTTCTGTTCTGGAGGAAGCCATGGATGCGCCCGATGATTATCTTGATCTGCGCACCCTGCAAAGCTGTCAGAAACAGCTTGCTTTGGCAGGAAGCTTTGCCAGAGAGGAAAATTATCAGATTCCCGTGGAAATAAACGGCGAGCTGACGGCCATTAATTTAAAGGTTCTCCATGGCGGGGAGACGGGCAAGGTAAGCGTTACCACGCAGACAGAGGAGTACGGCCAGATTTCGGCCAGATTTTCTCTTAAAGAACAGACCATATCCGGCTATATTGCCTGTGAAAGCGCAGAAGGAACCCGGTGGCTGCAGGGCAGACAGGAGGAGTTTAAAACGGCTCTTACCGATGCGGGAGAAGAAAAAGAAGTCGGCAGTCTGGTAGTTCTACAGGGCAGAGAGATAAGCGGCGAGGATTATAAAACGGAAGACGCAGAGAATGGGGCGGGAGATCAGACAGCGCAGCTTTATGAAATTGCAAAAGCGTTTATCACGTCCCTGACGGCATAAAAAGGAGGAAACGATTATGAAAATCAGTTACAATGCACCGGCAATGCGTGCCAGTAATGCATTAAACGCATCGGATAATAGGGTATCGCAGTCTTTGACAAGGCTTTCTTCGGGTCTTAAGGTGACGGCGTCCAAAGATAACCCTTCCGGATATGCAATCGGCAGAAGGATGAATACGCAGATTACAGGACTCGGTACGGCTACCCAGAGCTCCCAGAACGGGATTTCCGTTATTGAAACGGCGGACGGCGCGTTGACGGAAGTGCACGAGATGCTGCAGAGAATGAACGAACTGGCGGTTAAGGGCGAAACGGGAACGCTTACCTCTTCCGACCGCATGACGCTGGAGCAGGAAGTAAAGCAGCTTAAGAAAGAAATTGCCAGAGTTGCTTCCGATACGCAGTTTAACGGGCAGACACTTCTTGACGGTACGTTTGATCTGCGCGGTTATACCAACAATAATAAAATCCGGGTGGATTACTATTCGGATGAAGTGATGGCTAAAGTCTATTCCATCAGTGCGCTTTCGGTTGCCTATGACGGCGAAGGTAAAATTGATAAGGATGCTACCACGCTGGTTTTGGGGCCGGAATTTCCGACCGGTGTGGAGATTTCCGAGACTACAGAAACCAAGATTACGCTGACGGGCCCGCTGGATTTTAAGATGACCATTGAAATTCCCAAGGATGCAGACGGAAACGCGGTTAGTGGAAATATATTGGAGAAAGATCCCGTTACTGTTCCGGCGTTTAATGTGACATACAATTACACCTTCAATACACAGGCATCAGAGTGGCAGGCGGGACCGCTTACGACTGATTTTGAACAGCAGCTGCAGGCGGCTATAGCTGCCGGAACTACGGATATTCCGGAAGATGCGAGAGTTCACGGCTCGGTCTATGATGAAGCGAATGGACAGTGGAATATTATTGTCAGAAATGACAGTGGGTTCCAGTTAGCGATACCGGCCGGTGCAGTGCCGCCTGCTGTTTCGGATACGAATCCGCCTGCCTTGACACAGCCTGCTAATGCAACGGTTACGGTAGGAGGCGGACAGGCGACGCCCACGCAGGATCTGCTGATTGATATTACGGGTATCGGCGCCATGGATACTCAGACCGGCGCAAACGAGGGCCAGCAGCTTGCCATCCGCATTCCGACGATTTCTTTGGGCAGGATGAATCTGGAAGATTTAACCCTGAAGTCGGACACAAGTGAGGAGGATTCCATAAAAGCCAGCGCCGAAGCCAATCGGTCGATCAAGAGCGCGATCCTCTATGTGTCGGATGCGAGAAGCAGATTGGGCGCGTACCAGAACCGTCTGGAGCATACGGTCAATAATCTGGCGGTGTCCAACGAGAACATGACGGCATCCTATTCCCGCATTATGGATGTGGATATGGCTGAGGAAATGACAAACTATACGACGGAGCAGGTAATTTCGCAGGCGGCGGTTTCCATGCTGGCGCAGGCAAACGAGAGACCCGCGCAGGTGCTGCAATTGTTGCAGTAACCGCCAATGGTACGGGGCTGCGAGTGGAATAAAAACAGGGAGATCATAACATGACCAGGGAATTAAAACAGGAGTATACCCTGCGGATTACGCAGGCAAATAAAACACAGTTGATTACCATTCTCTATGAGATGGCCCTGCTTTATGTGGATGAGGCGAAAGCGGCGCTTGCCGCAGGCGACAGACCGGGGCTTAAGGATGCGGTGCGCAGGATCCAGGGCTGCATGTGCGAGCTGATGGATTCCCTGCATCTGGAGTATGAGGTGGCGCAGAATTTATTACAGCTTTACCTTTACGTAAACAGAGAGGTGGCGCGGGCTGCCCTGCGCGGGGAAGAAGAACATCTGGAGAATGTCCGCCCGGTGCTTGAAAAGCTGGCGACGGCTTACCGGCAGATAGAAGGACAGGATGTTACCGGCCCGATCATGGGCAATGCGCAGACCGTATATGCAGGACTCACTTACGGCAGAGATACGCTCACGGAGAATATGGCGGATCCTGCCGCAAACAGAGGCTTCTGCGTCTGAAAAATGGGTTTTGCGCTCCGCGGACGGTAACATCGGATTTACGGAAGCGTCAGCGGGCGAATGGCATTAATACGATCTTCATCAGGCAGCGGATCAGTTTCCGCTGCCTTTTGTAACAGATATTTATACCGCTTCATGACAGCGTTCAGCTCATAAATATAGCAGTCGATCAGATCGGGATCGGTGGCGTTGTCAAAACCCGTGTAAGCGTTTTCCAACGCATTTCTTGTGAGGAGCAGTTCATCTCTTAAAGTCAGCTTTTGCCTGTCCACAATGATGTCACTCTCTGCCGGGATGCAGGGACTTTGTCTGAATATCATTTTCATATCGGGTTTTCCGCCTTTCTTTTTATGGACAATTATTGTAAATAATTCCTCCTGTTACCAGTTTAGGTAATAATTTCCAGAAATATTCATGTAATATTACGCATGCCTTAGACATATGGTGTATGGAGACAAGATACAGGGGCGGATGAATTTAATGGAAAATTTAAGTGGTGCGGCAATTATATTGGCAGTGTGTCTGATTGTTCTGGCAATCGGGGCCCTGGGGCGGAAGGCGGAATGGCTGATTAATTTTGTTCTCCGTGCGGTGATGGGTACAGTGGGCATTTACGCGCTCAATTACCTGTTGGCGGCCAGACAGCTGCAGGTAGCGGTGGGAATTAATCCATTTACCGTTTTGACATCCGGAATCCTTGGATTTCCGGGGATTGCCGTACTTTACGGGATTCATTTTTTCAAAATCTTGTAAGTAATTCACAAAATTATTTTTTTTGCACCGCAGCTATAGACAAGATTTTTTGTTGTGCTATAATTCAAGTCACAACTCAGGAAATTTCAGGCAGGCCTAATTCTGAAAAGGTTCTGCATTCAAGCCTTATGGCGTCGGGAAGTTCTCCCAATTATTTCGATGAGTCAAAATAAAAATGCGGAGGTGGTTTTATTGGACTGAATAACGGGCAATTTATTTTACTTTTTCTGCTTTTGCTTTCTGCATTGGCGGATTTAAAGACTGACCGGATTCCAAATGGGTTTATACTTTTTGGCATCGCGTGCGGAATTGTGGACAGTATCTTATCCGGCCGGGAAATAACAAGTATTTTGGCATCTGTGTTTTTGGCGTTTTTGCTTATGTATCCACTGTATATGATTGGCGCTTTCGGCGCCGGCGATGTGAAGCTGCTTATTCTGATCGGCGCCTTTCAAAGACCGGGAGAGCTTATGACCATACTGGCAGGGGCTTTTGTAATCGGAGCGGGATTTTCGCTGATTAAGCTTGCCACAGAGAAAAACGGCGTGGAAAGGCTGCGGTACTTTATTTCTTATCTCCAGGACATATGGCGGACAGGACATTGGAAAATTTATGGAGAAAATTTGAAAAAGGATTATCACACCTGCTGGAAAAACAAAATTCATTTTGCGGTGCCGATTCTGTTCAGCACGGTGTGCAGAATAGGAGGTTTATTTTGAAACAAAAGATTATGGCAATCTGTGATACGGAGGAGGGATATGCTTTCCGCATGGCGGAATATATTCTGGAAAAGGTAAAGCTTCCCTATACGCTGCATTTGTTTACGGCGGTGGAGGAATTGAAAAAGTTTGCGGGGCGGGAGGAGATAGAAGTTCTTCTTATTGCGGAAGGTGCATGGAGGCTGATCCGGGAGGAATTTGTCAGAAGTCAGGTGGCGCAGATGTTTGTTTTGCAGGAGGGAGAAGGAGAAGAACAGGAGGAACTGTGCTGTATCAACAAATACCAAAGCCCTGAAAAGGTGGTACAGAAAATGCTGGACGTCATTGCGGACGGAGAGGGATTTAAGGAATATCCCGAAGCCTCGGATACGGCGGCAAAGATGATAGGCATTTATTCGCCGGTGAAACGGTGTCTGCAAACGTCCTTTGCACTGACATTAGGACAGCTTTTAGCCAGGGAACACAGGACGCTCTACCTGAATTTTGAAATGTATTCGGGACTGGGAGAGCTTCTGCAAAGAGAGTATCAGACGGATATGCTGGATGTGATGTACTATTTTCAGAGCGCGAGGGAAAAACTGGCCCTGCGGCTGCCCGCAATGATCCAAAGTGCAGGCGGACTGGATTACATACCGCCCATGCAGTACGCGTTGGGAATCAGAGAGGTGCCGGGTGAACAGTGGCTTGCACTGTGCAGGGATATTGCGGCGATTGGGGAGTATGAGTATCTGATTCTGGATTTGGACGACGGGATAGACGGACTTTTTGACCTGTTAAAGAACTGTCGCAAAATTTATACCATTACAAGGGACGATCCCTTTGCCATGGCCAAGCTGCGGCAGTATGAGCAGATGCTGCAGCTCGGGGAGCTGGAGGAAATTACGGAAAAGACTGTAAAGTGCCGTTTCCCGATTTTTAAGCAGCTTCCGCAGAGCCTTGATATGATGACCCACGGAGAACTGGCCGGTTATGTGAAATCCATAATAAAAGAGGACATCTATGAATAGTGCGGAAGAAAGAAGAAGGCTTTTAAAGGAAAAACTGTTTGCGAGTATTGATTATTCCAGAGAGAGCAGCAATGAGGAAATCAGGGATCTGATAGACGAGCTGCTGGTTAAGGAAGGGCGGGAGAGCCCGCTTTCACTGGCGGAGCGAAACCGCTTAAGAAGAGAACTTTTTCACGCGGTTCGAAAGCTGGATGTGTTGCAGGAGCTGGTGGATGATCCGCAGATTACGGAAATTATGATCAACGGGCCGGATAATATATTCATTGAGAATAACGGCCAACTTATCAAAAGCGATCTGCATTTTGACAGCGAGGAAAAGCTGCACAATGTGATACAGCAGATCGTGTCGGACTGCAACAGGACAGTCAACGAGGCGTCTCCCATTGTGGATGCCAGACTGGAAAACGGGGCCAGAGTCAATGTGGTTTTGAACCCTGTTGCGCTAAACGGACCCATCGTTACCATCAGGCGCTTTCCCGACAAACCGATTACCATGGAGAATCTGGTCAGTTTCGGCTCTGTAACAGAGGAAGTTTGCGAGTGGCTGAGCAGACTTGTAAAGGCAAAGTATAACATTTTTATAAGCGGTGGCACAGGATCCGGAAAAACCACGTTTCTGAATGCGCTCTCCAATTATATACCCGGCACGGAGCGGATTATCACGATAGAGGACAGCGCGGAATTGCAGATCAAAAGCATTCAGAACCTTGTGCGGATGGAGACGCGAAATGAAAACGTGGAGGGCTGTCGTGAGATTACGATACGGGATCTCATAAAAACGTCTCTGCGAATGCGCCCGGATCGGATTATTGTCGGGGAAGTCCGTGGCGGCGAGGCCTTTGATATGATGCAGTGTTTGAACACGGGTCACGACGGTTCCATGTCCACGGGACATGCCAACAGCTCACGGGATATGTTAAGCCGTCTGGAAAATATGATTCTCATGGGAATGGAAATCCCGCTGGAGGCCATTAGACAGCAGATTGCATCGGGAATTGACATTATTATTCATCTGGGGCGGCTGCGGGACAGGACGAGAAGGGTTCTGGAAATCGTGGAGGTGACGGGTTACGAAAAAGGAGAAATTAAGTTGAATCTGCTTTATCGGTTTGAAGAGGAGAAAGAGACAGCGGGAGGCAAAATTATGGGCTCGCTCAGAAAGAAAGGAGAACTTGCTTATGTCGAAAAGCTACAGGCCGCCGGACTATGCCGGATACCGATTTCCCCTGAAAGAAGGAATGCTTGTCTGCCTTGAAGGGGCGTTGCTTGTTGTAATGATCGGGTACTTTTTTTATCAGTCGGGGCTTGCCTGTGTTTTTCTGTCGCCGCTGCTTGTCTTTTTTGTAAGAGAGAAGAAAAAGGAGCGGGCAAAAAGGAACAGGCAGGAATTAAGCGTACAGTTCAAGGATCTGGTACTGGCGCTTTCGGCAAATGTGAAGGCCGGATATTCAATTGAAAACGCTTTGCGGGAATCCTGCCGTGATATGGAGCTGCTTTACGGCAAGGACAGTTCTATCTGCATGGAAGTGAAATATATGCTTCGGGGACTGGAGAATCATGTGGTATTTGAAAAGCTGTTATATGACCTCGGTATGAGAAGTCATGTGCCCGACATTATGCAGTTTGCAGATGTGTTTTTGATTGCCAGAAGAAGCGGCGGCAATCTGACGGAAATCTTGGAGAAAACGGCGTCGGTAATCGAACAGAAGGTTGAGACGGATAAGGAAATACAGCTTATGATCAGCGCAAAAAAGATGGAACAGAAAATTATGAATATGGTGCCTTTTCTGATTATTTTCTACATCAGCGCCACATCAAAGGGATTTTTTGATGTGCTTTATCACAATTTGGTCGGTGTGGCGGTTATGACGGTATGTCTGTTTTTCTACGGAGCGGCCTGTCTGTTTTCAAAGCGGATTGTGGAGATTGAGGTCTGATGGAAGGGAGCTTGTATGGTATATGTTTATTGCGGAATTTTGGGACTTTATTTGATTTTATTTCTTTTGTCTATGGGGGAGGCCGGGAATCCTTTTCAGAAAATGGCGGCGAGGATTTACCGCAAACAGCGGGAAGGGATGGGAAAAAGCAAAAATAGCAGAAGAAACTGGAAGAGGGCTCTTCGCGCAAGGCAGCTGGGAGATAAGCTCAAAACGTTACAGCCCGAAGAGGGAGCAGAGCAGCAGGTTCGGGGCTATTATCTTTCTTTGTACAGTACGCTGCTTATGGTGGTGTTTGCGGGGGATCTGCTCTGTCTGGCGGCATGGGGCAGCGCTTATGGAAATGCAAAGCTGATCGACGGAAATACGCTTCTTCGGAAGGCTTATGGAGAAGGGGATGTGAAAGTTGAGCTTTTGGCAGAAATACCCGGAATACAGGAGGAGGCCTTTGACTATGTAGTGAAGGAGAGGAGGCTTACCGAAGAGGAGCTGGAAAGAAGCTATGCGCAGGCCAGCGAGCTGCTTCCTGAGGCGATTCTTGGTGAAAATGAAAGGCTGGAAGACGTGCGCAAGGATTTGAAACTGGTCTCCGGGATGGACGGCTGCCCTTTTCGGATCAGCTGGGAAAGTGAAGCGTATTCTCTCGTCAATTCCGATGGAACCGTACACAATGAAGAACTTGTAAAGGGAGAAGTGGTTACTTTAACGGCGCAGTTTCGCTATGAGGACTGGAGCAGGGAACTGGCAATTCATGTGCAGGTCAATCCCGTGACTTATACGCCCGGGGAAGCAATTCGTCTGCGTATTGAGGAGCTGCTTCGGGAGAGGGAGGAGAAAACAAAAAGCGCGGAGGAGATGATACTGCCAATACAGGTTGGCACGGAGCCCATTATCTGGAAAGAGATGGTGGAGGACAGCAGCGGATACTTTCTGATGCTTGTGCTTTTGGCGGCGGGCGCAATCTGCTGGGGCAGGGGGCGGGAATTGGATCACAAGCTTTTGGCAAGACGGCGGGAGCTTCTTCTGGACTATCCCGAAATCGTGAATAAGCTGGCCCTTTATATGGGTGCGGGCATGACCATTCGAAACGCCTTTTTAAAGATGGGCGGGGACTATAAAAAACAGAAGGAGGAGAGAAGGAGATATGTGTATGAGGAAATACTGATGACCTGTCACGAATTGCAGGGTGGCAGATCGGAGACAGAAGCTTACGATCATTTTGGAAAGCGGTGTCAGGTGCAGCCCTATATCAGATTGTCCGCATTACTTTCGCAAAATATCAGAAAAGGAAGTAACGATCTGCTGAAAATGCTGCGGCAGGAAGCGGATAATGCTTTTGCAGAACGAAAAAATCTGGCGAAAAAGCTTGGAGAGGAGGCGGGTACAAAATTGCTGCTGCCAATGATGATGATGCTCTGCGTCGTTATGGTGATCATTATGATCCCGGCATATTTTTCTTTTACATTAAATTAATTTCAAAGGAGGAAGACGCATGTTAAAAAGACAAAAAGAGAACAGGTTAAAAGGCTTTCGCAACTTTCTGCGGGAGGAGGAAGGCATGGGCACTGTGGAAATCATTCTGATCATTGTAGTGCTGATCGGTCTGGTGATTATTTTTAAAACGCAGCTGCGGTCTCTGGTGGAGAAGGTGTTTGAGAAGATCACCACGGACAGCAATACGGTAATGGAATGAGGCGGGGATATATAACGGTATTTTTATCCCTGTCGCTTACCCTGATCCTGTCCCTTGTATTCACCGTAATAGAGGGGGCACGGATCAGTGCCATCCGCATGAAATCCGAGTGTGTGGCGGACATAGGGATGAATTCCGTTCTGGCCGAATATCACAGGGAGCTTTTGGAACAGTATGACCTTTTGTTTGTGGATACTTCCTACTGCGGCTCTCATCCCGACATTGCAAATACTAGAGCCCATCTGCAAAATTATGTGCAGAAAAATCTGCATCCGCAGGAAAGGAAGGGTATGTCTGGAGAAAAGGATTTTCTGGCGATGGATGCGGGCATAATAGAAATTTCGGAATATTCGATTGCTTCGGATGATAAAGGCGCGGTGCTGAAGCGGCAGATTACGGATTATATGGGAGATTATCCGACGGGAACCGTGCTTGAAAAAGTAAGCGGCAATATGGAGCTGCTACAGGGATTTGGTCTTGACTGCGGGGATGTGGAGGCCAGGCGGCAGTCCTATGAAGCCCAGATAGAGGAGATCGGTCTGCCGGAAGAGGAAGTGGAGGAAGGGAGGTTTGAGGAAGTGCCGTTAAATAATCCGGCTGACCTTGCCAACGCCACGAGAAGCAGCGGGGTGCTGAATCTTGTTTTGGAAGACGCATCGGCAGTTTCGGCTGCCAGGGTGGATTTAAGTAATTATATTTCCCACCGTGGAAGCAGAATGTCGGGTACGGGACTTTGCAGGGAGGCTGTGGAAACGGGAGGAGAACCGAACGAACTGGTTTTTCAGGCATATCTGTTTGAAAAGTGCGGTTATTACGGGGCGGAAATGGAAAAGTCATTTTTAAAATATCAGATTGAGTATATTCTGGCAGGAGAGGACACGGACTGGAAGAATCTGGAAGCCGCCGCTAAAAAGCTGCTGCTTTGGAGGGAGGCGGCAAATGTACTTTATATTCTCTCGGACGGCGCAAAGGTGGCGGAAGCGCAGGCCATGGCTGCGGCGCTTACGGCGGTTACGCTCATGCCGGCATTGATGGAGCCGGTTAAATATACGATTCTCTTCGCCTGGGCTTATGTGGAAAGCCTGCAGGATGTAAAAACGCTGTTAAGCGGCGGCAGAGTACCGCTTATGAAGACGGCGGCCGACTGGAAGACGGGAATTAACAGTATTAAAAATGTGAGAGAAAGTCTTACCGCGGACTCCGAAGGCAGGGGGCTGAATTATAAGGAATATTTACAGATGATGCTCTTTTTACAGGATGGGGAAACAAGGACGGAACGGGCCATGGACATTATGGAGATGGATATTCGAAAAACACCCGGTAACGCACGTTTTCGAATGGACGGCTGTTTTGATACTTATCAGGCGCAGCTTGCCGTGACAAGCCGTTTTGGCTATTCCTGTGAAATGACCAGACAATACGGATTTTATTAGGACGGGAGGTGATAAAAGATGCCCTTTTTACGATCACGAACCAATAAACCAACCAAATCGACAGCACATTCTCTCCGGGCATATCTTGAAACAGATCAGGATAGTCAAGTACATCTTTTTTTTACCCGATTGATAAAGAGGGCGTCTTTTATCCGCTTTCGCCAGAGGGGATCCATGACGCTGGAGGCGGCTTTGGCCTTGCCCCTTTTCCTGTTTGCAGTTCTGAATATTCTTTTTGCGGTGAATATTATTGGCACCCAGAGCCGGGTTAATGCGGCTCTGCATCAGACGGGAAACAAAATGGCCTTTGCCGGATATGCCTGTCATGGGGCCGGGGATAAATTGCCGGACAAGCTTGTGGGTGTGGCGTTGACAGAAGGCTATGCCAGAGGGCAGGTCGTGGATTATGTGGGCAGGTCTTATCTGGAAAAGTCCTGTGTTGTGGGTGGCGCCGGGGGAATATCTTTTGTGGGTTCCTCGGTAATGGGAGAGGGAGATATCATTGATCTGCGGTTGTCTTACCGAGTCAGACCCCTTATAAACCTGATGGGATTTAAAGGGTTTTTCGTGTGCCAGCGATATTATGGGAAGGCCTGGACAGGGTATGACGCTGCCGGATCGGTGAGCGATGTGAACAGAGAAGATCCGATGGTGTATATCACAAAGACAGGAACCGTCTACCATCTGGACAGAAACTGTACCTATTTGAATCCCAGAGTGGAGGCGGTTTCTGTGGATGGTGTGGAGCACAGACGGAATGCTTCCGGCAGCAGATACGGATCCTGCGGTTCCTGTAGTTCGTCTGCGACAGGAAGAGAAGTTTACATAACATACTATGGAAATCATTATCACGAAAATCTTAACTGTCCCGGACTGAAACGGACGATTTATACCGTTCCATTATCGGAGGCAGACGCAAGGGGGAGGTGTTCGAAATGTGGATAGAGTTGGCATTATTTCCTTTTCTGGCAGTTTGCGCGGTGTATGACGGACTGTGCAGAAAAATCCCTTTGATCGTTGTCTGGATGGGAATGCTTACGGCGGTCAGCCTTCATTTGTGCGGCGTTATGGGAGAAACTGGATTGTTTGCGGTGGCAGCCTCGCTGATACCCGGCGCAGGATTTTTTCTGCTCAGCTTTTGTACAGGAGAGAAGGTGGGATATGGAGACGGCTGGACGCTTATGATGATAGGACTGTTTCTGGGCGCTTACCGATGCTTTCTGATCCTGTTTGCGGGACTTTTGGCGGAATCTGCGGTGGCCGCTGTTTTGTTTGCCCTGAAAAAAATAGGGCGGGACAAAGAAATTCCTTTTCTGCCATTTCTGCTTTTGGGAATGGGGGTGGTAGTGTGTTTATAAGAAAAACCGCAAAAGGGTATATGACACTGGAAGCCTCTTTTCTCATTACATGGACACTGTTTCTTTTTGTTCTCATTATATATCTTTCTTTTTATTCTTACGATAAATGCGTACTCTTTCAGGATGCCTATACCGTTTGCTTCCGGGGGAGCATACAGAAGAAAGAGGACAAGGTTGTGCCCTACATAGATGCGCACATGCAGAAGCAATTCGGGAAAAAATATTTCGGCGTGGGAAAAGTGACGGGGACGGTGGATAAAAAAGGAAACGCTGTCAGTGTGACGGGAGAATGCCAGGTAAAAGTGCCGATCAGACAGTTTTTTACAATGCATGATCGGGCGGGATGGAAAATACAAACCCGTGCCAGAGCGCAAATAGTCAATCCCACAAAAATGATACGCAGAAGCCGAATGGCGGAAAGGGCGCTTTCAGGGATGGGAAAATAAAGAGATTATGCTTTGCAGAGGTGAAGCAAGTGGAAGGAAATGTTATGTCAGGGAGAAAGGGAGGAGCTGACAGATGCCTGAGGCAAGATATTTTAGAGATTATAAACACAGCTATATGATATTACCATGCGGTTTGACGCAGCCTGAAAAGAGCTATCCGTGCAGGCTGCTTACCATGGGAAAGCTGGAGGATGTTTTGCGCTGTTCTCTGCGGTATGTAAATGGTGCGGCCTTCTTTTACTATGATATCAGTTCCCGCACTACACTGGAAAGTCTGTATCGCGGCAGGCAGCTTTCCTATTTGCAGGTGAAGGAGCTTTTTCGGCAGCTTTACGGCATATATTGCAGATTGGGCGATTGCTGTATGGATGAGGCAAAGCTTGTGCTTTTGCCGGAATATATCTATTATGATCTGTCGCGTCAGAAATATATAGGCCTGTACTATCCGGACTATGAGGAGGAAAAGCCTTATGAAGCGCTTATGGATTATCTGCTGGAACATATGGACAATCAGGATGAAAGATTGGCAGATCTGATCTATCAGATGTATGAGAGGGCGGAAGCGGCTGCGTTTACCCTGAGCGACGCGCTTGGGCTTCTGGAAGAACGGGAAGAAATATCTGCAAAAGAACGGGAAGCAATTCCTGGGGAAAACAGGGGAAAACAGGAGCAGATTTTTTCTAAAACGAACATGCCGTCCTTCCCGGTGTTTGAAGAAGACTCCGAGGACGATTTCGTTGTGTTTGAAGACGGATCGGAAAAAGTGCAAAAAGAACAGAAAGAACAGCCGGGTGCGTCCGAAAAGAAGAATCGGTTCTCTGTATTTCTCATAACACTGTCTGCATTGGGACTTGTAGGTATCGCCTGCATTTATGGATTTTATGAACTGTCTGACGGGGAGATGACGACGCTTTTGGGATGCGGCGCGCTGATGGGAGTATGCCTTTTGTCGGGCTTTATCGGGATTTGCAGCGGCAGGAGAAAAGAAAAAATAACGGCAAAAAAGGAAAAGGAGGCAGCTTCCCAAAGAGACGAGGAGGCGCATGATCCTCTGGAAGGAGCGATTTCGCTGGAACAGGTACTCAGTAAAACTGTGGAACCGGGTATCGTCATGCCTGAAAGAAGGATGGATGAAAGACCGGCAGATGAAAGGGAAAGCTGGGGAGACACCGTTTTCTTCGATAATACCCGGTATGCGGAATATAAGCTGTACGCGCTGGACAGAAAAAATAAACGACACATTGAGCTTTCAAAATTTCCCTATACGGTGGGAAAAATGATGGGCTGTGTGGACTGCGTGCTGGAGGATGATTCGGTCAGCAGACTTCATGTAAGATTTGAAAAAAACGGAGACGTTGTACAGATGACGGATATGAATTCTACAAACGGAACGTTTAAAAACGGATTTCGCCTGCAACCGCAGGAGACGGTGGAGATTGAGCCGGGAGATGAAATTCGGTTTGGTAACTTGAATTATTGTTACCGATAACGGTTTGACATCCCATAGCGAAAATGATACTCTCTTGTCATGGATATTTTGACGTTGGAGCGATTGGAAACGCTGTTTCTTGACTGCGGATACAATAAAATACCGTCTAATCTGCCTGAGTTTAATTTTTATTCCCGCAGGGAAATGCAGGGAATTAACGTTTTGTATGTGATTGATTACAGGCAGGGGCTCTACATCTCGAAAGATCAGTACGCCCATATGAAAGAAAAAATTTCCGATTTTTTTCATGACAGGGGAGAACGGGAAATTCATGTGATGACGTTAGTCCTTTGCGCGGATACGGAGAAGGCCAGAAAGATTTGTGAAAGCGACAGCTTTTGCTGGATCATTGACACACAGGCTTACAGATTGATCATTCATGAAACGCAGACGGCGGACTTTTACGGCTGGAAAGAACTTCTGGAGGAGCATCTGTTCTCCCTTATGAAGCGCAGTGGGGAGAGGACGGAAGCAGGCAGGAAGTGGAAAACGCTTTGGGGTCTGGATGAATCCCACCGGGCGAACCAGATTCTGGTAGCTGTGAATGTAATCGTATTTCTGATATGTACATTTACGGGGGAATTGTTATATAATAATGGTGCGCTCAGCGTTCCATGGATTTTGCAGGGCGGACAGTATTATCGGCTGTTTACGAGTATGTTTTTACACTGGAATGTGGAACACCTTTTTAGCAATATGATCGTTTTGTATTATGTGGGGACGATTGTGGAACGAGAGATCGGAACACTTCCTTATATTGCCCTTTATCTGCTTTCCGGGCTTGCAGGCAACATTTTTTCCGTGGGGTATGAGATGTTTATAAATTTGTACGGAAGCTCTGCAGGTGCAAGCGGCGCTGTTTTTGGCGTGGAGGGGGCTTTACTGTTTTTGGTTATGGCACATCGGGGCAAACTGGAATCCATGACGGCAGGCAGGGTGGCTTTTGCAGTTGCCTTTTCGCTCTATTGCGGATTTACCAGCGTGGGCATAAATAACGCGGCTCATGTAGGAGGCGTTTTAATGGGTTTTACGGCGGCGGCAGTGATTGCTTTCTGTAAAAAGATGGGGAATTTCTTCAAGCATTGTTGAGAAAGGAAAGGTTTTATGCAGATCAATATTTATTATGGCGGAAGAGGTCTTATGGACGATCCTACTTTATTTGTTTTAAATAAGATGAAGGAGGTTCTGGAGGAGCTTCGCGTGACGGTAGACGTTTTTCATCTTTATGAGCAGAAAAACAGCATTCCTACGCTTCCGCAGACCCTGAAAAATGCAGACGGCGTGATCCTTGCGACGACCATAGAGTGGTATGGAATCGGTGGCTATATGCAGCAGTTTCTGGATGCCTGCTGGCTTTACGGCGATAAAGAGAAAATCAGCAAAATTTATATGTGCCCCATTGTCATGTCGACGACGTATGGCGAACAGGAGGGAAAGCTTAATCTGGCAACGGCCTGGGAGATTCTCGGCGGACTGCCGTGCAGCGGACTGTGCGGTTATATTGCGGATACGGCGCTTTTGGAGGAGAACGGGGATTATATCAGGATTATTGAAAAAAATGCTGAAAATCTCTATCGTACCATTAATCAGAAGATGCCCTGTCTGCCGGCCAGCAATCAGGCGGTTAAACAGAAGGTGGCTATAACAAAAAGTATTAATTTTACCCCGCAGGAGTCGGAACAGCTTTCGCAATATGTGTCGGACGATACTTACGTGCAGCGGCAGAAAGAGGATATTCAGGAGCTTGCCAGTCTGTTCCGCGATATGATGGGCAGCAGCGAGAAGGAAGATACGACAGAATTTTTGCAGGAAATTCGGAAGCATTTCGTTCCGCAGCCGGGTTTTGCGGCAGGATTTAAGGTGGTGATTGAGGAGAAAAAGCAGCCCCTTATGATTGTGATAGACGGCGCAAACATTGACTGTCATTATGGCGAGGGAGGCCGCGTGGATGTGGAGATGCAGTTGGACCGCGCATCCTTTGCGGATATTGTATCGGGAAAGATAGATTTTCAGACATCGTTTATGGCAGGCGATATGAAAATGAAGGGGGATTTTAAAATACTGCGGTCGCTTGATCTGGTGTTACAATTTGGAATGAACTGAGCGCAGCCGCGCGGTGGGAACAAAGGATTCTGCCGTTTATGGCCGGCTGTTAAAAAAATAAAAATAAATATGGAGGAGACTATGAAAGCGGATAACTGTATTTTCTGTAAGATTGCAAACGGAGAGATTCCGGCAAAAACATTATATGAAGATGATAGGTTTCGCGTAATACTGGATTTGGGGCCCGCGACCAGAGGACATGCATTGATTTTACCCAAAGATCACTATGCGGATCTTTTTGAACTGCCGGAAGAAAGCGCCGGTGAGGTAATGAAGCTGGCAAAGAAAATGGTTACTAAGATGCGAGGAAAACTTGGGTGCGAAGGTTTTAATCTGGTACAGAATAACGGCGATCTGGCAGGACAGACGGTTTTCCATTTTCATCTGCACCTGATTCCCCGTTATAGTGCGGATGGACAGAAAATCGGCTGGAAGCCGCAGGAAGTAACGCCCGAGGAGCTGGATGAAATCAGGGATCAGATCATCGGATAACGGAGATTGTGCATTTGGAAACGGAGGAAGCATGAAAACCATAGAGACGGGGGAACTTACCCGAAATATCAGGGAAATGTGTATAGAGGCAAATCATTTTCTGTCAGCGGATATGGATACGGCCATGAAACGTGCGGCGCAGGCAGAGGAGTCGGCGCTTGGGAAACAGATTCTGGGACAGTTGCAGGATAATCTTGAGATTGCAGGCAGGGATATGATTCCAATTTGTCAGGATACTGGTATGGCTGTGATATTTCTGGAGATTGGGCAGGACGTCCATTTCGAGGGAGAAAACCTGACGGATGCGGTTAATGAGGGCGTGCGTCAGGGATATACGAATGGGTATCTTCGTAAATCGGTAGTAGGCGATCCTCTTATCAGAGAAAATACCAAGGACAATACCCCGGCAGTTATCCATTATGAAATTGTACCCGGAGATCAGGTAAAAATTACGGTTGCGCCAAAGGGATTTGGCAGTGAGAATATGAGCAGGGTATTTATGCTGAAACCGGCTGACGGCATAGAGGGTGTGAAGGATGCAATTCTGACGACGGTCAGGGATGCCGGTCCCAATGCCTGCCCGCCGATGGTGGTGGGCGTCGGCATAGGAGGCAATTTTGAGAAATGTGCGCTTATGGCCAAACATGCGCTGACCAGATCTCTTGAGGTGCGCTCGGAGATTCCCTATATCCGGGAGCTGGAAGAGGAAATGCTTGCGTTGATTAATAAAACGGGTATCGGACCGGGAGGATTGGGTGGCATGACGACGGCGCTGGCAGTTAATATAGAAACGTATCCGACGCATATTGCGGGACTGCCCGTTGCGGTTAACATTTGCTGTCATGTGAACAGGCATGCAGTGCGGGTGCTGTAACGAAAGAATTTATAAGGGTGTTTCTTCTATTATATATAGTGTTTTAAATTCAGCCAGACACAATATCTGTACATATACGGAAAAAGAAAGGAATAAAAAATATGGAGCGGCATATAACGGCGCCTATTGATAAGGAAACGGCTGGGCAGCTGCGGGCAGGAGATTATGTTTATATTACCGGCACAATCTATACAGCGCGTGACGCGGCGCATAAAAGAATGTATGAAGCGTTGGAAAAAGGGGAAACATTGCCTTTAGAGATGAAAGGGAATGTAATTTATTATATGGGCCCGTCTCCTGCGAGAGAAGGCAGGCCGATTGGATCCGCCGGGCCTACGACGGCCAGCCGGATGGATAAGTATGCACCGGCGCTGTTGGATCTGGGACTGATTGGCATGATCGGGAAGGGAAAAAGATCGGATGCAGTGAAGGAAGCGATTGTCAGAAATAGTGCAGTGTATTTTGCGGCTGTGGGCGGTGCGGGCGCGCTGCTGGCCGGGTCCATCAAGGCTTCTGAGGTAATAGCCTATGACGATTTGGGAACGGAAGCGATTCGCAGGCTTGAAGTGGAAAATTTCCCGGTAATTGTAGTGATAGATTCGAAGGGACAGAACCTTTACGAGACGGCAATCAGGGAATATTGTAAATTATAAAATTCCACGAAATGATTTAATCGGTGGAAATCCAAGAGAATCACGGAAAAAGCATTGACAAACAAAAATACCTTATGTATAATTACTTTGCGTTGTGGAGACGCGGAACTATATATTGGTAGAGGAATAGTTCAGACTGTGGAGAAATACTCAAGAGGCTGAAGAGGCGCCCCTGCTAAGGGTGTAGGTCGCTTACGCGGCGCGAGGGTTCAAATCCCTCTTTCTCCGTTTAAAAAGAATCTTAAGAGATTGAGATTTCTTTTTTTTCCCGTTTTAAATTTCCTAATAAAATTTTTTTGAGAAATTTAAAAAAGGGCTTGACGATGCGAAACGGTTGTGGTAATATAAATCCGTTGCGTCGAAGGAAATCCCCGAGGGATCGACTTTACGGAAAGAATATTCCGAAGAGCAACAGGAAGAACGCCCGAAAGGAGTTCTTCAGGAGTAATGCGAAGCAATACTCCGCGAACCTTGACAAATAAACAGTAATGCAACCCTGAAAGATTCCAAAGATTTTTCAGAAAAAGAAGTATCAGAACGATA
>VSNG01000054.1 GCA_009774175.1 Lachnospiraceae bacterium | reverse complement strand
CCTGTATTTTTAATGTATTCAACGTCACAATGAATAACATTGTAACAAGTGAAGGCGCCGCCAAAACAACCATGTGTGCCTTACTCACGGGTGCAGTGCTTAATATTGCCCTAGATCCACTGTTTATCTATGTGTTTGACTTAGGGGTAGCAGGAGCAGCGATAGCAACCGCAATCTCACAAGTCGTTTCAACCTGCGTATATCTAACTTACATCCTGCGGAAAAAAAGCATATTCCATTTCCGGATTAAGGACTGCACATATACAAAAGAAACCCTCTCCGAGGATACCTCTATGACATTCGTCAGCACTAAGGAAACCATGTCTGAGATTTTCAAAATCGGCATCCCGACATTGGTATTCCAGATTTTAACGAGTGTGTCCATTTCCTTAATCAACAATGCCGCTGGCGATTACGGGGACTCTGCCATTGCAGGCATGGGCGTTGTCACCCGCCTTATTTCAATGGGCAGCTTGTCCGTATTCGGGTTCATCAAAGGCTTTCAGCCCATTGCAGGGTACAGTTACGGGGCGAAGAAGTTTGACCGTCTGCGTGAAGCAATCAAGACTTCCATCCTATGGTCTACGGTTTTCTGTGTGATTTTCGGTGTGATACTGGCTCTGTTCCCTACAGCTATCGTTTCCCAATTCACAAAGGGCGATGCCGAGATGATTCGCATCGGTGCAGCGTCTTTAAGGGCAAACGGCATTTCCATCATGCTCTTTGGATTTTATACGGTGTATTCTTCCCTGTTCCTTGCTTTGGGAAAAGGCAGAGAGGGATTTATCCTCGGAGCTTGCAGGCAGGGGATTTGCTTTATCCCCGTTATCCTGCTTCTTCCGATGGTCTGGGGGCTAAATGGAATAATGTATGCCCAACCGATTGCCGATGTGCTTTCCGCAGTCATAACGGTATTCATGGCGATACCGCTCTACAAAAAACTGAATGAAATGCAAAACAAACTTCTGCAATAAACACGAAAGTCAACGACTAAATATTTATCTTTCAGACAAACAGAGCCGATGAGCTGTGAGATTTCCCACAAGTTCATCGGCTCTGCCGAACGTCATCTTGCAGACCTCATATTTGTCGCTGTCTATGCGCTCAAACAATCCAATCCAAAAGGGATTTTCAAACAGAATTGTCAAGCTGCTTTTCATCGCCATGCCATCAACTCCCCCTAAACTGGCTTTCAAATTTGTCAAGCCATTCTAGCAGGGATTGGTATAACAAACGCTGCTGTTCAAAAATCGCTTTCCCACCCAATGGAATATATCGCTCTCTGTCGCTAATGATTTCTATACAATCAGGATTCAGGAATTTGTCCGCATATCGAATTGAAATTCTTTTATTTCTCCAAACCTGTTATCTAACACATAAAAAACCTTATGTGCTTTAACAGAATATACAAAAGAAACCCTCGTTGCCCATATTCCCTCCTGCCGGACAGATTCTAAGATTTTGAAAGCATCTGTGACTGAAAAATTATCATTCTGCTTTTCCAGTTGTTCCTTTGCCCTTTCAAACCTGTCATCTCCAGACACAATATATGGTCTGGTTATTTCTGGATTGAGTATGGAATAATTCGTTATCAGAGAGTATCTTTTCTGCTCAAAACGGTGTCCAATCCCTGGCTCAATGATTAGCACACGCCCTTTCCTGTCTGAAAGCATTGCCTGCATAGTAGCATCTCTGGCATATACAATTTCTTGGTTCTTTACAATGCGGCAGGCATCGTCAAATGACAGTTCTCCTTTGACGTACTGCTCCGTCAAATCAGAAATTGCAACACACCCTGCATCAGCAGAATACCTTCCCTTTTCGTTTCCATTTACATAAAGCAGCGTCCCGACATTCCCGTTCCTGTTTACTCCATGAAAAGAATGGTACTTATTGTCTGGCATTTTTATCCCGATGAAAAATCTGTCTTTTTCTGTGATGACCGTATGCGTCCACACGGAAAGGTCGATGTCAAAGTTAAATCCAACAACGGTATCATTTCCGTTATATACAAATCTTGTACACATATTTATACCTCTTTCAGTTGTTCCATACACCCCGACTGTATTGCCTTTATGTTCCCTGCAATCTTTTCTTCCGACCAGTCCCACCATCTCATTTTAAGCAACTGTTCTATCTTTTCATCAGAAAAGCGTCTTTTTATTGGTTTTGCAGGGACGCCGCCCACAATGGTATAGGGCGGCACATCTTTCGTCACAACCGCACGGGTTCCAATAACTG
>VSNG01000053.1 GCA_009774175.1 Lachnospiraceae bacterium | reverse complement strand
ATATTTATCAATAATTGACAGTTAATTTCGCACATATAAACAGGCGCCAATGTTAGGTGGCATTCCATATGGCAATATTGCATTAAGTAGACAAAGGAAGTAAAGTAAACTTCAGCGATTGGGCGGAAAACAGCCCGTCCAGCCGTTCCAGATACCTCTCGTATTCCCCGCGGTATTCTTCCATCGCGCAGTTCTGCGGCCTGTCGGTTGCAGCCAGCCAAACAGCACATTTCCCGGTAGGTAAAGGCGGGGATGGTGCGGCCAGCATAAAGGTGATAAACCGCGCCGCTCTCCCTCTGCTGATAGACCGCTCCCCGTTCCCGTCTGTCAGATAGGAGTAGGATTTGTATTCGCCATAGATTTTGAACAGGTTGGCCAGGCTGAACACCACAAAGAGCGCCAGGATGGAGCGTTTACAGAACTGCTTGATAAATTCATACCGTATCAGACGTATCATGGCGCTCCCCTCTGCAATAGTATAAGAACACATCCTCCAGGTTGGGCTGGACAGGCTGTGCGGTCTTGATCGGGCATCCAGCCTCAACAATGCGGAGGGTAAAATGTTCCCCTCCTGTTTCATGTTGCTGACGCAGTACATATCGGTCAGCAGCGCGGCATCCCTGGCCCTGGGTAAACCGAGAGATCAGGTTCCGAAACCCGGTCTTTCGCTTCGCGGGTGGGAATGTCTTTCAGCGCATACTTTTTCTTGTATTGTTTCGATACGCTTTCAAATGTGATTTCCATGTTATTCACCAAAGGTAAATGTGGACACCAGCGTATCCACTTCACCGATGCTGCCTCCGAGAACAACTACGGCGGTCTTGGCCTCGTCCAGAAGGTAAATGCTGGGGATGCGGTAGAAATATGTGGGGTCGGAGTTCTCAATCACTTCAGTGGCAACCAATGCGCCGGAGGCCACGTCATAGACGCGAACGGTCAGACTGCCGTCCAAAACGGCGGTTGCAACATAGTTCCCCTGCTCCGAGCCGTACACGCCGTCTTTGCCTTCACCGCTGTCAGAGAAGGAAAGCGTATTGGCGCTGCCCGTTGCCCGGTCGATCCAAAGCAGCGTACCGTTGGCCTTGGTAAAGATCTGCGGGAAAAACAACCGGCTGACACTGCTCTGCATTTCTTCCATTTCATAGTCGGACGGTTTTGTGAGTTTCAGACCGCTGCCGTCCACGGCGATGCTCCCGTGGATGGAAAAGCCTTCCTCGCCATCTACCGCCGGAATCGAATTGCCGCTGCCAAAGAACACGATCTGGCTGTTATCCTGGGCAAAGGCAACACCATTCAGCATCGAAACACTAATGCTGGCTGTTCCAGCGTTTTGGGCCACGTCCAGGAGGGTAGTCAGGCTCCCGCTTTCCAGGTCATACAGATACAGCCCGCCCATGGCGGCAATTGCCAGCTTCTTTCCGTCTGTGGAGACCGCTACGCCTCCGGTTTCGCTGACAACAAAATCTCCCTGCAAAAGCTCATTCACCGCGATCTCCTTGTTCAGAGAAAGTGAGCTGTCGTAGATGTACGCCATAATGCCGCTATCTCCCATGCCGGACAGGACGTAACCCCCGTCAATGGCCTGCGCTTCAAAGTCGCGCAGGGGCGCTTCTACGGTGGCCAGCACCGAGGAAGTCCCTGTGTCGTAGAGGTACAGCTTGTCCGCCAGCACGAAAAGCGTTCCGTTCCCGGCATAGGCGCAGCTCCGGAGTTTGCCGCCAAACAGGGTCGGGTCGAAGATGCAGGATGTACCAGCCTGGGAAATGGGCTGGTTCTGCTGTCCGTCAGAGGGCGGGACAGCGACCACGGATGTATCGGAGGGGACGTGTCCCGAAACCGCAGGAGCCGGGGAATCCGTCTTACCGCAGGCGGACAACGCCAGGGTAAAAATCAGCGCCAATGTCATGCAGAATGTCTTTTTCATGTTCAGTTCTCCTTATACAATAAAATAGAATTGGTCTTAAAGAACGGGCCGGAGGCTCCGCCCTGGGGGACGGCCACACAGTAGAAGGTGTGAAACTGCCCCAGCTTGTCCGGGTCGATCACTGCCTCAAGCTCCATGACGCTGCCTTTACTCAATGTAATGGAGCGGCAGGTGCTTTCGTCAAGTTTCACCGGCCGGTGATCCAGGAAAAAAGCGATGCTGTAACTTGTTCCGGCTGTGCCGCACATGGTAAATCGTAGGGTAACGGGAGCTGAGACCCGCAGGTTGTCATAGGTAATGCCGCCGTCACAGGAGAAAGTATAATAGATTCCACTGTCCAGCGTGTCCATGCTCACACCGTCCCAGCCGTATTTGGGAAGCTCGTTTTCCACATACTGCGCTGTGACCTTTTCCTCCCGCACATCGCTTTTTGAAAAGATTTCCCGGACAGGCGAAAGGTCTGAATGAGCGGTGGGCGCATCCGCGTTGAACTGCAATTCAACACGGGAATCCAGTGTCTTATGATACCAGCCATAGCTGGAGGTGGATTCCATATCCGGCTGGAATTCCGGGTTTGTGATGCTCACCACTGTCAAGGCCAGCGTATCGCCGGCGCTGCCGGTCACAGGTTGAAAGAGAAAGGAAAAATTCTGATCCTCCCCTTCCTCCCCTGCGGCGAAGCTGTGGCAATACTCATACTCCGCTGTGGTATCGTTCACCTTGTAGGGCTGGGGTTTGCCATCCAGAAACAGGAGAAATCCAACGGCATCCAGCTTGCCGGCGAGGGAGAATCGGTAGTCCAGCCGAAGCTCACTGCCGTCATAGGAGAATGGCAGACGCTCCCCGCTCTCGGAGAAATCAGCCGAAACAGCTTCATGGGTGAGCATTGCCAAAAATTCGGTATCCTCCTCCGCCGCCTCAAACGGGTTTGCAGCGGCGGACTGTGACGGCGGGGGCGTACTGTCTGGAATAGCATAATTCCCGCAGGCGGCGAGGGATAAAAGTGCGCCGCACATCAGGGGAATGGTAATCAATCGTTGTCGCATACATGACCTCCTTTGCTTTGATGGACTAAGCATAGCGGGTAAAAGTCAAAATTCGGTCAAGAAAAACGAAATGCCGCCCAAGTTTTTTGGGCGGCATCCGAAGATGGTTTTTATCATGGGGATTGCTTGACTTTGATGGAGGCTTTCACACAGGCCCCATGGGGCGGCTGGTTTGACAGCTCTATGGTTCCCCCATGCTTCTGGCACAGCGCCCGGCTCACCGCAAGGCCCAGCCCCAAGTGCTTGCCGGAGGTATCTTTGGAGTAAAACAGGGCGGTTTTCTTTTTCAGCAGCTTTTCTGAAAAACCCGGCCCTTATCGTTTGTGCCGTCAAGACAAAAAAAGTGTGAACATGAAATTTAATAATTTCCGCTCTGAATATCCCTTAAAATCATGCGCTTTAGCTTATCCTGCAAGGTTTCCCTGCTCGTTTCGCTAAAGTGGCACGTCACAAAGTAGGTCGCTGACACTACAGAAAACGTTACTTTGTAGAACGCTCTTTTTCTAACTTTGGGCAAAAAATATGCACCATGCTAATCTTCACATGGTGCATACTCCCGTAACAATTTACGCAAAAGACCTCTGATGATTGCGCCGTACAAGTCTGTTCCATTTTACTCCTTATTCCCTGTCAGCAACTTTTCCAATTTTTCCAGAAAAGATACATATATTCGACAACCCGTAATAATGGGCTATAATTTGCTGTATGTGCATATCTGTTATATGAGTCCGTCCATTCTTAGTTTCACCCAATCCGTTTACTCCAACTTCTTTCACTGTCTCCATCCAAGCATCTTTTACAGATTGTGGAGCATTCGGTCCGGCACTCTGTAGCACACGTTCCTCAAAATCCGTTGCTGCTTCATCTCGAAGCCGTTCTTCATTCTTTTCGGTTACATATTGTGCAAATGTAGAAATCCCGTTACTTTTCTGCTTATTTTCGTATGATATGATATTCTGCCGATAATTAGAATTAACCTGCATTTACGCTCCCCATACGACTTAATGTATATAAAAAGTAATATTCATTGTATTCCACGGTGAATTTGCAGATTTGGAACTAGCCTTAAATGCTCCGGCTTCAAAACCATAGCTGTTCTCATATCTCCAAACTTTTCATTTTTCACTCATCCTATGTTAAAATATCTAATCAGCCTCGCATATCAATATGTTGTGTTATCTTTCTTGTTTTATATAAATCTGATTACCCCTTTCTCACACTTTCCACAAAT
>VSNG01000052.1 GCA_009774175.1 Lachnospiraceae bacterium | reverse complement strand
TATCGGTGAGTTGGCTAGACTCTTACCGAATGGGATTTCCACCCATGAAACACTATACCCTTTGCTGGGCGCACACTGACCGCCTATCCCGTTATGGCAGCACCCTTATAAATATTTTATCAGAAAATGTCGGACGCTACAATATAGTTTTCCGGCTTTTTTATTTTCCACTTGCCAGCTCCCAAATTCAGAGTTAAGATACGACACCACGGAAGGAGGGATTGGATTGGAAAAAGATTCTGCATTGTACCAGCTCATGGACACCCGAATACACGGCGTCATGAACGGCATTGTAAGCAGTGACGGGGAATACCAGACGATTCTCCGCAAGTCGGATATATACTCCGGCGAACTGGACAGGATGGATTTATCAAAAGAAATCCGGCTGCTGATCGACCGATACGTCAGCGAGCAGAACGCGCTGGACTCCCGGTTTGGGATGCTCGCCTACCTGTTAGGATTTTCCGACTACAAGGCCATGTTTTGGGGGAAATGCCTGCCGACAGAAGCAAAAGAAATGAATACAGAATTGTAACCGCAAAGTGCCGGACAGGACGGAAAGGCTGCGCCCACAGCCCTTCCGTCCTGTCTCTCTTTTTGTCTGTGACACAAGGCAGACCGCCGCATATGGCGGTCTGCCATAGCGGCGGTTAGCTTTTGTATTATTTGGCATTCAGTTCCACCAAAATAATCTCCGGACGGTTATTGAACAATAACTGCCCGTCAGTACGGGATTTGTATTGTAACTTTTGCACCGCCTACAACAGCAGAATTTTCTAAAATGATTTTCCCATTGTGCTTTTTGGCTATGGAAGCAGCCACATACAGACCAATACCATAATGGGATTTTGAATTCCGGCTGTCATCCCCCATATAGAATTCTTCTGTTGCATGTTTTAAAGATTCGTCAGAAAATCCTTTTCCGGTATCTGTAATTAGAAAAGAAAGCTCGTTGCCATGTTCCTCTACTTCAAAGGTAATCTCTCCACCCTGCGGAGTGTGTTCTACTGCATTGGAAAGCACGTTGGTGAACATCCTTATAAGCAAATTGTGATCTGCAGTAATATAGGAAGGATGACGTCCACAATCCCAATGCAGTAGAATATTTTTCACAGCACATAAACCATCAATTCGCTTCTTAAGTTCCTGCAGTAAAGAATCCATATTGACCTTTTTCATACAAGGTTTATAGCTGTCCCATGATTTTGCTGCCTCAATCAAAGTCTGCACATAGTCCTGCATCTGCAAGGAACTGTTCTCAATGTATTCCGCACACTCCCTCTGTTCTGCTGAAAGGGAAGTGTCAAAAAGCAGCTCTGCATTTCCCCTGATAATGGTAAGCGGTGTTTTCAGATCGTGTGCCAGAGCAGAAAGCTGCTCCTGTCTCATTTTATCGTCATACCACTGCCTCTCAAGGGACTGCCGCAGCGCAAGCCTCATATGGTCAAGCGCATCCAATGCCTGATCCACCTCAAAAAGTCTGCTTTTTTGAATTTCAAATTCCAAATCCTGATCCTCTATTTTGTGGACGACAGCCAGCAGTTTATCAATCTTTTTCCCAAGATATTTCCCAAATATAAAAGATATTACAATCAGAGAGAGCAGAATTTCCAACAGGATAGAGACGATCAAAAGCCAGTCGGCAGACGGAAATATACTTCTTAATGCCGCATTTCCAAATTGGGCCGTCATGCGGTATCTCAAAATCAGGATTTCTTCTTCTCTCTCAATGACAGAATAAAGATACGCACCGTCTCTGGTCCTGCCCCCTTCCATGCAGGTATTCCATATGGCGGTGCTATACTCCCAGCCAATGGAGCCGCCTGCGTACTGCCCGTCTTTTGTGAATATGACATATTCGCATGGATACGGTATATCAGATTCTTCAACCTGCCGGACAGACCGCAGATTATCTTTTTCCATTTCTATTGCGGTACTTATGCTGGTCAGCGGATATATGACCCCTATGCTCACGCAAAAAAGATAAGCCCCCACATTAACCGCAATCACCATAAAAACCGCAAGCGCAAGGCACAGTGCATACCGCATGAATACGGAACGCAGTTTTTTTACACCCATTTATAGCCCCCCCATACGGTCTCTATCGGCGCTAATTGGAAAGCTGTCAGTTTGCTGCGGATATTTTTGATGTGGGTGGAAATAACAGAACTGTCACTTTCCCCATCAAAGCCAAAAACAGCTTCATAGATTTGTTCCCTCGTAAATGTTTGCCCGTGATGAAGCGCCAGATATTCGCAGATTTCATATTCACTTTTGGTCAGCGGAAGTTTTTTCCCCTGAAATTCCGCTTCTTTTGCGCTGATCTGAAACACGATGCCTGAAACGGAAAAGGCGTTTTTCTTTTCCCTGCTATCGCGCCGTAAGTGGGCATTTACCCTCGCCCGAAGTTCATCCGTTCCAAATGGCTTTGTAATGTAATCATCAGCGCCAAGCCCTAATCCGCGCACAATATCAGCCTCTTGTATTTTGGCCGTCAGAAATATAATGGGACAGTCTACATAGGAACGTATCTGACTGCAAAATTCAAATCCATCCAGTCCCGGCATCATAATGTCCAGCAAAATCAGATCATATTTAGAAAAGTTCATATTAAGGGCTGTTTGTGCATCCGATATCAGGCTGATCAAATGCCGGTCTTTTTCCAGCACACGCCGGATAAGCTGTAGCATTGCAGGCTCATCGTCTACTACTAAAATATATCCCATCGTTCCGCTCCTTTAAGAATATACAAAATCCTCATTTCAATCAGAAGATGTTCCGCTATATCCTGAAAACCAAAATGCTGTCAGGACTATTGTACCAAAAGTGACAATAGTACAGAAAAGAATCCCTATCTGGTTTTCGAATGTCCCCACAGGCTGCAGATGGAACAGGTATGCCAAGGCACTTTCCGCAAACCGCACTCCCAAACCATAAGGAATCATATACCACAATCCCATACCCAGACCTGTCTGCAGAAGCGCTGACAGCAAACTTCCCATCACACCGATACTTAAACATAAGTTTCTCCCAAAACGGAACGCTAGAATCAAATGCAGTCCGTACAACATAACATTGCTTCCCCAAAGTACAATCGAAATTGCGGCAAAAAACCTTACCGGAAGTTTGATTCCTGTCATATAGGAAAACGGAATCCCAAATAGCACAGCACTGAACGCAGTAGAAAACAGTCCCGCCAAAAGCAGGATGGTGAGTTTTGAAAAGATAGCTTTATTGCGGCTGGGGAGCGTGAGTATATTTTGGGAATGCCCTGCCTGTGATTCCTGCTCTGCAACAATCTGGCAGACAACCGAGATTACAAACGGATATGCAATTGCGATAATCTGTGCAAAGGCTGCCAGCTTATTCAGTTCGCTGCCAGACGATAAATGGGAATAAAACAGCATTAGAACTGCCCCAAAAACCGGAAAGAGCAGATGAATCCCCAAAAACCATGAGTGCCTCAGCTTATAAATGTCACTTTTCAGATACTGGTAATATTCACTCATGTACCCAGCCTCCTCTCGAAAACAATTTTGCACCACCCCAAAAAGCAGCTAATGCAAACACCAGACTGACAATCACTGCCGGAAAAACATACCCGGCTGATAAAAGAGAAGATGCATCTTCAAGGGGAATCCCATTAACGTGTATTTTGAAGAATGGGCATACAACACGGGCAGGGATCGCATAAGGAACAAATAAGAACCATTCCTTCTCAGCACAGACTGCAGATAAAATCACGTTCGCAGCTAAAGATGCAAAAACAACTTTCATATGCCCCATGAAACATGTTAACTGCATAATAACGGGAATCTGCCACAAATAAGTCAGGAAAAGGAGCATACAGCCAATCAGCCCATCCAAAGGAGAAACCGTAACACTTGCCGCCATGCCGGCAACAGTTGTTGCAATCCACAGGAAAAGGTTTGTCATAAAGAGTAGAATAACCAATACTGCCGTTTTTCCAAACCAGATTTTATCAAGTCGTATGGGCAGGAAAACTATGTTCTGCATCCCGCTTTTTTTCTCCCCGGCAATCATGCTCGCAGAACATAGCGAAACTACAAATGGCAGAACCATGAAATACCACCAGTTATATGTTGAAAGCTGGACATGTCTGCCGCTTAACAGATACCCCAGCAACAATGTGGCTAACGGAGCCAAAATTATCAGCTTCATACAAAAAGTATGGCGCATTTTCAGCAATTCGGATTGAATGATACCAAGCATAAATCAGCCCTCCCCCCTGGTGTTGCCAACAACTTCCATAAAAATGTGTTCCAAATCCACATCTTTATGGACTTCACCTTCATAACCCAGCTTTCCATTTGAGATAATACCGATATGGTCTGCAATCAGCTCAACCTCAGATAAAATATGGCTGGATAAAATAACAGTAATCCCTTTCGCTGAGAAAGAGCGGATCAATTTACGCAGATCCTGAATACCGATAGGGTCTAATCCGTTTGTCGGCTCATCCAAAATTAAGAGTTTAGGCTGGGCCAATAGTGCAAGTGCTATTCCAAGCCTTTGTTTCATGCCTAAAGAAAACTGCCCTGCTTTCTTTTTTCCTGTGTTGGTTAATTGTACCGTGGTAAGGACTTCTGAAATTCGCTCATCTGATAAACCCAGCGCCAGAGCACGTACTTTCAGATTTTCATATGCTGTCAGATTATCATACAGCGGCGGATTTTCAATCAAAGCACCAATTTCCTTCAAATCATTGCGGCTCCAATCATGGCCGTCAACCTCTATCCTGCCGGAAGTCGGCTTAAAGATTCCTGCAATCATTTTTAAAATTGTTGATTTTCCAGCTCCATTTGGCCCTAACAGGCCATAAACCGAATTCTTTTGTGCACTTAAAGATATACGGTTTACCGCAATCTGCCCTTTAAAACTTTTACTTAGTTCTGTTGTTTTCAAAATGATGTCCATACTCTGCATATCCTTTCTATTTGTTGCAGAAAGAATAACAGATAATTTTGAAGATTTCATAAAGATGCGGATAAACTTATTTTTCCCCTATCGCCCTTTTCCAATTATATTATCTATTGCCCATTACCCCATCTCCCTGAATGTGCCGGCCATTCCCCCGACAAGGCTCCACTGGCGCTGCATATAGGATTTCAGATTCTCTGTGCTTTGCCGATAAATCTCCCGGACTGTTTCCTATTACTTCGGCAGAATATCGTTCCCATTAAAGCAAAAGCATCCATTGAATTATACCATAAAAATTTTCTGTTTTTCACCCGATGGCACGAAACGACTATTTTTCGAAAATTGAAATTTTAAATTCCACTCCCCCATCATACTGTGTAATTTACCTCTGCAAAGATGGCGTTTACTCTTTCATATAGCAGCGCTATACTCTCCATGTCATCCTAACAGCAGCAGAAGGAGGTTCTCCATGAGTAAATACATACCTGGCAACCAGAAACACCTTTCCCTTGATGTTTTTTGTCGGGAATTTGAATTGCGGAATATTGTTGACGGGTATTTTCTCCGCTTAGGGGAATAAGAGTTCATTTCATACGGTAATTACCGCATGAAAAAAGACTATAACCGTTGCTGTCATAGCCTCTTAAGGATTGAGAAAGTCCCTTTTTATT
>VSNG01000051.1 GCA_009774175.1 Lachnospiraceae bacterium | reverse complement strand
GAGTGTGCGATTTTGCGGAGGCTAAATACATTTTGAAATTAATTAATATTTAGCCTCCTGTATCTTAACAAATAATTGTAAAATCAAGGGAGAGCAGAAAATGGGGTATGATGTACATACGGAAAAGGGGTTTGTAAATCGGGGAAATCTGCACCGCATGAAGAAACTGATGCGTCTTGCAAGACAGGGAGATCGGATGACGCTGGCATTTCTCGGCGGTTCAATTACGCAGGGATCGGTTTCTTCCCAGTATACAAACTGTTACGCTTATCTGGTTTATGACTGGTTTGTAAGACGGTTCCCCAAAACCGCTTTCACCTATGTGAATGCGGGAGTTGGAGGGACGACCTCACAGTTTGGCGTGTCGAGGGTGGAGGAGGATGTGCTGGCGTTTAAGCCGGATTTTGTAATCATTGAATTTTCTGTCAATGACGACAACACGGACTTCTACCAGGAGACTTATGAGGGGCTTGTGCGGAAGGTGTACGGAAATCAATTTGCGCCTGCGGTTCTTCTGGTACATAATATTTTTTATGACAGCGGCGTCAGTGCAGAGGAAAAGCATCGAGAAATCGGGGCGCACTATCAGCTCCCGAGCGTCAGCATGAAACCGACGGTTTATGCGCAGGTAGCTTCCGGCCTTATACAGAATCGGGAAATTACACCGGACGACCTGCATCCCAACTCGGACGGACATGCGCTGCTTGCGGAGGTTATTACGGATTGTCTGGACAGGATCTACGGACAGATGGATGAGGAGGAAGAACCTTTTGCCATGCCGGAGCCTCTGACAGGAAATGCTTATGAGTGTGCAGTGCGTTTGCAGAATCATAATTGTGTCCCTGTCTGTGAGGGCTTTTCTGCGGACGCCACACCTAAGAAATATGTGAACGATATGTTCCGCGGTGGCTGGACGGCGGCAGAAGAGGGGGCGAAGATCGCCTTCGAGGTGGAGGGAACGGAAATTGCCGTACAGTATCGGAAGTCGGTGAATCGTCCTGTGCCTGTTGCGGCTGCGGTGGTGGATGGCGACGAGGAACATGCGGTTATATTGGATGCTAATTTTGAGGAGGACTGGGGGGACAGCCTTCATATCGACACACTGGCGCACCACATGCCGGCGGGCAGGCACAAGGTGGAGATCCGGCTGACGCAGACCCACGAAAACGATGCGGCGCCTTTTTATCTGGTATCGGTGATTGTGTCGGCACAGCAGCGTGAGAAGTGAAGTGACCAACTAATTATCGGTCTCATAAAAGAAAGATATCAGGGAAGCGAAATAGAAAGGAAGGGAAGGTATACATATGTTTCGAGAGGATTTTGTCTGGGGTATGGCGAGCAGCGCCTATCAGGTGGAGGGAAAGGATCCTGATGACGGCGCGGGAAAAATGATATGGGACACTTTTACGGAAGAAGGCGGCATCGCTGATCACACAGACGCCTATGTGTCCTGCGACCACATGCACCGTTACAAGGACGACTATAAGCTGATGCGGCTGCTTGGCGTGAAGGCATACCGTTTTTCCATCAACTGGGCGAGACTGATGCCGGAGGGAACGGGACGTGTCAATGAGAAAGGCGTTGCGCTTTACCGGGATATGATTCTGGAAATGAAGAAGAATGGCATTACGCCCTATATCACCATGTACCACTGGGAACTTCCCCAGGCTCTTCAGGATCGGGGCGGGTGGCTTAACGAGGAAATCATCGACTGGTTTGGCGAGTATGCGAAGGTGGTGGCGGAGAACTTTTCGGATCTGTGCGAGTATTTTTTTACCCTTAACGAGCCCCAGTGCTTCGTGGGACTCGGACATCTGCACGGCATCAATGCGCCGGGGAAAAAGCTGCCCGTCAGGGATACCTTCCAGATTACCCACAATGCGCTGCGGGCTCATGGACGGGCGGTGATTAACCTGCGAAAATATGCGAAGCAGCCGATCAGGGTCGGGTATGCGCCCACCTGCGGCATGGCGTATCCGGCGAGTAACCGCCCGGAGGATATCGAGGCGGCCAGACGGGTGCTGTTTTCCTTCTACAATCCGATCGAGAACTGGACGTGGAATGTGGCATGGTTTTCAGACCCGGTATTCCTTGGGAGATACCCGGAGGAGGGACTTGCGAAATTCAAAGAGTATCTGCCTGAAATTACGAAGGAGGACATGGAGCTGATTGCCCAGCCTCTGGATTTTATGGGACAGAATATTTATAATGGTTATATGGTGCGCGCAGGGGCGGACGGGGAGCCGGAGTTTGTGGACAGACCGGCAGGATTTCCAAAGACCGCCGCAGGATGGCCGGTGACGCCGGAATGCCTGTACTGGGGTGTGAAATTCCTGTATGACAGATATAAACTGCCGCTGTACATTACGGAGAACGGCATGTCCTGTCACGACATCGTTTCTTCAGACGGCAGGGTTCATGATCCCAACCGGATCACCTTTCTGGATAAATATCTGTCGGCGTTACAGATGGCGGCGGATGACGGCGTAGACGTGAGGGGGTATTTCCAGTGGACGTTTCTGGATAACTTTGAATGGAATAAAGGATATACCGAGCGATTCGGCATGGTGTATGTGGATTTTCAGACCCAGAAGCGGATTGTCAAGGATTCCGCATTCTGGTATCAAAAGGTAATGGAGGGAAATGGAGCGATGTTATCAGTGAACCAAAAGGAGAAACCGATTCTGTTTTTAAATCCTGTGTTCAAACAGATGATCTGGGGCGGGGAGCGTCTGGGGACAGACTGGCCTTATCAGATTCCCGGAGAAGGCACGGGGGAGTGCTGGGCAGTCAGCGCCCATCCGAACGGCGACTGCACGATCAAAGAGGGGATTTATGCGGGGAAAACCTTGTCCCAGCTATGGGAGGAGGAGCCGGCGCTCTTTGGCAATACGGGGCTTGACCGTTTTCCGCTGCTGACGAAGATTATCGACGCCAAGACAGATTTAAGCATTCAGGTGCATCCCGACGACACTTATGCGAAGGCCCATGAAAACGGGTCCCTTGGAAAGACCGAGTGCTGGTATATTCTGGACTGTGAGGAGGATTCCGCACTGGTGATCGGCCACAACGCAAAGGATAAGGAAGAGCTGACGGCCATGATCAGAGAGGGCAGGTGGAATGCCTTTATCAGAGAGTTGCCTGTGAAGAAGGGGGATTTTATTCAGATTGATCCCGGCACGGTTCACGCCATCAAGGGCGGCATCATGCTGCTGGAGACACAGCAGAACTCGGATATCACCTACCGCGTCTACGACTATGACAGACTGACGGACGGAAAGCCCAGACAGCTTCATGTGGAGCAGAGTATCGATGTGATCACGGTTCCTGCAAAACCGACAGGGGAGAGCGTTAAGGAGGCGGCGAATCTGCCGAAGGATCAGAGAAATCTGTTGATTGACTGCCCTTATTATAAGGTATGGAAAATCGACGTGGCGAATCAGATTTCCTTTCCGCAGGAGCACCCGTTCCTGATTATGAGTGTGATTGCGGGAGACGGTCTGATCAACGGACAGATGATACAGAAGGGTGATCATTTGATCCTGCCCTGTGGATATGGTGAAGTGGAATTACAGGGAAAGATGGAGATTATTGCATCCGCCATCTGAATAATATAGATATTTACTGCGTTTTAAGATCAGAAAGACAGGGGCCGAACGCCAGAGGGATCCGTTTATCTCTGGAAGGAGCTTACGCCCGGCTTTCTGGTCTTTTTTTTCTGTTTCAGTTATAATGATGGCAGATCATATCAGGAAGGAGCATGGAAGTATGGGGTACAGGGAGATAAAATTACTGAAACAGAGCGATAAAGGCACGATATATCTGGTACAGGAGGAGGCCGGAGAAGGGCGGTTTGTACGGAAAAAATTAGAGGGACAGCATTCGGTTTACTCAAAGTTACAGTCTCTTTCCCATCCCAATCTGCCAAAGGTGTATGAAACGGCTTTGTCCGAAGATTTCACTATAGTTGTAGAGGAATATATTGAAGGAACCCCCCTTGGCAGCACAGAATTATCAGAGAAACAGTTTCTTTGCGTGGTCGGGGAATTGTGCGGCGTTCTGGAGTATCTGCACGGGAGGGGAATCATTCACCGGGATATTAAACCCTCTAATCTTATGATGGCGGATGACGGACATATCCGTCTGATTGATTTTGATGCGGCCAGGATGCCGAAAGAAGAACAGGAGCAGGACACCCATCTTTTGGGCACCAGAGGCTATGCGGCGCCGGAACAGTACGGATTTGCACAGACGGATGAAAGGACGGATATTTATTCTCTCGGTATTACGCTGGAACGGCTTTTGGGAGAAGATTTCCGAAGAAGGAGGTACAGGAAGATTCTTCATAAATGCAGCGACCTGGATCCCAACAAAAGGTATCAGTCGGTCAGGGAAGTGCGGGAAGCTTTTTTTCGAAAAAAGCAAAAGCGGATTTATGGATGTGCTGTAGTCTGTATTTTGGCAGTTGTGTCTGGTATGGCACTGTATCGGGCAGATGTTTTTGACGGCGGAAGCGGTGAAAATATGGAACTGACGGTGCTGCAGACGCCGGAAGATCCTCATTGGGACGGCGATACCGGAATCATGCTGTGGGGAAATGTGCCGGATGTGATATGTTGTGAACTGTAGATGTAAACATTTCCGGCAAATGCAGTATTTTAGCGGAAATGCGCATCTGCTAAAATACAACATATGCGGCTGGCTCATTTGTGGTGAATGGAAATTTGCAGATGTTGTGGTAAAGGAAGAAGGTGGTAATCCTTTTATTCGTATCTGTAAACAGTTTAGCACAAAGAAAGGCGGTTGTATATGGAGATTACATATCATCGGGAAGGCGATTACCTGATTCCCGACCTTAAACTTTCGGATACAACGGAATACCATATCGGGAAGTATGGACGGATGAGAAAGCGGTTTTTAGAAGAAAACCACAGGGGCATTTATTCGCATATGCTTTTGTCGGAAACTTTATGGAAGCACCTTGCGGAGATTGATGAAGAATCCAATGAGATGATGGACAGGCTTGTAAGGCAGATGGCTAAAAAAGAGGGCGTGACGGAACAGCTTAAATCCGATGACTGGCTCTGCTGGCTGCAAAAGATGAACAGCATCCAAAGCAGGGCGGAGGAAGTAGTGCTGCACGATCTGATATATTCCCTTTAGTGTTGCCTTGCTTTAAGTTTTGTAGCATGAGGCGCAGATGATGCCAAGACACTGGCTCCGCCTCGCCTGCGGCGGTCTTGACATCATCTGCGCCTCATGCTATGGAGTGGTTAAGGGGGAACAAAGTTCCCCCATTGCATTTAAAATGCCAATGGCGGTATTCTGAAAAAATCAAAATTGGGGATTGACAGAAATTGAAAAATGGCTTATTATTGACAATAAGAAATGGGTTTTCACCGTACATCTTGTTACGGCTTGCTCGTTTCTTTTTTTACTGCCAAAATATCATACAGATATTTCCTGCCATTTTCAGCATGGTTAATCAAAAGCCGGGCATGGAAGATATTGTATCTTACAAGCGTATTTTCCTCATAAACCGGGAGGGCAAAACGGACATCATACCTGTACCAGCCGTATTTTGCGTTTTTATTGTGTTTTTCCTTGCGGTTTTCTTCAAAAGCCGGGTTAGATGATATCTGGATCAGCTCCGGTATCGCAGTAGCGGCATTTGCCTTCGCTTTTGCATTTGCACCCATAAGGCTTTTTCGGCTTTCTGATTCCGTATATTCTTCGGGAAGTTCATTTCCGATATAAATGCGTTCCGCATTTTCCTCAATCTCGTAATAGTCCCCGACATATCCTTCGAGATACTGCTTTACATCATCCCAGTCAATCTGACGTTTGCCCTTGAAACGGATATCGTTAATCAAGACCAGCTTTTTACCGTCCGCATCGGTTATGATATTTACATTCCTGTTTTCAATCATCTCTTTTGTTTCCTTTCTTCTTTTCCCTTGATTTGTAGACATTAAACTGGTTCTTGCAC
>VSNG01000050.1 GCA_009774175.1 Lachnospiraceae bacterium | reverse complement strand
AACAGTGCAAAGCTGTTCAGCCAGCTCAATCCATATTTTATTTCCGTGGATTCCCTCACGCTGTTCCCGGATACGGAGCTGTGCCGCATGGAGCGGGAGGGCAGTTTTGCCCCTGCCTGTGAGAAGGAGCGTCTGCGGGAACTGCAGGTGTTTATCCAGAACTTACAGATACGGACGCACCTTTTTGCCAACTCAAGTTCAAATTTTTACCCGGTCGCTGCCTATCTGCCGAAGGAGCGGGATTCCGTGGTCAGTGAACTGCAGTTCGTCTGCGATACAGTAAGCGAGGAGGAAATGGTGGAATACCGCAGGAGTTTGAAATCTTTAGGATGAGGAATTATACAAAAGACAGCCGCTGCGTATGGAGTAAAACCATATGCGGCGGTCTGCCATTTCCGCAGGCAGGGCGGCCTGATAACGGAAATTACTTGGATGGTGGAAGTATTATTGTAGAGCTACAAATTATAGTTCCTAAAGATGCAGTAATTGCTGCAAAATAAAATATCCAGGACCATAGGAACTCCTGCGAGAGCGTGTTTCCGAAAACAACACGCTTTTTTCTATACCGTTTTGATGATAAGGGTAATACATTGAAAGGAAAAGGTGATGAACTTTTTCAATCTGTTAAGTTGCATGAATCAGATTTTGTAATATCTGAATCGGCAAAAAATTTAATTGATAGGTATTTAAATCCTAAAAAGAACAATGCATCGGATGGCTTTATGAGCATACCAGATGGCATTGACGAAGAACTGCCATTTAATTGAGGAGGTGTTATAAATGGAAGGGATAAAAACCAGAGGGGTAATCAAATGGCCTTGCTGCAGGAAAATCCTTTATTCAATGTAGCAAATGTCATACATTTTTGCTGGTGAATTATGATAAAATGACCGCAGAGCCAACTTTGCGGGACAAAGAAGTTTACAAAATGGTTGTGAATGAATAAGGGAATGTTTGCTGACTGAGCAACAGGGCGTCAGATAGGACAGCCACTAATAGCCAGAGCAGATTATTGGGAGGGGTTGATAAATTTCTATCTGCGCTGATTGTATTTATGGTAATAAATTACATAGCAGAAATGCTGCTTGTTAATTCATACTTTGCCGATTGTATTCTGGCATTATGTAAGAGCAGAGTTGCAGGCTGCCGCCAAAATTACGGACAAATAATTGTGCTGGTTTGAGCGTTTTTTGAGATTTAGATGATACAATGGAGTGACACAAGCGAAAATCGAGGTTATAGCAATGAAGAAGAAACTTCTTATCGTAGATGATGAACCGGGAATTGTAGACACAATGGCAAGCTATTTTTCCTCTCAATACGAAGTGCTGACCGCTTACGGCGGAAAGGAAGCACTTCAAAAGTTAGCAAAGCAGCCGGATTTGATTTTGCTTGACATCAATATGCCGGACATGGACGGGCTGACCCTGTGCCAGGAAATTCGGAAACATATTACCTGCCCCATTCTTTTTCTGACAGCAAGAGTAGAATCAGCGGATAAAATTATTGGTTTTCAGGTAGGGGCGGATGATTACATCATCAAGCCCTTTGATCTGGATGAATTAGGGGCGAGAGTTGCCGCACACCTAAGGAGAGAGCAACGATATAGGAATAAGGCAACTGTTCGATTTTTTGGTGAACTGGTGATTGATTATTCGGCCCGCACTGTTACAATAGATGAAGAATCGGTTGTTTTATCTAAGCGGGAATTTGATATTGTAGAGTTGCTTTCGCTGAACGCCGGGCAGGTATTTGACCGGGAGAGGATTTATGAAGCGGTGTGGGGGCTTGACGGCGAAGGCAACAGCGATACTGTCATGGAGCATATCAGAAAAATTCGGGCAAAGCTGGCTGCTTGTACGCTTCATAGCTATATTGATACAGTTTGGGGGTGTGGTTATCGGTGGAACGCCTGAAAAATATGGGATTAAAGAAATCCTTTCTTATCTTGTCTGCTTCCTGTGTTTTACTGGCTCTCCTGCTATTAGGGCTAATTTTTCTGATATGCAATTTGGTAAGTAAAACCTTTCCTGCCGGTGGGGTTGAAATTTTATCAGATGGCTCAATCGTTAATCTGGAAGCACCAACGGAATCACAGCAAAGAATATTGAGAATGCTTAATATCATTCAAATCGTGTCCTGCATTATTTTCCCGATGGGTGGACTGGCGCTATCTGGCGTCCTGTATTACCATATCAAATTGAAACAGCCGATTGCCGCACTACGGAATGGTATCATACGGGTTCAAAACCACAATCTTGACTTTTCCATGCCGGTTCGCTCTGATGATGAATTAGGCCAGCTCTGCGCCGCCTTTGATACAATGCGGGAAGAACTTTTGAAATCAAATCAGGAGCTATGGAGACAGGCAGAAGAACGTAAACGGCTAAATGCCGCGTTTTCCCATGATTTACGCAATCCGATTACGGTCTTAAAGGGAACTGTAAAACTACTGCGGAAGGGTACGGCAGATCAGCAGGCCATTGACAGGCTGGAAAGCTATACCCTTCGTATTGAACAGTATGTAGAGGCCATGAGCAGTATACAGAGGTTAGAGCAAATGCCGGTGCGGTTAAGCGAATGTCCTTATTCTCTATTGCGTTCCGAATTAGAAGATACAGCAAAACTTCTTGCAGGAACATTAGAACTATCCATTTCTGCGCCTGATAATGGGACAACGCAATTAGATCATGGATTGTTTCTGACTGTTGCGGAAAATTTGATTGGAAATGCGGCCCGGTTTGCAAAAAGTAAAATCATCATCCATCTGGAAAGGCAAGGTAATTTTTTGCTTCTGTTGGTTACAGACGATGGCCCCGGCTATCCTGTGGAGTTAATACAGAATGGCCCCAAACCATTTGGAAAAATGAAAGAAGATGCCGCACACTTTGGCATGGGATTATACAGCAGCCAGACGTTATGCCGAAAGCATGGGGGAACGCTTGCACTGGAAAACAGACAAGATTATGGCGCAACAGCTACTGCTTCTTTCCAAATAAATTCAAAATCTTGAGAGATTCTTGAGATTTCTATTTTACACTCTCCTTAGACTACAAATAAGGAGAGTGTTTTTATGAACATTGAAGCAAAAGAACTATCAAAAATCTATGGAAGCGGTGAAAGCCGCGTCGTTGCGCTGGATAAAGTCAATCTTGAAATTGCGTCAAACGATTTTATTTCTATCATGGGACCGTCCGGCAGTGGGAAAAGCACCTTGCTCCATCTGTTGTCCGGGCTGGACAAACCGACCTCCGGCAGCCTGACATACGATGGAAAAGACATATACGGACTTACTGACAAAGAACTGTCTGCTTTTCGCCGTCAGCGCATTGGTTTCATCTTCCAGCAATTTAACCTGCTCCCTGTCCTGACCGCAAAGGAAAACATTATTATGCCCTCGCTGTTAGACAAAAAGCAGCCGGACGAAGCGTACCTAAGGCAGCTTACGGATTTGCTGGGTATTCGTGACCGCCTTACCCACTTGCCCCATGAGCTTTCAGGAGGACAGCAGCAGCGTGTAGCGATTGCCCGCGCCCTGATTGCAAAACCTGATATTATTTTCGCTGACGAACCGACCGGGAATTTGGACAGCAAAAGCGGCGGCGAAGTTATGGGGATACTGGAAAATATATGGAAAAAGATGGGGAAAACCCTTGTTGTCATTACCCATGACAGCCGTATAGCGAGAATGGCAGACCGGCAATTTGTAATTGTAGACGGTGTTCTTTCGGAGGTGACAGCAAAATGAAATCTTATCGCATCCTTGCATGGAAAGAATTACTGGCTCAAAAGGTCACATCCATTCTGATTTTAATAGCTGTTGTTCTCTCCACAGTTACAACAACGGTTATAGGGCAGTCTATCGGTATTCTAAATGCCATGAGGCAGCAGCAGGCTATTACGATTAACGGGGAAAAATACGCTACTTTTATTCAAATGTCCGAAGAACAGATTTCCGAACTGAAAGAAGATGCCCGCTTTTCCTATATTGGCCCCTCTATCAGTTTAGGAACCATAGACTTAAACAGCCAGCTCACACTCGGCCTTGTGGAATATGTCGGTAACAGCCTCGACGCCTATCCTGCTATTTCACAAATCCAAGAGGGCCGTTTGCCAGAACAGGCAATGGAGATCGCATTGTCAGAAGATGCGCTTAAATTTCTCGGCTTTGATGGAAAAGTAGGCGATACTATTTCATTGCCTGTTTCTAAAACCTTACGGCATGATATTGCTCCATCCATTGAATTTACTGCCGATTTTGTCCTTGTAGGCATCACGAAAAGCAATTATATTGGATATTCTTATGGCGGAATTACAGGGATTGTTGGAACAGATACAGCCGAACAGTTGTTGCCGGAAGAATACCTATATTACAATGTGGACTTCCGTACAGCCGATAAGCGAAGCTTTCAAAATACGGTAAATGACGTAATTGAAAAATTTCAAATACATGAACTTGATACATCCTATAATCAGGTTTATTTGCAGGCTTGCGGAATACAGTTTGACAGCCAAGAAAGCTCTGAAAAGAGCGGTTTAGGTTTTTCGTTTATGGCTGCTGCTGGCGTCATGGTGGGTGTTCTCATTCTTCTGGCGGCTGGGTTGGTTATTTATAATATTCTGAAAATATCCGTGTCCAAACGCATTAAGGGATATGGCGTACTAAGAGCCATTGGAAGTGAAAAGAGCCAGCTTTACAGCATTGTATCTTTACAGATATTGATTTTGTGTCTGCTCGGTATTCCAGTTGGTATGATCGTTGGTCTTTTGTCAACGAAAGGTATCATTATAATGGCAACAAGTTTTTTGTCGCCTGAAATATTCATGGTGCAGAATACATCCGAATTGCAAAATCTGATTTCAACAAATAGTACAGGTAAATTACCGTTTCTCGTTATAAGTGCTGCAATCACACTGTTCTTTGCTTTCATTGCGGCATTACCGGCTGCTAAATATGCGGCAAAAGTACCTCCTACGGTTGCCATGTCGGGCCGGAATACAAAGGTTAAGCGGAGAAATCGAAAATCAAAGACAATCCGCAATTTTGAGGCTTATTATGCCCGGTTGAATTTGAAGCGCAATCGTGGCCGCACAGCAATTACCGTTCTTTCATTGGTTATGAGCATAGCCGTATTTATTGCCTTGCAGAGTTTTACCACATTGTTAAATACGGCAAGCGGCATGGAGGATAATCATTTAGGGGATTATTCTATCGTGAATGAAACGGTAGGATTTTCTGCTGACGATTTGGAAGAGTTACGTCAAAATAGTGCTGTAAGTTCGGTGGCAGCAATACAATTTTTGCTTTATGAGCCAGACGATGCCGGGCAAATATCCGATATTGTGCTCGGATTTGAATTACAGCCGGGAGAAACATTTCAGGTAGTTGGACTGAATGATGACTATTGGGATTATTTCATGGGCAGCGAACTTTCAGAGGAAGATTTAGCTCTTTTGAAATCCGGCAAGGCGTGTATTGTGAGAAATCCACTGGCATTAAACTACGGGGGAACGGAACTAGAAAGAACAAGTTTTGCGGCAGGTGATACAATTTCCGTGGCTGGCCGGGACATTACGATCATTGCAACATTGGATGGATATGACGGATATATAAGCGTAGGGAACAGCGGATTTACAAACGGTGTTCAGGTGATAGTGTCAGATTGTATCTATTCCGAACTGACAGGTACAGCTATTTATAATGAAATGTGTCCTACCTTGAACGCGGATGCTGACCGGGAATTATTTGACGCTGTGGCAGAGAAAATTTGTCAGGACATCCCCGGCACAACCTACCTGTCTTATGAAGAAACAGACAGGCAATTAGAAGAAAGTTTTGAACAGATACGATTGCTGGCATGGGGATTGATCTTGTTTGTTGGCTTGATCGGTCTTTTGAATATCATCAATACTGTTTACACAAATATTCATACTCGCGTTATGGAAATCGGTATGCAGCGCGCTATCGGTATGAGTGCGGGAAGCCTTTACAAAACATTTTTGTGGGAGGGCGCATACTATGGCATTATTGCGGCGGTAATTGGAAATATCGTTGGCTATATCTGCACAATTTTTGTAAATGCTGCGACTACCGACACTATTCAGTTGGTTTCCATCCCTATTCTGCCGATTGCCGAAGCTACGGTTCTATCCACCGGAGCCTGTTTGCTGGCAACCTGTATTCCGCTAAGAAAGATTGCCGGAATGAGCATTGTGGACTCCATTGAAACCGTAGAATAACATTTTGCATTGTGGAGAGATTACGGGCAACGGATTAAGTTTATTCAGTCCGTGACTTTGCCCACCCTGATGCCTCCGGGAATGGAATGCTGACTGGCATTGAGAAATATAGTCAAGCGGAATTTAATGAACACACACAGAGAGGAATACAAGCTAGCTCTGGTTTCTGTACTGTGACTCAGGAGTAACAAGGATATCTTTCAAATGTAATCGGAGAAGATAGAGAATAATACAAAAGAGTATATACTCGTAGGCAAAAGTCGGTTATTATCACGGAAACAGGATGGGAGTTTTCGTGATAATATACAGAGTTTCCGTGTTTGTGTACGGGTAAAGCGGTAAAAACTTAATGGATAAATGACAATGCGACAAAAGGGCTGTTTAATGGCTCTTTTTTGCTTTCCGTTCCCGAAAAATAGTCGTTTCGTGCCATCGGGTGAAAAACAGAAAATTTTTATGGTATAATTCAGTGGATGCTTTTGCTTTAGC